>NZ_JAMYSF010000095.1:0-504 GCF_040321775.1 Mesorhizobium sp. M0243 | reverse complement strand
TAATGCAGTTCACTTAAGTTGGGCTGGATGAGGATCTGGTAAGACCTATCGAACAGGATGGAGATTCGTTTCCATCCTGTTCGTGTTTTGAGATGCCAGGTCGCATAGGACATACAGCCGATTTATCGGCACTTTCGGGTGCAATTGATCCGGAATGGATCGCCTTGGCGCTTGCCAGCAGCGGCAAGGCGAGCATCCGCAAGCGCAAGCTCCCCGCCGAGCAAGTTGTCTGGCTGGTGATTGCGCTTTCCTTGTATCGTCATCAGTCCATGCCTGAGGTGGTGGCCCATCTGGATCTGGTGTTGCCCGATGAGGTGAACCCGGACATTGCCAAGAGCGCCTTGACGCAGGCCCGCCAGCGCTTAGGCCAGGCGCCGCTGGCGCAGTTGTTTGCGATGAGCGCGACGTGCTGGGACGAGCGACACCAAGTCGGGCGAGGCTGGCGGGGTCTTGCGCGCTATGCCGTGGATGGCAGCACATTGCGTGTCGCCGACAGCGTGGAGA
>NZ_JAMYSF010000094.1:0-506 GCF_040321775.1 Mesorhizobium sp. M0243 | reverse complement strand
TTCCAGTAAAGTGTCGACCAGCACGATGACGAACTCTTCGCCTCCGTACCGCGCAGCGAGATCGGTGGAGCGGCCGGAACCACTCTGGATTACGCTGGCGATTTGCTTGAGCACCTCGTCGCCGGCCATGTGGCCATAGGTATCGTTGTATTGTTTGAAGTTGTCTGCATCGATCATCAACAGCGACAATGGGGACTGTGCGCGAAAAGCGCGCTTCCATTCAGCCGCCAGATATTCGTCAAAATAGCGCCTGTTGCCTAGACCCGTCAGGCCATCGATCCTCGTCAGACGTTCAAGCTCGAGATTTGCACTGATCAGCTGTCGCTGGCTTTCCCTTAGCGCTCGGTACGCCGCGTCTCGCTGGACGTGATCCAGATAGGCCCGCGTGTGATATCGAATACGTGCAATCAACTCGATACGGTCCGGCAGTTTGACGAGATAGTCGTTCGCTCCCGCAGCGAACGCCTCGCCCTTGGTGGCTGGATCTTCCTTGCTCGACAGCACAA
>NZ_JAMYSF010000093.1:0-526 GCF_040321775.1 Mesorhizobium sp. M0243 | reverse complement strand
TGTTTGGACCGGAGACATCGCGAACAGGTGTGCGAGGACATCGCGAACAGTTTTGTCACTTATCGTCTGCAGAGGTTGAGGTCGACTGTTTCTATTTTCTGATGTCTGAAGAAGGCTTGGAAGACGCCGTCCTTGCCGGTGGGGGTGAAGGCCACGGCTTTCCCTCCAAATGCCTTGGAGAGGCGCAGGATGTAGCCGCACAAGGCGACGCGGCCCTCTTTCTGGACCTTGCGAACGATGGCGTCTTGTGGGTAGTCGAAAGCTTCGACGGCCTCGCAGAAGGATCGCGGCGAGGGTGTGTATCTGTCGAGGGGGACGCAACCCTTGAGGCCATCGTGGGGTCTTTCGGTGTTGTAGAGGTCGCGCCAGGCATCGAAGGCTTTCTGCGCGCGATCGAGATTTTCGAAAGCAGGTCCGGCCATCGCTTCGGCCTTGAGCGAGCGGTGGAAGCGCTCTTCCTTGCCCAGCGTCTGCGGATGCAGAGGCCTGGAATGGGAGATGGCGACGCCGTGCTCGATCAGCCAGA
>NZ_JAMYSF010000092.1:0-535 GCF_040321775.1 Mesorhizobium sp. M0243 | reverse complement strand
CGCGCCAGTGCTTCACACGGCAATCAACCCTGGGGTTTTAAGCGGCGCAATGATAAGGAGGAGGGAGCGGAACCTGGCCAGCTCGCTGTCGCTGTCATTCCCAACGTTTGCCCAACCAGTCTTCAAGCCCGTTGTCCGGCTCCTATCTTCAACCGAGTGCCGCTCTCACGCCCCATCTTAGCCTCAAATTACACACCCGCTCTTCGGAGGTGCATTGAGCTTCTCTAGCTGCGGGACATATGAAGCGCAACACGATCTCGTCCTTCCGATTTGGCACGAAACAGAGCCAAATCGGCGGCATTGACGAAATCGTTTGGCGTCTCGTTCTCGGTGGGCACCGCTGTTGCGGCGCCAACGCTGATGGTCACGCGATCCGGGCCGTGGGGTATGTTCAATTCCCGCACGCTCTGGACGAGCCGCTCTGCGATCGCGCTGGATTGTTCCAGTAAAGTGTCGACCAGCACGATGACGAACTCTTCGCCTCCGTACCGCGCAGCGAGATCGGTGGAGCGGCCGGAACCACTCTGGATTACGC
>NZ_JAMYSF010000091.1:0-550 GCF_040321775.1 Mesorhizobium sp. M0243 | reverse complement strand
GGATGCAGCAGCATCAATCTGGATGGATGCCAACAAGGCTGCCGTCGCGGCGTGCTGCGCCAATTGGCCTGCCGATGCGGTGCCTGAGAACTTTCTCTTCCTTGAATTGGTAGAGTGAGCATGTGCGGACGCTACACGAGATATCTGACCTGGTCGGAAATCCACCGGCTATATCGACTGACGGCGCCCGCAGAAACCGGTCGCAATGATGCCCCTCGCTACAACATCGCCCCGACTGAGGAAGTCCCATTCGTCACCGCCGGCGAGAACGGCAACCACAAGCTCCGCGAGGGTCGCTGGTGGCTAGTTCCTTTCTGGGCGAAGGAGATGCCCAAGGCGGCGATGTTCAACGCCAGGATCGAAGGCATAGACACTGCGCCGGCCTTCCGCGATGCCTTCAAGTCGAAGCGCTGTCTGATCCCCGCCGACGGCTTCTACGAATGGACCATCTCTCCAGCAGATGGCAAAAAAGACCCTTGGCACATCTACTTGCCCGATCACGCGCCGTTCTCGTTTGCCGGCCTGTGGGCCTACAATTCCAACCTCGAAA
>NZ_JAMYSF010000090.1:0-553 GCF_040321775.1 Mesorhizobium sp. M0243 | reverse complement strand
ACCGTCTTCGACGATGTGAAGAGCCCGAAATACGATGCGGATTTGCTCGAAATCGCGGGGCTCCTTATCGACAAGAAGGTGACGAAGTTCGATCCTTCGAAATTCGAGGACACCTACGAGGATGCGTTGATTGCCATGATCGACGCCAAGCGCAAGGGCAAAAAGCCCCCTAAACCGGCGCCGAAACCTAAGGAGAACGTGGTCGATCTGGCCTCGGTTCTTCGAAAGAGCCTCGCCAACGAAGGCATCAACCAAGACCGGCCAAAGGCGAAGGGCCGCAAATCAGCATAGTTAGAGAGGATTGATAGGCCCGACCAAGGAGGGATGGTCATTGGGCTGCTTGTTGATTAGCGTCGAGTTGACGTCGCGACCGACGCGATTGAACTGCAGTTGACCGTCGATGTCGTGGCTGAGAATGTCTTTCAAGTCGTCCTTGGGCGTCGCCGGATCCAGCCACGCGTCATAGTAGGCTTGGTCGAGGATGACCGGCTGCCGATCGTGCAAGTTCTTCATCGGCTCGCCGGCCGGCTCGGTGATGATGGTGCAACTGGTG
>NZ_JAMYSF010000089.1:0-591 GCF_040321775.1 Mesorhizobium sp. M0243 | reverse complement strand
TGGCCGGTCTTTGGTTGGAATGGTGGCCGGCTTCATACCGGAATGGTGGCCGGTGTTTGATCGGAATGGCGGCCGGCTTCACGTCGGAATCCGCATGTTGTCAATATAATTCACATATTGAAATATATTTCACGACCTCCTTCGGGGACCTATACGCTCCGATCGACGAAGCTGGTCGCGGGCCGCCAAGGTGCCGTACGGGCTAGGCAGGGCCTTTCCGGCCTTTGGCCGCGAACCGCGGAGAGAGTGTGGTTAGAGTATCGGCACCCAGGAGCTCGCGTGGTGCCCTCCCGCCGGCCGCGTCTTTATCGCGTGAAGCCACGATCTTGTCTTTGATAGCATCTATTCCGGGCGCGGCGTGACGCTCTCCATGTCGCTTAGCCAAGAAGTCTGCTGCTGCGTCGGCTTACGGCAGCCTTCGGACCATCCGGCGTATTCCGAGAAGCTTCGGCAGTCCCCCGAATGCGAACGGGCCGCTGGCTGGTGCCTGGGGGACGGTGCAGATTGGTTTGCGGGGGACGGGATTGGGTTTTTTGTCCCGCAGCTTGGGCTTCGCCTTGTTGCGGGCGCCTGATCCGGGGCAATCGATGG
>NZ_JAMYSF010000088.1:0-605 GCF_040321775.1 Mesorhizobium sp. M0243 | reverse complement strand
CCATTTGCGGTTGGCGCGGTCGGCGCCGAACTTGCGCTGCAACAGATCGGGAGCGGTCCGCCCAGCCTCGCCCCTGTAGGAGCGATACTTCTTCGCCTGACCAGCGACTTCAATCCCATCCCGGCCATCAGGCTCTGGACGGTCTTGTGGTTGACGCGCCGGCCCAACCGGTGCAGTTGCGCAGTCACCCGGCGATAGCCGTAGCGACCCTTGTGGCTGTCGAAGATGGCCTTGATCGCCGCCTTCAGCGCCGCATGGCGGTCCGAGCGCTTCGCTGCTTTCTGTCTGTAATAGAACGTGCTGCGCGCAAGCTTCGCCAGCTCGAGCAGCCCCTCAAGCGAATGCAACGGCCTTAACGCCTGGACGGCTTGCGCTTTTTGAGCGCATGTCCCTGCGTTAAGGCCTCTAGTTTTTTTAGGTAGTCGTTCTCCATCCGCAGATGCTTCAGCTCAGCCAGCAGTTCTTCGCGGCTTTTGGCCTCGTCACTGGCTGCAACAGGCACTGCGGGGGACGGCGGCTTTGACATGGGTCGTCCTCTGGGACGTGGGCCGAGCGCCTCTATCCCGCCCGCATGATAGCGCTTCTCCCAGCCCGTCAGGCAACTG
>NZ_JAMYSF010000087.1:0-716 GCF_040321775.1 Mesorhizobium sp. M0243 | reverse complement strand
TTCCAGGCGCCGTTGCTCGCGCTTGAGGAAGGCCAGCGTCGCCTCGATGCTGGCGCATACCTCGGCGTCGCATGCGGCACTTCTACGCTGCTTGTTGATGGTCGCATCGCCGACAATCTGGCAAAGCCGGCCAACCAACGCGGTAAGCCGCTGTTGGGCAGCGCTTGGCGGTGGCGTCGGCACCGTGTTCTTGACTGCGCCGTAATGGGCGATGACAGCGGCGTCGATCCTGTCGGTCTTCTCCAGATAGCCCATCGCCTCGGCGAAACGGCGCACGCTCTTGGCATTGACCACGCCGCACGGCATGCCGTGCGCCCACAAGAGCATGAACCCCAGCCGTTCATAGCCGCCCGATGCCTCCATCACCGCAAGGGCTGCGCCATGGCTGCGGCAGAACAGCCAAAGAGCTGCAATCCCCGCCGCATCGTTGGCGAAGCGCGCTGCCGCTCCGCCAGGCCGGACATGCGCGTCCAGCCAATCTTTCGAAACATCAACTCCACAAATAATCCTGTTCACGGTAACCTGCCTTGTGCGTACGGTTGGAACCAAGCGACTGTTCGGTCGTGCGTGACGAAGGCGAAGATCCCAAGCTCTCCCGCGGTTGTAACCTCAGGTGGTACGGGCGACTTCGCCAAGCCAAGGTCCGGGCGGCCGCCCGGACCTTGGCTCAATCGCTCTAATCCCACGAAATCTCTCTCGTGTAGATACAAGGTGGC
>NZ_JAMYSF010000086.1:0-737 GCF_040321775.1 Mesorhizobium sp. M0243 | reverse complement strand
GTCTCGGCGGTCTTGGCTTCCTCAACCGTGATGACGCCTTCGTTGCCGACCTTCTGCATCGCTTCGGCGATCATCTTGCCGACCGACTCGTCGCCATTGCCGGCGATCGTGCCGACCTGGGCAACTTCCTCGGAGGTCTTGATCTTCTTGGCAGCCTTGCCGAGCGCCGCGACGACTTCGGTCACGGCCAGATCGATGCCGCGCTTCAGGTCCATCGGGTTCATGCCGGCGGCAACGGCCTTGTTGCCTTCCTGGACGATCGACTGCGCCAGAACGGTCGCGGTTGTGGTGCCGTCACCGGCGATGTCGTTGGTCTTCGAAGCAACTTCGCGGATCATCTGCGCGCCCATGTTTTCGAACTTGTCGGAAAGTTCGATTTCCTTGGCGACGGTGACCCCGTCCTTGGTGATGCGCGGGGCGCCGAACGACTTGTCGATGACGACGTTGCGGCCCTTGGGGCCGAGGGTGACCTTCACCGCGTCGGCGAGGATGTTGATGCCGTGAAGCATGCGCTCACGGGCATCGCGGGAGAATTTTACGTCTTTGGCAGCCATTTTTTTACTCCTGGGCATCTCGCCCGAAATTCAGATTTGATGGTGCGAAGGAAAGGCCTGATATCAGCCGATGATGCCCATAATGTCGGATTCCTTCATGATCAGAAGGTCTTCGCCATTGAGCTTGACTTCGGTACCCGACCACTTGCCGAACAGGATGCGGTCGCCGGCCTTGACGTCCAG
>NZ_JAMYSF010000085.1:0-753 GCF_040321775.1 Mesorhizobium sp. M0243 | reverse complement strand
ATCGACCCGAAGGACGTGGAGACGGCAATTGACGAGGACACTCTCACTGCGCTTTCGATGCAAACTGGTCTGTCGCGCGATGAGTTGATTGCCCGCATCACTAAAGACTTGCCCGAGGCGGTCGACAAGCTGACGCCAAGGGGCGAACTGCCAGCAGCGACCGATGAGATCGCACTCCTAGATCAGGTGCCGCCACGCACTCCAGAGCGGTAAACGGGGGATTACATCGACCGTTAAATTGGCCGCGCCGCAATCCGGAGCGCATGACTGAACGGGCGGGCCACGGCCTGCGGTTGGGCGCCGCGAAGGAAAGAGTGGTGAAAGGGGGCGATCTTCTCTTTGGACTGGTTGTGATGAGGCGGGACCCTGGCACAGGTCGGCGTTGAGTTCCTTCAACATGACCCTAAATTGATTGGTCCACCCGGTTCCGAAACGACACAATGCGGGCTCGGCTGAGGCCCCTCCGTCTTTGAGGTATCGTCCTCGCGACCGCGTAAACAAGAAAGTGAATGATCGACCGAGGTGACGCGATCACCCCATGTAGCGGCTTGCCGATCGAGCTTCAAAGTCAGCCTGATAGACTTTTGAAATAGACGTCATACAATCCCATTTTTCTGCTTTCAATGAAAGCAAAGCGAAATGGCCGAAGAACGCGCCAAACGCCGTCTTGCCGCCATATTGGCCGCCGACGTGGTGGGCTACAGCCGACTTCTGGACCTGGACGAGCAAGGAACATTGAACGCGTTAAAGAGG
>NZ_JAMYSF010000084.1:0-754 GCF_040321775.1 Mesorhizobium sp. M0243 | reverse complement strand
GGCACCGTTCTCGTTGCCAGTTCTGCGGATCATCTGGTTTTCAAGTCAGCTCGGCAACTTGGCTATACGCCCAGCCCCAAGGACAATGTTTATCGGCCGTCCGTAGATGTGTTCTTCGAAAGTGCGGCGCAATGGTGGCCCGGCTCGGTGACTGGTGTTCTGCTCACAGGCATGGGCAGGGATGGTGCGCGCGGGCTGAGACAGCTCCGCGACAAGGGGCATCTCACAATCGCGCAGGATAAAGCAACCAGTGCCGTCTATGGCATGCCGAAGGCCGCCGCCGACATCGGCGCGGCTGTTGATATTCTTCCTTTGAGTGCTATCGGCTCACGTATAATCGAAGCCTGCGAGCGCTCCACGTGAAAGGGCCCGTCCGATGACGCAAGAACCAGAGCTGGTCCCGCCACTCGCAGATAATTATTCATCCATGGTTCTGCTCATCGATGATCAGATCATGGTTTGCGAGGCGGTCAGGCGCGCTCTAGCCACCGCGCCCGATATTTCCTTACACTTCTGCACCGACCCATTGAGAGCGATGACGGTCGCGGATGAGGTAAAGCCAACGGTTATTCTGCAGGATCTCGTCATGCCCGGGGTCGATGGGCTGCATCTGGTGCGAGAATACAGGAAGCATGGGTCGACACGCGCGGTCCCAGTCATTGTGCTGTCGAGCAAGGAAGATCCAGCCACCAAGGGCGAGGCGTTCGCTGCGGGAGCGAACGACTATCTCGTCAAACTGCCGGACCGTATCGAG
>NZ_JAMYSF010000083.1:0-795 GCF_040321775.1 Mesorhizobium sp. M0243 | reverse complement strand
TTGGGCCGCAAGCGGGAGGTCGGCTTTCGGGCATCGAGCTGACCTAAGCAGTCATTCAACTCATGGCCACAAGTAGCTCATACACGCTCCTCTTGACGCGGCGTGCCACCCTAGCCGATGTCGGGCTGATGTGCGTGGACGGCAGGACGTCCTTGACCACCGCTTCTGGCGCCGCCGATTGGCGAGCCGCCTCTCCATCATTTGCGATGGAACGGAAAAGAAACCATTCAGCATCAGACTGCCGCTTTTCGACGCACCTTTTCGAATACGTCGGAACGAGCGCTTGTCGCGCAGCCCACGATGCCCCCATTGGTGAACCGGTTCCATGAAGAGTCTGACAATACGCCACCGCATCCTCGTCAGTTTCGCTGCCGTTCTGGTGGTCATGTCCGTGATAGCCGTCATGGCGTACGCCTGGTTTCTTCAGGCGGGCCAGGAGGCGACTGAGGTCGAGAAGGGCATCCTACCGGACCTTTATCACAGCACCGAGATCATGACGGGCCAGATGGCGGCCCATAGTCTGCTTCAGGAATTTGCCCTTCAGGAAAACCCGTCGGACAGAAGCACGCTTGAAAGCGCGATCACGACCAATCGCGACCAAGTGCAGCGATCGATGGACGACTATGAGGCAACAATCGTCTCCGACATCGACAAGCAGAATTATGCACTCGTCAAAGAACTCGCCAACCAATTCCGTCTGGCTGAAACTGCTGTGCTGGACACAAGCCGGGCTGCCTTGTCGAAAGGTGAAACTCCCAATGAAAGCCCGGCCCTCAAGAACACCGTAGAGCCGAT
>NZ_JAMYSF010000082.1:0-805 GCF_040321775.1 Mesorhizobium sp. M0243 | reverse complement strand
GCGGTGATCGAAGGTCAGGACGACATCACACTGGTCGAGTTGGCTGAATTTCTCAGGGCGGAGCATGCGGTCGTGTTCGCGCCGAGCACGATCTGGCGCTTTCTCGACCGTCACTCGATGACCTTCAAAAAAAACAGCGCACGCCAGCGAGCAGGATCGGCCCGACGTGCTCGCGCGGCGACGCGCCTGGTTCAAGGCCCAGCCTGATCTCGATCCCGAACGGTTGGTCTTTATCGACGAGACCGGCGCATCGACGAAGATGGCTCGCCTGCGTGGACGGGCAAAGCGGGGCATGCGGTGCCGATCTCCGATCCCGCACGGGCACTGGAAAACGACTACTTTTACAGGCGCATTGCGCCTGACGGGCATGACTGCGCCGATGGTCCTCGACGGACCGATGACGGGTGAATGGTTCGCCGCTTATGCCGAGCATGTATTGGCGCCTACGCTTCGAGTTGGTGACATCGTCATCCTCGACAACCTGCCCGCTCACAAAGTCGCCGCCGCCCGCCAAGCGATCGAAGCGGCCGGCGCGCGAATGCTCTTCCTACCGCCTTACAGCCCCGACTTTAACCCGTGTATGGATGGCTCCTGCGGGTCAAGGGTATCGGATCGGGTTTGGTGAACAGGTCGGTTGCGGCCATGTATACGGCGTCTGAATGTGCAACGGGATCGCTGCGCGCCCTGATGAATATCCGCTTGGAGAACAGGTCCCACTCAATCGAGCGCGCTCGAGGCGCTTCGGATTAATCGGGGTGTCCTGGTTCTTCGTCTCCGTTTGTTCGCCATCACCTCACTTTGCCCT
>NZ_JAMYSF010000081.1:0-805 GCF_040321775.1 Mesorhizobium sp. M0243 | reverse complement strand
CATGAGGCACTCGACCTCGGAAAGGACCATGACCCCGGCGATGGCAGTGCGAGATCCGGATTGACAACTACCCGCAATTAAAGGGCCGTTTGACATCCGGATCCTGGCCTCCCCGCGAAGGCTCTCCTCGCGCAAACTTCCTTCGGGGCTGGCCCCTTCCCTCCACGCATCTCGTTTCTTTCGACGGTTTCATCAAACTATGAACCAATCCGACTCCCGACCTTAGCTCGGACAGCAACTCCGGCAGTGCGTTGCTGCTGCCCCCCACTGGAGACCAATCCAGCGGACCCGGTCGCCTCTCATGTCCATTCTGGGAGGGCGACGTGCATCGATATTGCCGGAGTGTCGAGTACGCGACACGGTGATGTTCGACTTAGCCTCCTACTGCACTCTCATGTAAGCAATTGAGTTCATGTGCAGAAACTCGCTTTTATGGCCTCTGCTCAGCCTGGCACGACTTTTGAAACGTCTCTCGTGAGGTGGCAGGAGCTGGCGAGCGATATTTATATCGTGGGTGAGATTGCGATCACTGGAGAAGAAGAGAAGCAGCATGTCAGGTCAGGCAGCAAGTGCAGAGCACGGCAGAATTCAGGGGGCGAAGTACGATTTCACGGCAACCTACAATCGCAGGTGGCCGCACGCCTATTTTCGGGGGTGTTTGGCCCTGGACTATATGCTTCCAGATCGGGCGAAGCAGATCTTCGAAAGGGTCTTCGCCGATTATCGACGCGTTCGAAACAAGACGAAGTTAAAGATAATCGATGTCGGTTGCTCCTATGGTGTCAACGCCGCCTTGCTGCGAACC
>NZ_JAMYSF010000080.1:0-860 GCF_040321775.1 Mesorhizobium sp. M0243 | reverse complement strand
TGAGCATCGAAACCTGGCTGAAGTCTCCATCTGTCATGCGATGCTCCGGTCAAGCATCGTGAGCAGTTGTCGTGGATCGAGACAGCCAACGGCTCGTCCCTGCCACGGCAGCACGGCAACTGTAGCGGCCGACACTGCCTTGCCAATCGTGGCCGGAACATCGAGAGTGTCGCGTTCTTGGTACCGATGTAAGCCGTGGATCTCGTCAACCGTAAAAGCAACCCGCTTGTCGTGCTCGCCTACCACGACTAGGCGGCGAAATACCTTGGTGCGTGTGCCTTGTTCCCCCTCCTTGCGCTCGTCTATCCCGAGCAATTCGGCCAGGGACAGGCAAATGAGCAATTCACCACGGACATTCGCAATACCGAGCAGTGCACTGTTCCTGCGGTGTGGAAGTGAATGAACGCGACGAGATTCAGCCACTTCATGAAAAATACCGACCGGCAGTGCAAGCCATTCGTCCCCCAAACGGAAGAGAACGGCCGTCTGCAGCGCGTCGCTGTCTGTCGAATGGATCCCTGCACGATCAGCGTTATCATGCCATTCGTCGCGGTATGCCGAGGGCGCTGCACGGTCAAGAAGGCGTCGTGCAATCTTCTTGTAGGTCGGGCAATTCCGGCAGTGGAGATGCTGCTCCAGTAGCGGACATGACTTGTCGCCCCGTACGCCTATTTGCCGCCAGCAGTCGTCGATTGCAATCTCCTCCACCGGCTGAGCGATCTTTGTCGAAGCCGCCATCAGCCGCCGCTCCTTTTCTGGACCCGACCCAGCCGGCCGGCCAGCGCCTCGGCGCCGTTATGGTCGCCTTGCTTGCTAAGCAGCAAGGCCAGATGGACGAGAGCTTCTCGATGATTTGGTGC
>NZ_JAMYSF010000079.1:0-899 GCF_040321775.1 Mesorhizobium sp. M0243 | reverse complement strand
TAATGCAGTTCACTTAGGCACCTTCAGTGTTCTGACAGGATATTTGGCTGGTAGCTTTTTGACGACACGGGGGCATGATCGCCCCCGTGTTTTTGGGAGGATGAGGTCTCCCAGCCGTTGTCTTAATCGGATGAGGTGTGCGGGTAGTTTTGCTGGCGCTTCGATCGCCATCCACCCCCATTCGTGACGAATGTAGTGCAGGGCTGTGGTGAAGCTCAATTCGGTTGGCTTGACCTCGGCTTCAGAGGCAACCTCGGCCATTTCCAACCGCACCAGATTGTAAGCCAGCAAGGCTCCCCAAACTTCCTGATAAACGGTCTGCGGTGTGCCGCTGCGCAGCGTCAATTCGCTGCCAAGAAGCTCCTGCTTCAGCTCTCGATAGCTGGTTTCGATCCGCCAGCGGTCTTCGTATTGCTGCACGATCTCCTGGGCAGGATAGGCCTTCTTGTCCGTCAATGAGGTGAGCAATATTCGCTTTTGCCCATGCCGGTTGACCGTCTCGATCGCCCGAGCTTCCCAGAATGTCGGCAAGTCGGGCTCGGCCTCGCGTGCTTGCGGCGAGACTTTCATGCGCACCCGATAGTCGGTGGCGTTCTGGTCCAGGCGCTGCCATGCACTGTTGCCTTTGGCCGGCAGGAGCCAATGACGTTGCTTGCCCTTCGATTGAAGCTGCAGCAGCAGGCTGGCGCTGAAAAAGCCCTTGTCGAAGACCGTCAGGGATTGGTCCGGCACTTGGTCGAGCAAGCTCTTGGCATAGAGCATCTCATTCTTGCCGTAGATCCCAAACACCGCATCACGCACCAGGTGCGTGGCGAGCGCCGTCAGGGTCAAGAGCCGTAGCTGCGGATAACTTGCAACAGCGCCGGATGCATAGGCTTGCGCTCCAAAATGCGCGCGGT
>NZ_JAMYSF010000078.1:0-932 GCF_040321775.1 Mesorhizobium sp. M0243 | reverse complement strand
GTGGTGCACCGTATTGTAGACGGGCAGCTTCCAGACGATCGCCCTGTCCGCCGCGCGCGTGTAATTTACGGCAGGGAGCATAATGCCCTCGCGGCCGAAACTGGGGAATTTTACTTCGGCACTTTTGGGGAAAATTCGAGCGGCATTGACACTCCAGCTTGCGGCTCGAGAACACCCCGGTGGCGTAGCCGTAGACCAAAAGCCCCAGCAGGACGCTCGGGTGATAGGAGGCCGAGCCCGAGCCGCGGTAGGCCTTGACCATCGCCGACAAGTCCAGCTGCTCGATCACTTCCACCACGAAACGCGCCAGATGCCGCTCCGGAAGCCATTCATCCACCGAGGGTGGCAGCAGAAAACCCGTCTGGCGGTCGACCTGGCGAAAATTGTTCATCGTTGCTCCGCTCATCGAGAAGGAATCAATCAATGAAACTGAATCTCATCCGAGCCCTCCGCTCAAGTCCGACAGGCTGCTAGGCTCGCGAGCATGGCGAAGCTCCGCGCACGAAGACCGGGCCTGCGCTCGCGGGACACGGGGCTGAAGCCATGCGCGACGCGTTTTTGCGCGCCATCGTCAACCTTGCCCGAAGAACTTCGTCGTTCGCCGACCCGGGATCAGGGAACCGAAACGGCCCGCACGATCGTCCCAAGATAGATTTACTTCTGCGATCCGAAAAGCCCATGGCAGCGCGAACACCAACGGGCAGCCGCCTCAGTACTTCCCGAAAGGCACAGACCTGAGCATCCACAGCGCCGACGAGATCGCCGCCGTCGCAGCGGCCCTCCATGCCCGACCGAGAAAGACCCTGGCTTGGGAAACGCCGGCAGAGGCGCTTACCTTTGCAACAAAACTCGAAATAAAATTTACAGATTCTTAACGCCGCAAAATCGTTGACGATGGTAGCCTCGGGGCAAGGCCTGAGGTCAAGCGCGCT
>NZ_JAMYSF010000077.1:0-999 GCF_040321775.1 Mesorhizobium sp. M0243 | reverse complement strand
TTGTGATTCAAGATGCTGGCTGGATTGGAGGCCAGCATCTGATGACGCGAGCGCTTTCAAATGATCTTCGTGAGCGTGCAGTAGCGGCGGTTGGCGACGGGGAGACCTGCCGTGCGGTTGCCTCGCGCTTTGGCGTTGCGGTTTCCTCTGTAGTGAAGTGGTCGCAGCGTTACCGTGCCACTGGCTCGGTGGCGCCGGGCAAGATGGGCGGACATCGCAAGCGCGTCCTTGAGCCGCATCGGGCCTTCATTATGGAGCGGCTTAATCAGACCTCTGAACTGACGCTGCGTCGGCTGAAGGACGAGCTGGATGCTCGCGGGGTCAAGGTCTCGCACAATACGGTGTGGCTGTTCCTGCGCCGCGAAGGCCTGAGCTTCAAAAAAAACTCTGTTCGCCCTTGAGCAGGCGCGTGCCGATATTGCCCGCAGGCGCCAGCGATGGCGCTCTTGGCAAAGCGGTCTCGATCCACAGTGCCTGGTCTTCATCGATGAGACCTGGATCAAGACCAACATGGCTCCACTGCGAGGTTGGGGGCCGAAAGGCAAACGGCTGCGCGGCTTGGCTCCACACGGCCACTGGCGCACGCTGACCTTCCTCGGTGCACTACGCTGGGACCGGCTCGCAGCACCTTGCGTCTTCGACGGACCGATCAACGGCCAATGCTTCCGTGCTTATGTCGAGCAGCAGCTCATCACCGTGCTGAAGCCCGGCGACATCGTGGTCATGGATAACCTGGGAAGCCATAAGTCGGCGGCCATCAGGCAGACGATCAAAGCTGCCGGCGCCAGGCTTTGGTATCTGCCGCCCTACTCGCCGGACCTCAATCCGATCGAGCAGGCCTTCGCCAAGATCAAACACTGGATGCGACAAGCTCAGAAACGCACCGTCGAGGACACGTGGCGCCACATCGGCCACCTCGTCGAAACCATCGAGGCAGCCGAATGCAAGAACTACTTCGAAAACGCAGGCTACGCTTCCGTCAAAATATGAAACGCTCTA
>NZ_JAMYSF010000076.1:0-1048 GCF_040321775.1 Mesorhizobium sp. M0243 | reverse complement strand
GTGCCGGCGAGCGCCGCCAACTGCGTGCGACTGCCCTGTAAGCCGGAGGTCAGAGCGTCTTGCTCATAAGCAGGATAGGAACCGGAGCCCCGCCACGCTCGTCGAAGAATTTCTTGACGGATTGGTACCCGCAGGCGCGATACAGTGGCTCTCCGGCCGCGGTAGCTGCCAGCTCAGCACGGGCGAAGCCCTCGGCCTTGGCGGCACGCTCACAAAGCGCAAGGATCAAGTGGCCGACCCCCCGCCGGACAAAGTCCGGATGGGTGTACATGGCTCTGATGCGTGCTGCGTCCTTGGCAGGATCAAGCAGCGCTGCATCACGTCCAGGCGACTGATCTCCACCATACATCGTTGCGCGCCGGCTCCAACCGCCGCAACCTGCCAAAACGCCGTTGTGCTCCACGAGGAAGTAAGTGCCGTCGTCGACAAGTTGTGTATCCAGCCCCATGATGGCCCGGCTGGATTGGATCTGAGCGTCATCTAGAAAGGGCTTCTGGAGTTCAGAGATCGCCGCGTCCATGAGCGTAATCAGGGCCGGGAGATCCTCCCGTTGTGCTTTCCGGTGCCGAAAGTCTTCACTTGCCATGTTCAAGTCTCGATTTGACGAATTTCGTTCCGGCAGAAGAGACCAAATATTCGCTGCTGCGGCAGCCTCGAGACGCTATCCACTGCGGCCCCGACGGCATAGCCGTGACAGTCATTCTGGCAGCCCCGCCATGCGATAGCCTTCCACGATATGCCGTCGGACGTCCTCGGCCGGGAAAGGCTGCGAAGCTGACCAATGCCTGATTGTGAAGTGCGGATTGCTTATCATGAACATTTCCGCCTCCCAGCGCGCCTCCTCCAAACGGCCAAGTTGCGCAAGGCTTGCTGCAAGCAGGCGTCGTGAAGTCGTGCGATAAGTTTCGGGTCTCCGCAACGTTTGAACCGCGGATTCGTAGTCGCCGATGGCATACTGAGCCTGGCCCAACATCCAGTAGTACCAACCGGGCGGGTGAGGGTTGAGCCGCAGCGCCTTGCGCACCTGCTCTATGGCTTCGGCAGGCCG
>NZ_JAMYSF010000075.1:0-1141 GCF_040321775.1 Mesorhizobium sp. M0243 | reverse complement strand
ACCATTCCGAGAGCCTGTCAGGCTGACTGCGGCTCGTAACGCGATCCGTCCCTCAGGACGGCGAATATTGTTCGTGCCATGCGATGCGCCAAAGCGACGGCGACGATCTTCGTCTTCTTTCGCATCAGCATGCCCGATAGCCAGTCCGAGCTCGGCTCGCGCTTGAGTCTGCATCTGAGCATGATCTGCGCCATGGCGCCCAGATACAGCAAGCGTCGGATATAACGATTGCCCATCTTCGAGATCCGGCCCACCCTCTGCTTGCCTCCGGTGGAGTGCGGCTTGGGAGTGAGGCCGAGCCAGGCGGCATAGTCCCTTGCGCTGCCGAAATTGTCGACATCCGGCGTCGTCGCCGCGATGATCGTCGCCGACAGCATCCCCACACCTGGGATTGTGGCTAGACGCTGGCTTGTCTCGCTTTGCGCGTAGGTCTCTTCGAGCTCGTCGGTCAGCCGCTCGATCCGCTTGTCCGTCTCGGCCAACTGATCGAAGAGCAAACTCACAGGCATTCGAGCTACTTCCGGCAGTTGATCCAGTTGATCCTTCAGTCGATTGACGTTCTGCGCGCCCTTCGCCGCGATGACGCCGAACTCCGTCATGTGGGCCCGGATCGCGTTGCCGATCTGCGTGCGCTGGCGAACCAGAAAGTCTCGCGTGCGGTGAAGAACCAGAACCGACGAGCAGGCTTCGCTCTTGATGGCGACAAACCGCATGGAGGGGCGTGTCACGGCTTCACAGATGGCGGCCGCATCCGCAGCATCCGTCTTCCCGCGCTTCACGTAAGGCTTCACATAGGAGGGCGGCATCAGCCGGACGTCGTGCCCCATCTCCAGAAGCCTGCGCCCCCAATCGTGAGAACCTGCGCAAGCCTCCATGCCGATCAGGCATCGTGGACGCTTCTGGAAAAACACCAGCAACTGGCTGCGGCGAAGCTGACGGCGTACGAGAACCCGACCGTTCCCATCGACACCATGGATCTGGAAGACACTCTTTGCGAGGTCGATGCCAACTGTGGCAAGTTCTGACATGGATGGCTCCTTTGCTCGGGACGACAACATCCCAACTATGGCGCAATGCGACGCCGGGAGCAGGAGCCATCCACACCATCAATCGAGAATGCCTTCTCCAAGCTGAAGTCGAT
>NZ_JAMYSF010000074.1:0-1163 GCF_040321775.1 Mesorhizobium sp. M0243 | reverse complement strand
TTGATGGTGACGACGATGCCGGCACCGACGGTGCGGCCGCCTTCACGGATAGCGAAGCGCAGCTTCTCTTCCATGGCGATCGGCACGATCAGCTCGACATCGACCGTGATGTTGTCGCCCGGCATCACCATCTCGGTGCCTTCCGGCAGCGACACGATGCCGGTCACGTCGGTCGTGCGGAAGTAGAACTGCGGACGGTAGTTGGTGAAGAACGGCGTGTGACGGCCACCTTCGTCCTTGGTCAGGATGTAGGCTTCGGCCACGAACTTCTTGTGCGGCTTCACCGTGCCCGGCTTGGCCAGAACCTGACCGCGCTCGACACCTTCACGATCAACGCCGCGCAGCAGCGCGCCGATGTTGTCGCCAGCCTGGCCCTGATCGAGCAGCTTGCGGAACATCTCGACGCCCGTGCAGGTCGTCTTGGTCGTCGGACGGATGCCGATGATCTCCAGCTCCTCGCCGACCTTGACAATGCCGCGCTCGACGCGGCCGGTCACGACCGTGCCGCGGCCAGAGATCGAGAACACGTCTTCGATCGGCATCAGGAACGGCTTGTCGAGCGGACGAACCGGCGTCGGGATGTAGGCATCGACCGCAGCCATCAGCTCGCGGATCGCGTCTTCACCGATCTTCTTGTCGCTGTCTTCCAGAGCAGCCAGCGCCGAACCCTTGACGATCGGAATGTCGTCGCCGGGGAACTCGTTCTTGGTCAAAAGCTCGCGAACCTCGAGCTCGACCAGTTCGAGCAGCTCGGCGTCGTCGACCTGGTCGACCTTGTTCAGGAACACCACGATCGACGGCACGCCGACCTGACGGGCCAGCAGGATGTGCTCGCGGGTCTGCGGCATCGGGCCGTCGGCGGCCGACACGACCAGGATCGCGCCGTCCATCTGCGCGGCACCGGTGATCATGTTCTTCACATAGTCGGCGTGGCCGGGGCAGTCGACGTGAGCGTAGTGGCGGGCAGCCGTCTCGTATTCGACGTGCGCCGTCGAGATCGTGATGCCGCGCGCCTTTTCTTCAGGGGCAGCGTCGATCTGGTCGTAGCGCTTGTATTCGCCAAAATACTTGGTGATCGCCGCCGTCAGCGACGTCTTGCCATGGTCGACGTGGCCAATCGTGCCGATGTTCACGTGAGGCTTGTTACGCTCGAATTTACCTTT
>NZ_JAMYSF010000073.1:0-1168 GCF_040321775.1 Mesorhizobium sp. M0243 | reverse complement strand
ATACCAAGACTCATGGGGTTTGACCGACATGGGCCCATTGGCGCATCCCGATTGATGTGATGGTCTCGGAAGCTGCGAGGAGTTTCTGCCAGGCGTCGCAGGCCGCATCGATGATATCGTCATAGCTGTCGAAGACACGGTTGGAGAGCCAGTTCTGGCGCATATACTGCCAGACGTTCTCGACCGGGTTCAGCTCCGGCGCGCGCGACGGCAGGAAGATCGGGGTGATGTTGTCCGGTATGCTGAGATTTGCGGTGGTGTGCCATCCGCGCGCGATCCATGACGAGTACGGCATGGGCGCCCTTTTCGACATGGCGGCTGATCTCGTTGATATGGAGTTGCATGGCCTCGGTATCGGCAAACGGCAGTGCGAGAGCCGCCCCGGTACCACGTGCTGGGCAGATGGCGCCGAACAGGTAGGCGCTCTTGTAGCGCTGGTCGGCCGGCTGTCGCGGCCGCGTGCCGCGTCTGGCCCACTGCCGTACAATCCCGTTCTTCTGGCCGATCCTTGCTTCGTCCTGGAACCAGATCTCCACCTTCGTACGCGGCGGCAAGTCGCAAAGATGCGCCTTCAGCGTGCGAGGCCAGTTTTTTTGAATTCCTCGATGATATGGGCATCCTGCGCCGGATGACGCGGCCGCACACTCATGTGGGAGAAGCCGAGCTTGTGCAGCAGCTTCCCGACATAGCGCGCGTCATAATCAATGCCGAAGCGGTCCTTGATGGCTTTCTTCAGGTCGATCCGCCGCCAGCGAACGACGCCATCGACGGCACGATCCGGGCCCTTCTCCACAAGCGCGGCCAGTTCGGCCTGCTGCTCATGCGACAGCCGGGACGCTGGTCCCGGCGCCCATTGGTCCACAAGACCATCGGGGCCGGCCGTGTTGAACCGATGCACCCAGTCGCGTAGCGTCTGGCGATCCATCCCGCCGATCCGGGCCGCATCGGCCCGGCTCATGCCGTCCAGAACCGCCGCGATCGACAACAGCCGGCTGCTCTGGCGCACATCCTTTGAGTTCCGGGCAAGACGGCGAAGCTCCCCCGCCGAAAAGTCCGTCCGCAACTTCACCGCTGATCCCATCGCCGAATCTCCTTCGGCAATAGGGAATCACGGCGCGCAAATCGGCCAAAATCACAAAAGAGTCAGCAGCCAAGACCGTTGGTATTA
>NZ_JAMYSF010000072.1:0-1377 GCF_040321775.1 Mesorhizobium sp. M0243 | reverse complement strand
TGTCAAACGGCCCTTTAATTGCGGGTAGTTGTCAATCCGGATCTCGCACTGCCATCGCCGGGGTCATGGTCCTTTCCGAGGTCGAGTGCCTCATGATGATGTTCGGGTCGGGCGCCTCAACGTTTCCAACGAGATGCAGATGAACTGCTGTCAGCCGTTTGACCGAGGTCGCCGCAACCACCGTCCCGGCGGGGACATCACGGGTTCCGGAAACGGGCCCGCGAATTAGGTCGAGTTCGGATCTGCTATGCCATCTTTTCACTACCCCACTCAAAGCTTGTGCCGTCGACCCACAGGCAATGAAGCAGAACCGCGATCTTCCGTGCGACCGCCACCTTTGCCTTCTTCAAGCCGATCCGCCTCGACAGACGCATCCCCCAGGCTTTCAGCGTGGACCATTTCTTCGTCCGGTGCAGGAGGACGCTGGCCGCCTCGTAGAGATAGGTTCGCAACAGTCGATCGCCCCAGCGTGAGACGCGGCCATTGATATCCGTTTCACCGGACTGCTTTCGTCGCGGGGTCAGGCCGAGATAGGCACCTACGTTGGCGGCCGACCGAAAGCGCGCGGGATCGTCGATCGTGTGGCGGAAGGTGAGCGCGGTCACCACGCCAATGCCGGGGACCGTCATCAGCCGGCGTGTGGTTTCGTCTTCACGAGCGAGATGCCGGACCTGCCGATCGAGCTTCTCTTGTTCACAGCAGACCTGCTCGTGGACAGACAGAAGCGCCTGAACCAACGACCGAAGCGGATGCCCGTCAGCAACAAGTTCCCAAACCTTTCGCCGGAACTGTGACCCAATCGATCGACTGAACTGCAGCCCGTATTCCTTCAGCATCGACCGTGTCTGGTTTTCGAGATCGCGCCGGATCTCGACAAGTCTTGACCTTGCGACGAGCATGGATCGGGTGGCCTGGCTCTCTGCGCTCTTAACCTTCACTTCCCGATACCAACCGACGCGAACCAGTTCGGCCAGGCCGCGGGCATCGTTCTCATCACTTTTGTTCATTCGAACTGAAAGTGCCGCCTTCGCATGTCGAGCATCAATGCAGACAACCGGCAATCCGACCCGTTTAAGCTCATGCCAGAGCCAGCTGGACATGGCGCCCGTCTCGAATCCGATGCGCTCGGCGTGAGGTGCGCGTTTGCGGAGCAACTCGGTCAGTGCTCCCGGATCGGACTTCACTTTCCCTTGGAAGACAGACCTTCCAGCATCGTCGACGACGCAAACGCTGGTCTCTCGCTGCGACACATCCAATCCGACATATTGCTTCACTGCGGCCTCCTCGATCTCAATGGTCGGCGGCTTTTGCCGTCAGCCGAATCTTCGTTCAAAGGAGCGACGGCAGCAATTACGTCATCGTTTCCAAAACTGACCC
>NZ_JAMYSF010000071.1:0-1459 GCF_040321775.1 Mesorhizobium sp. M0243 | reverse complement strand
CCGATCCCACGACATAATGCACACCTCGCTATGTTATTGAAAAAGCTGGATCTGCTGATCCTGTGATTGTGATAATGGACTGTGTCCGCTCCTGCCGGAATGGTGCTGGATATCGAGTTGCTCGATATCTTCATGACGGATGATCCAGGGCGTACCCTTGCAATACTGCTCGGCCTTCAGATCGCCGGCGCGGATCATGCGCAGCACGGTCATTGGCCGCAGGCCGAGCTTCGCAGCCGTTTCCTGCAATGTATACTCGCCGCGCTCCGACCGTTCGTCCTTTTTGTAGACGGCGATGTCGTGCTGGTTGCGGAAAGTGCAGACACGGGACTGCGTCCATCCGTTCAGACGACCCGTGGTTTTGCCGAGCCGGTTGAGAAGCGATGCGATCGCTCTATCCGGCAATTGGCGTGCCAGGGCACGGATCAGGTCCTCGATGTCCGGCGGGGCGCCCCAACGGTGATGGCCTGCCTTGTTCTTCCTGACCGAAAGCGCGGTATGGTCGCCGCCCTGCCAATGCACCAGCATTTTGATGTGGTCGTCTTCGATGGCGACGACAATCTCGCGGATCACGGCACGGATGATCCGCTTGCGCGTGGTGGCGGTGGCGTTGGCATGATGCCATGCCAGTTCGAGATCGGCGCCCATGCGCAGCAGGCTCCGCCGTTCCTCTTCTCCCAGAGCCTCAGGCTTGTGGCGGTCGAGCGCGTCAAGCTCGTCCTGACGCTCGCGGACGGCTACGAGCGCGGCATTCCAGCGTCGCTCCAGTTCGCCTGCTACAAGCCGGTTGTCCGGGTCGACGGCGTCATACTGGCGGCGTGCATGGGCGGCTTCATAACGTGCCTGCTCGAGTGCGAGCTCCACATGGCGCCGCTTCTCTCCAGCCTGCACGGTGGAGGTCTCGATGGCCTTGATCGCCGCTTCCATGCCGAGCGGTTGAAGGCGTTGAAGAACCTCCGCGCTGACCGCCTGATCGACCCGCAACGATCCGAAGCCGATGCACGGGTCGGTTCCGTGGTTGACCTGCGCTCCGCGGCAATGATAGCGCCCCGTATTGCCAAGACATGCAGCTTGCGGCCGCAATGGCCGCAGCGCAAGAGACCGCCGAGCAGCAACTCGCCCCGGCGAAGAGCACCGCGCGGCACCAGGCCTTTGCTTGTGGCATTGTCCGTGATCAGGCGCTGATTCCTCTCAAAATCGTGCCAGCTCAGGTAACCTTCGTGATGATCGATGAGCAAGACCTCCCAGTCGGCGCGATCGCACCTGATCCCACGCAAAATCCGTTTGCGTCCGGCCTCTATGGTGACTTTGCTGCAGGTTCGCCCGAACGCATAGGCGCCGGCGTAGATCGGGTTGGTGAGAATGTGGTGCACCGTATTGTAGACGGGCAGCTTCCAGACGATCGCCCTGTCCGCCGCGCGCGTGTAATTTACGGCAGGGAGCATAATGCCCTCGCGGC
>NZ_JAMYSF010000070.1:0-1584 GCF_040321775.1 Mesorhizobium sp. M0243 | reverse complement strand
AAACTTCTTCGTCGCCAGCGGCGAGCCGCCCTCGTTCGTGAGGCGTATATAGTCGCCACACTCGACAACTGTCAACACACATCGACAATGTTTTTTCGATTTCTCGCAGAGATATCCACCGGGCCGAAATTCATGAGTTGGCTTGGCTGAATTGTGGGCGGCGTTCTAGCGCCTCCATTCCTGTGATGCGTCCCGAGCTCGAGGCGCTGATGTGTGCCATCGCACCCGCCGCGCCTGGAGGACTGCACAGCAATTCTCCACCGAAGCGCCGTTTAGAGCCGGTCCTCGAGCAATTCCGGTGTGATGTTCCGGTCGGCGTAAAAGATGCCCAGGATCAGGACTCGCCTGCCCCCCGACGGCAAAGGCAATGCTGACGCCGCGGTAGCCAACAATCCGCAACCCAGGCATGATCTCGACCCGCTCGGTGCCCGCCGTGGAAACGTCGACAGGTCGAGACAATGGTCGCGGATACCCGCAATGAAATTCCAGGCGATCGCCGGCGACGCACGTCCGGCTATGTCATCGTAGAGTTGCTCCAGCTCGGCTTCTGCCTTGGGGTGGAAGACAATCCGATACTCCACCCCGACTTGGCTTTCGCCTGCTTGGCGCGATGACGCGCCTCCAGCCGGGAGAAAACCGTTTCGGCAGGGATGCCCTTCGATGAATCCTGCCGGAGTTCAGCAGGCGCCCCGGTATCTCGTCGCGCAGCCATTTCTCCCGCTCCGCCTCGAAATCCTCAAGCATGCGCAGGCCCGCGCGGACAACCTCGCTGGCATTACTGTAGCGGCCTGATTCGAGCTGCTTCCTGATGGAGCTCTCGTAATGGTCATTCAAAGCGCAATTTGGCATTGGCACCGCCCTGCGGGAACATGGGAGTGATCCCGAACCTGGATAGATGTCAGCTATTAGCAAAATTGGCTGATTCGACCATGCCACGCCTTGCGCCACTCATCCCCAGAGAATCACCCTTCACTTGATTCGACTTGATCGAGGCGTCGCTTCAACGCCCCGGGCCGTTCGGCCAACGGCACTTGCGGCTATTGCGGCGTGACACACCCAACGGCCGGCGCGATCGAGAATCCACATGCAGGTCGATTCGCGGTCCTCAGTCATTGTCATGGCCGAGGGTGGCCACAAAAGCCGGCTGAATAGAACGCCACCCCGACCCAATTCATTTCGTATTTGATTGCAAGTCATCACCGACATCACTGACCGATGCCTGACAAGAGGATCGGATGCTTCGTCTTTTTTGCCTCCGATTCGGTTGATCCGGTCATGGCGGCGGCTGGGCACTTCACTGCCAGTCCCCTAAACGCAAACGGCCCGCGGCTGCGGGCTGTTTTGAATTAGGTTTTGTCGAGAGGCTTGTTTTGTTGTCGTAGCTTGTCGGCTGAGGCCTCTTTGTGCGCCGAGGAGTGCCGCGCTTGCAGGCACCATTGTCCCCCGAATGCGAACGGCCCGCTGGCTGGTG
This sequence comes from Mesorhizobium sp. M0243, assembly GCF_040321775.1. NCBI lineage: Bacteria > Pseudomonadati > Pseudomonadota > Alphaproteobacteria > Hyphomicrobiales > Phyllobacteriaceae > Mesorhizobium > Mesorhizobium sp. M0243. Next base: position 113 of record NZ_JAMYSF010000070.1, on the reverse strand, counting down.
CCTGGGGGACTGTTGTTTGGTGCAGATTGGTTTGCGGGGGACGGGATTGGGTTTTTTGTCCCGCAGCTTGGGCTTCGCCTTGTTGCGGGCGCCTGATCCGGGGCAATCGATGG
>NZ_JAMYSF010000069.1:0-1642 GCF_040321775.1 Mesorhizobium sp. M0243 | reverse complement strand
GCGTCAACTTCTCGCGGCCTCAGGCGTTCCGACACCTGCTTATCGCTTGGTGGCCAATGCAGCGGACGTAGAGGATTCTGCAAGGGAGATCGGACTGCCGGCGGTAGTTAAGCCTGCGGTAGGCAGCGGCAGCGTCGGTGTCCGATTGTGCCGCACTGCCGACGAGGTAGTCGAACACACGAACTATCTGTTGGGCGGGCAGCACATATGGCGGTCTGCGCCGAGGATACTGGTCGAAGAATTCGCACAAGGCCCCTATTATACCGCTGAGATAATGGGGAATGAGGTCATTGGGATTGGCACCGGTGACTTCGGCCGCCCGCCGCATTTCGTCTGTCGTGGGTTCACCTACCCGGCACTGCTGACTGATGACGAGCATGAGCGTATCGCCAATGTTTCGCTGAGCTGTTTGCGAGCTCTCGGCCTTGGCTGGGGGCCAACGAACGTTGAACTCCGGTGGACGAAGCGTGGCCCGGTCGTCATTGAAGTCAATCCGCGTCTGGCTGGCACGCCCTTTCCTCAACTCGTTCGTCTGGCTTACGGTGTCGATCTCATCACCGCGCACATCAAGCTTGCCATCGGCGAGGAATGGAATTTGCGCAAAAGGCCTTCGCACATTGCGGCAGCGCGGCATCTGGTTGCTGATCGCGATGGCACCCTTGACTGGATCGGTGGCGACAGGCAAGCGGCCGCAGTATCAGGTGTCGCCGAGGTCAAGTTCTATGTTGAACCCAAGACGCCGATTGTCAGAAAAGGCGATTATCGAGACTGTATGGGACATGTCATCGCCGCTTCATCCAGTCTTAGTCGCACCGAGGCGATACTTCAGCGTGCCGTCGATTTGATCGGTTGGTCGATCACTCCATTTCCGACCATTGACGAGCAAAACCAATGTGCGGCCCCTCACCTCCCGGACTGATGAAAAGAAAGCGGTTAACGGCAATCATCATCACCACGCGAGCATGATACGGGGACGAAGGCGGGTGATCTGGCCTGCAAGCGCGGGACTCTGAGCCGACGCTTTACAATTGGCAGGCGACCGCCGGCTGAGAGTTCAGTGGCAGGCACGCTGAAGCGAGTCATTGCGACAACTGCATCAGCTGCCAATCGTGATGTTAGCGACTGTCCGTCAATGAATGAATATGCCCAGGTGCAGGTAGATGGCGCAACGGTCACCCCGTCGCTGTCCCGAACCTGGTGTGTGGACCGCAGGCACAGCTTCGGCCGACATGTAAGCAATTGAGTTGATGTGCAGAAAATCGCTTTTATGGCCTCTGCTCAGCTTGGCACGACTTTTGAAACGTCTCTCGTGAGGCGGCAGGAGCTGGCGAGCGATATTTATATCGTGGGTGAGATTGCGATCACTGGAGCGAAGAAGGGAAACTGCATGTCAGGTCAGGTAGCAAGTGCAGAGCGCGGCAGAATTCAGGGGGCGAAGTACGATTTCACGGCAACCTACAATCGCAGGTGGCCGCACGCCTATTTTCGGGCGCATCGGGCCCTGGACTACATGATTGCAGATCGGGCCAAGCCGATCTTCGAAAGGATCTTCGCCGATTATCGACGCGTTCGAAACAAGACGAAGTTAAAGATAATCGATGTCGGTTGCTCCTATGGTGTCAACGCCGCCTTGCTGCGAACC
>NZ_JAMYSF010000068.1:0-2162 GCF_040321775.1 Mesorhizobium sp. M0243 | reverse complement strand
AACCTGTTTCAGCACCCCAGCAATAGGCCGCAACCCGCCCTCAGCCGCTTCGAAATAGCGATCTTTAAATTCGAGATGGCTCCCGCGAAACGAATTGCGCCCATAGATGGCGCGTTCAGCCGTGGCGATATTGCGACTGCTGACGTCCACGCCATCGATCTTGAACTCGTGCGCCTCAAAGCCGGCATCGAACATCGCCATGGCGACCGAATAAGCCTCTTCGCCGGTTGAACATGGCAGGCTCAGGACTCTTATCGGCTGAGCAGGCTTGTGCACGCGCGCATGCCGCGCCAGCATCGTGAACGCTTCTCGGTCGCGAAAGAACCAGGTCTCTGGGATCACCACCGCATTGATCAGCTCCTGCAGCTCCTGCGAGGAAACGGTCAAGTGTTCCCTATAGGCCTGAGGGTTGGTTATCCGGCATGCTTCCATCCGGTCTCTGACCGCCTGACGAACCACTGTCGGACCAACACTGGCACTGTCCAGTCCGATGGTTTCCATCAGGAGCTTTTCTATTGCGCCGGTCATTGATCACCTATTGCGGCCTGGCGGAGCAAAGCGGTACGAATCTCTTCCGAAAGCAGCGCTTCCACTTTGACCGACTGAATGATCTCCGAACCATCGGAAGCCACCGGCCCAAGATAGGGCGGGGTTCCTTGTTCAAGTCCGAACGGCGCGAAATCGGCAGGGTGTCGCTCGAGCGTATCCGTCACCCGTTCCGCGATCAGCCCCAGCAGGCGTTGCTCGCCATCATGCGCCGGATAGCGCGTCACAACGATCCGGGTGCTCAATAGGCGCTCCGATGGCCGGCCAAGCGCAAGATGGGTAACATCGATCAGAGGGATGGGTATTCCGTTATAGCTGACCAAACCCACCACACCAGTTGGCGCACCCGGAAGAACTTTCACATCGAAATAGGGCAGCACCTCTTCAATTTGGTGGACATCGATCAAGTAGCGATCCGGACCCATGCTGAAGGCGAGGAATAGCATTGTCACCTCCTACTGCCGACTCGCTATGCTCGCAGCTTGAACCTCGAAATGCTACTTCGCATGCCGCCTGAGACTTGATTGAGCTCGTCGATCGCGAGCGTCGATTGCTGAAGGGATTCGACTGTTTGCTGAGCTGCCTCGCTTAGCTGGGTTAGCGTGTCGCTGATCTGCCCCGCGCCGGTCGCCTGTGCTTGCATGCCTTCATTGGCGACTTCGAAACGTGGCACCAGCCCCTGAACCTGCTGAATGATATCGAAGAGTTGCCCGCCGACCTGCTGGATTTCCTGCATACCCCGGCGGACCTGCTCGGAAAACTTGTCCATGCCCATCACCCCGGCCGCGACTGCCGACTGGATGTCCTTGACCATCTGCTCAATATCGTAGGTGGAGACAGCCGTCTGGTCCGCGAGCCTTCGGATTTCCGTCGCTACAACTGCAAAACCCCGGCCATATTGGCCTGCCTTCTCAGCCTCGATGGAAGCGTTGAGCGACAACAGATTCGTCTGATCGGCGACTTTTGTGATGGTCGTCACCACCTGATTGATGCTGCCGGCTTTCTCACTCAAGATCGCGAGTTTGGAATTGATCGCGCCGGCCGCTTCCATGACTTGCTGCATGGTTTCTTCCATACGGGTCAGCCCGGCTTGACCTCCGCCGGCGACGGCAGCCGTTTGTTCGGCAACTGTGGAGACCTCGTTCATCGTGCGGACCAGCTCGTTTGATGTGGCGGAGATTTCCTTGGCTGTCGCGCGGATTTCTGTTGTGGTCGCTGCGATTTCAGTCGCAGTTGCCTGCTGTTGCTTGGAGGTGGCGGCGATCTCAGTTATCGACGTGCCGACCTGTATGCTGGACCTTTGAACCTGACCAATGAGGGTTGTGAGATCGTCCGCCATTGCGTTGAAGCCGTCGGCAAGCACACTGAATTCGTCTCGGCGCATCAGATCGAGGCGTTCGCTGAAGTCGCCTTGCCGCATCAATTGAACCGCGTTGACCAAACGGGTGAGCGGACCTGTAATGGCGCGAAACAGCTGGTAACCCAAAAGAAGGGCTAGCCCGAGGGCTACCAACAAGCCAACACTCAAACCGACTTCGGCCGTTCTAACGATCGAGCTGATCCGCTGGGTCGCACTGTTTGCCTCGCCTCTATGATCCTCAACCATGGCCTGCAGA
>NZ_JAMYSF010000067.1:0-2399 GCF_040321775.1 Mesorhizobium sp. M0243 | reverse complement strand
CGGAGGTGCTGATCGCCGCCGCGGTGTCGCCTTCGGTCAGGTCGCGGACATCCGCCGAGAGCACCGCCGCATCGTTGGTGCCGAGGATGTTGACGACGATATTGTAGCTCGCGGTTCCATCCGCCGATGTCACCGTGAGAGTGTCGGTCACAGCCTGGCCTTGCGTCAGCGGGTCGGCAAGCGCCTGGTTGAGCGCATAGGTCCATGCGCCGGTCGTCGTGTTGAAGGTGAAGAAGCCATAGGTGCCCTGAAGGCTTACAGGGTTCTGGAAATGGTTCTGACCGGCGTCGACATCCGTCAGGATCAGCTGTCCTTGAGCGCTAGGATCGTTGAGCGTTCCGTTGGCCACGCCGCCAGCTTCGACCACAGTCTGGTCAGCGCCTGGAGCCGCGGTGATCGTCGCGCCATCATTGCTGCCCTGAATGTTGACCGACACACTGGCCCAGCTTAGCGTTCCATTGCCGAGCTTGATTGCATAGGTGAACGTCTCGTGGATGCTGTCAGTAGCACCCATGGCCTGCAGGCTGGCGAAGCCTTGCTGCTGCAGATACTGGCTAAGGTTCATCTCGACCTTGCCATTGTTGATGCGGATGAAGACGCCGTCGCCAATGTCTTCCCAGGCAGAGACGCCGCTCACTTGGGCGTCTGCCGTCGTCAGGTCGACCGGCGCGTATTGCTTGGTGGCAGTCGAGGCGGAAGTCCCGTCGTCAATCGAATAGAGGGTCTTTGCGTTTCCACCCAGATCATTCTGCATCACGTCCAGCAGGATGATCGACTGAGCTGCCGACACGATGACAACCGTGTCCTCGGTGTAGTTGAGAACGTCGTCCGTCGCCTGCGGTGTGTTGGAAAACGATGTCGTGGTGCCGCCGGCACCGGCGATCTGAGTAGCCATGTTTCATCCCCTGTTGTTTAAACGACAGACGCCCCCGTGCCTGTCGACCGTATTGAAAGACCAGCCGCCTCTTGCCGATAAATCATTGCGTGCCTGACATGCAGATTCCGGCAGTGGTCAGCGCACCCGAAGGCCCCAACGTTGTCGCCTTGCGACGGCCAGCACGATGCGTGGCCGGTCGTCGTCCAACTCGTTGTTGCATGTTGAGTATTTTATGCGACGCTTATATTAGGAGATTATTAACTGTCTTAGAGAAGGCGTCAACATCCAACTTAGCAGAACAGTTAATGGCGCAATTCATCGGCTGACCCGCGCCCTTGTCGGAAAATGCGGCTGCCGGCTTCCTTCATCGCAGACGATAACGCGCCGGGTGGCTGCTGGTCGACAATCTGGGTGACGGATGGGAGTCGCACTGCCTGCACCTTGGCGTGCCAGTACCGGACCACTCGTATCCCAATCGCAACAACACAAAGGACTTTCAGTCGGTGCTTTCACACAACTAGCCTGCCCGTCTGCACGGGGTCTCGCGAGGGCCTGAAGGTCCGCCTATCGAAATCCCTGCCTCGAAGCTGCCAGTCCGCTATCGGCCCACTCCAACCGAGTCACTAACTAGGCGTTCCTCCCGTGGCCAATCATGGCCGAAGGAGAAACGAAATGGGACACTCGTGCTATGATCTCACCGCCTCCGATCGCCGGGCATGGAATGCAGGCAAGAAGGTCGGAACGAAACGCCCTCTGAAACCTCGACAGATATGGGCGATACGCTTCTTTCTCGATCGGGAACGGCGTCTACGAGACAAAGCGCTCTTCGATTTGGCGATCGACAGCAAGTTGCGCGGCTGCGATCTCGTCAAGATCAAAATCGGCAACCTTGTTGTAGGGCAGGAAATCCGAACTCGCGCGATGGTCATCCAACAGAAAACCGGTCGACCTGTTCAGTTCGAGCTGATGAGCGACGCACGCTCCAGCCTTCTCGCATGGCTGGAACGACGCGGCGGGACAGTGGATGATTACGCATTTCCGAGCAGGATCGATCCAAGGGCTCACATGAGCACGAGGCAGTATGCCCGCCTCGTCGACGAATGGGTCGAGGCGATCGGGCTTCGACCCCAGGAATACGGCACCCATTCCCTGCGTCGCACCAAGGCTTCGATTATTTACAAAGCGACGGGAAATCTGCGAGCCATCCAGATCTTGCTCGGTCACACGAAGATCGAGAACACGGTCCGCTATCTGGGAGTCGATGTAGAGGATGCTCTCGAACTTGCCGAGGCAACTGAGGTTTGATCAAGAGCGGCTCCACTTCACGAGTGGAGCCGTGAACAATTTGCGCCCAATGGCAGTCATTCGTACGGTCCCGTCCATTCACCAAAAGCGGACCATGGGGCGGAAGTATAGGTGAGCATTCGGTGCCGGCGAGCGCCGCCAACTGCGTGCGACTGCCCTGTAAGCCGGAGGTCAGAGCGTCTTGCTCATAAGCAGGATAGGAACCGGAGCCCCGCCA
>NZ_JAMYSF010000066.1:0-2629 GCF_040321775.1 Mesorhizobium sp. M0243 | reverse complement strand
TTGTCTGCGTATTCCGACGAAGCCGGCCATCGATTCCGATTTGAAGCCGGCCAGTCATTCCGATTTCATTCCGGCCGGTGTTCCGATTTGAAGCCGGCCATTTTTCGGACTGATCCTGGGTCTCGTTGATGTTTGGATTGGGTTTCGTTTCAGGTCAAGCTTGCGCTGTTTCGGTCGCTCTTGGCGAGCGCTGTTTTCGCATGCTTTCACCGGTGAGATCGATGCGATAGGCGTTGTGAACGAGGCGGTCGAGGATGGCATCGGCCAGAGTTGGGTTTGCAATGATCTCGTACCAGCGATCCAGGGGCAGCTGACTGGTGACGATTGTCGATCGGCGTTCGTAGCGGTCTTCAATGATCTCAAGCACATCACGCCGCTGGTCATCATTGAGTTTTTCCGGTCCCCAGTCATCGAGAATGAGAAGGTCGGTTTTGGCGAGTTGCTTGAGGATCCGGCCATAACGTCCGTCGCCTCTCGCGAGGGCAAGTGTTGCAAACAGCCGGGGAACGCGGTGATAGGCGACGGAGAAATCCTCTCGGCAAGCTTTGTGGCCTAGCGCACAGGCCAGCCAGCTCTTGCCGACGCCCGCCGGCCCGGTGATGAGAAGACTGTGATGCTTGCGAATCCAGTCGCAGCCGGCGAGCGCCATGAACAGATTGCGGTCAAGACCGCGTGCGGCACGAAAGTCGGCATTCTCGATCTGTGCGTCATGGCGAAGCTTTGCAGCTCTGGCGCGGGCTTCGAAACGCTTCTGGCGGCGCATGGTAGCCTCGCGCTCGAGCAGCATGGCAAGCCATTCGCCATGCTCGAGGCCGCGTGCTTCGGATTGTGCGTCGAGTTCCTGGAAGGCGGTGGCCATGCCATGAAGGCCGAGTTCGCGCAGCATGTCGATGGTCGGATGGATAAGCATTGGTGTGTCTCCTCAATGAAAGTAGTCAGGGCCACGCAGATTGGCGTGATCGACGATGGCGGTCGGTTCGGTGGAATGCCTTGCGGCCTTGTGATTGGCGATGAGCGAGGCGATGCTCTTGCAGTTCAGCCCACCGATCTCGACAGCGCGGGCTGACACGGCTTCGGCGCGATCGCGTGTGATATCGCGAAACAGGCGCAGGACACCCAGGCATGTTCGAAAGCCTTGTTCAGGATGTGGGCGGCTGGCGAGGATTGCGACAACCAAGCCTTCCGTCTCGGGGCCGACGGATGCGGCCCAGCGACGGAAACGATCCGGCGTCCACTCGGCATATCGCCGGTGGGAGCTGGGCATATGATCCGGATCAGTCCCATGACGAGGGCCGCCATAGCGGCGCTGATGGACGGCAATGCGCTTGCCGCGGTGGAAGATCTCGATCGTGCGTGCCGTTGCTCTCAGATCGACTTGCTGGCGAATGAGGCTGTGCGGCACGGAATAAAAGAAGGTCTTGAACTCGACATGGTAATCCGTCGAGACGCGGGCCAAACGCCACTCGGCGAATTCGTAGTCTTTGCTCGGAAGGCTTGCGAGCGCAGCACGCTCGACGCTCTCAAACAGTTGCCGGCGACTGACGCCCAGCCGACGCATGACGTGATCATTGATGCGATCGAGTGCCTGGCGAATGGCGGCATTGGCCTCGGCCAGCGAGAAGAAGGTCTGGTTGCGCAGCCGCCCCAGAATGCATGACTGGGCGAAACGCACGCCGTTCTCGACTTTCGATTTGTCCTTCGGCCGTCGCGGCCGTGCCGGAAGAACGCCGACGCCATAATGGGATGCCATCATGCCGTAGCTGCGATTGATCTCGGGATCGTAGAAGCTGGCGCGGCTGACGCCCGACTTCAGATTGTCGGGGACGATCAGTCGGGGAACGCCATCAAAGAAACGAAACATCCTGACGTGTGAACCAATCCAGTCAGGCAGTGTCTGGGTCCAGGTTGCTTCGGCATAGGTGAAGCTGGACGCTCCCAAGACCGCCACAAAGATCTCCGCCTCACGGATCTCGCCGGTGTCTCGATCAACGATCGGGATCCTCTTGCCGGAATAGTCGACGAAGACCTTGTCGCCGGCGGCGTGTTCCTGGCGCATCGTCGGGGAAAGCCGCTGTTCGAAGCTGCGAAAGAGCTCGCAGAACCGGCTGTAGCCATATCCGTCGGGATGACTTCCTCGATACTCCTCCCACAAGATGAGGAGCGTGACGCCCGGCTTCTTGAGCTCGACGGCAAGATGGGCCCAGTTCGGCTCTGTGCGCCGCCGCGTGCCCTGTTTGACGCCATTGCGAGCGAAGAGTTTGCTCTCAAGCGCGTCATCGGTCAGCTCGCCTGGCAGGGGCCAGCTCAACCCCATTGTCGCTGCGCGCCGCAGATTATCCTGCACCGTACTGCGTGCTATTCCCAGCACGACCGCAATCTCGCGGGAACTGGTCCCGCTTCCGGCAAGCCGAAGCATTTGTCTCAACTGTCTCATGGTCAGCCTTCTCTTTGCCGGCATCAAAATGTCCTCGTTCATCGCGAGGCAATTGATGCCAAAGTTGCTGGCCCAGGAGGTAATCTTCAGTGCCGAAAACTGGCCGGTCTTTGGTTGGAATGGTGGCCGGCTTCATACCGGAATGGTGGCCGGTGTTTGATCGGAATGGCGGCCGGCTTCACGTCGGAATCCGCA
>NZ_JAMYSF010000065.1:0-2748 GCF_040321775.1 Mesorhizobium sp. M0243 | reverse complement strand
CCTCGATCTCAATGGTCGGCGGCTTTTGCCGTCAGCCGAATCTTCGTTCAAAGGAGCGACGGCAGCAATTACGTCATCGTTTCCAAAACTGACCCCCGATCGGCGTCCAATTTTGGCTCTGACTCACTTTTGATGAAAATGGGGTGCCGGCTGGCGTTGGTTTCACGCAAGGAATCAATGGCATGGGCTATACATTGCGGCCTTCGACCCTCGTCCCTCGCGGCTTTGTGGTGGACGACACCGCCGTTGACGATGAGGTGATGTTGATCACGGTCCGTCCTACGAGTACGGCGAGCCTCTGTCCGGGCTGCGGAACGAGGTCCCAGCGGATCCACAGTCGGTATCAGCGGCGCCTTGCGGACCTGCCTATGGCGGGCAAGCCTGTTCGGATCGTCGTTGTGGCTCGGCGGTTCCACTGCGGCGCCGTGTTGTGCAGCCGGCGGATCTTCGCTGAGCGTTTCGACGGGGATGTTCTGGCGCCGTGGGCGCGGCGAACCGCCCGGCTCGACCAAATCGTCCATCACCTTGGGCTTGCGCTGGGCGGCAGGCCCGCAGCCAGCTTCGCCAAGAGGTTGATGCTGCCGGTGAGCAACGACACGTTGCTGCGCATTGTGCGGCGGCGCGGTAGTCCGCGCTTTGTCCCGCCGAGCGTGATCGGGATCAACGATTGGGCGTGGCGACGAAATCAACGCTATGGGACGATCATCTGCGACCTTGAGCGGCGCAAGACCATCGCCCTGCTGCCTGACCGTGAGCCGGCGACGGCCCAGGCCTGGCTCACAGACCAACCCCAGATCGACATTGTCGCCCGCGATCGCGGCGGTGGCTACGCTCTTGCGGCCGCCAAAGCGCTGCCTGGGGCGATCCAGGTGGCCGACCGCTGGCACTTAATGGAGAACGCCAGCCGCGCCTTCCTCGACGCAGTTCGCAAATCCATGCGGTCGATCCGCGCCGCGCTTGGTGCCGCCACTATTGATCCAGAACTGCTAACCGCCGCCGAGCGGATTCAATATGAAGGATACCTTCGTCGGGAAGACACCAATGCCGTCATCCTCGGCATGGCCAAGGACGGGACTACGATTAAGGAGATTGTTCGCCGCACCGGCCATAGCCGCGGCGTAGTCCGCAAGGTTCTGCGAGGCCAGCGATCTGACGTCTTTCGAGTCCGAGAAAGCTCGCTGGAGCTTTACTTCCTTGGCTCGACGCCCAGTGGACGGCTGGGGAGCGCAATGCAACAGCACTCTGGCGGCGCCTCAAGAACCAGGGATTCCGTGGTTGCTTGCGTGTCGTCACCGAGTGGGCCACGCGTCGCCGGCATTCAGATCAAGTGAATGGCGACGCCCTGCGCCGTGCACCCTCGGCCCGAACCATTGCGCGGCTAATGACCATCGGTCGCGACAGCCTCTCTAAGTCCGAAACCGTCACGGTGGCGGCGATCGAGGGCGGCGTGCCTTTATTGGTGGAGGCCCGGGAAATCGTTGCAGGCTTCCAGGCCATGATCCGCAAGAAGACTCTCGCCGATCTCGAACCTTGGCTGGAGCGGGCCAGATCAAGTCTGGTCGCCTCGTTCGCCAATGGCGTTCTCAAAGATCGATCGGCCGTCAGCGCGGCGATAACCTTGCCATGGTCCAACGGTCAGACCGAGGGCCAGATCACCAAGCTCAAGCTCGTGAAACGCCAAATGTATGGCCGAGGAAAGCTCGACCTGCTTCAGGCGCGCGTCATCGGCGCTGGCTAGGTTCAATCATCACCAAAAGTGCGTCAGAGCCAATTTTGCACGCCGATTCACAATCCGGACGCAGAGCCGGGTTGCCTTGCCGCCGAACCTCGAGCGGGTGAACGCGGCAGCCAGACAGGCGGCCCAAACCCGGTTCACCTTCCTGCTGCCTCACGTCGATGAGGCCGCCCTATATCGGGCGTTTTGGCGACAGAAGCGGCAGGTGGGTGCTGGGGGTCGATGGGATGACAGTGGCGGCGAGGTACGAAGAGGGGCGGGAGGATAACCTCTGCGTTGCCTTTTGACGACAGGTCACCGCCGCTTGGGCCCTCACAGCAGCGGAGCAGGCATTCTTCAAATTCTCCTTTCTCAATGCATTCCAGTCATATGCACCCGGACTATCCGGGACGAGGCGCACTGTAGGTCACGTCGGGCACCAGACCTGATCCGGCCTTTCGACCGCCAGATGGCGCAGCAGGTAGGGATGGATGCGGTGCTGCGGATGCGGCTCACTGTCTTCGGCGCCTGGTACATCGGCGACAATGCGCATGAAACTGGTGGCGGGCATCGAACATGAGATAGTCGCGCGGCTCGTCTCCCCTGCTTGGCCAACGCTGCCCTGCTCGGCCGCTACGACCAAGTAACGCAGGTGATGTGGAGCGAGTAGCTCGCTTCTCCTAGAGATGTGTCCGTCAACGACAAGACTCAGAGCGCTTCGCCTGGCGGTGCGGAAATGTGGCAGGACGCATAGATGTAGCCGGTCGTGCGCTCTAGGCGATCCTCTATGCCGAGTTTGGCCATAGCCTTCAGGATCGCCTGCCGTTCCGTCGATGTGGAGAAGCGGCGCTGTCGCTGTCTGAACCGTTCTACGAGCCTTGTTTCCAACGAGAAAGCCCGAAGGGCCGCCGCGATGTCGTCGTAACTGAAGGGGTGCATTGCGAAGGCGACGACCCACGGGCGTGACGTCGCCGACGCCTCATACACGCGTGCAAAGGTTGCCTCAGTGGCGTAACCCACACAGCCTGTGCTGA
>NZ_JAMYSF010000064.1:0-2855 GCF_040321775.1 Mesorhizobium sp. M0243 | reverse complement strand
CTATCCCTTTCCCGCGCCGGACGGATCGGGAGAGGCGTATGCTGCCCCAGCCAATCAACGAGGCCTGGAACGAACTGAGCATCGAGATGCTGGACGAGTACAATCGCGCCGCCAAAGTCAACGGGAAACGAACTCAGGACTGCGGCAACGGCAGCCGGCCCGCCCGCGGAGGCACCGATTGCAATCAGGCGTCGAGGTGTCGGCTCAGCCGCACGTGACATCCGCCTTTTTGCCTGGGTCGGCGCATCACCAATCAGCTTGCCGATCGTCCCTATCTTGTTCGTCAAAAGCCGGGCGGATTGCGAGGACGCGTTACCTTCGATGCCCACTGAGGGAATATCGACTGCGTCAAGCGCGCCATGACCCATTGCTTCGTAGACGCCGGCGAGGTTGGCTTCGATACTAGCGGTCACCAGCAAGATTGAGCACGGGGTTTCCGCCATGATTCTGCGGGTCGCTTCCACGCCGTCCATCTCTGGCATCGCTAGATCCATGAGTATGAGATCCGGCAGATCACGTCTGCAGACCTCGACCGCCTCTCGCCCATTGGTCGCGATCCACGCGACCTGATGTTCGCCGGTCGACAGGACCAGTCGACGCAGAAGTTCAACCGCCATGGGCATGTCGTTGACCACGCCGATTCTCATTCGCTGGCTTCCCATCTCGTTCTCATTCAACCGCCTCGCCAATCATGTCCACGACGGCATGGATCAGCGCCTCGTCCTGAAAGCTACTCTTGGTCAGATAATAGTCCGCACCTGCGTCGAGCCCGCGCGCGCGATCTTCTTCCCGATCCTTGTATGAAACGATCATGATGGGTGTGTTCTTAAGATGAGCGTCCTTTCTGATCGAACTCACCAGCTCGATGCCATCCATACGAGGCATGTCGATGTCGGTGACGACGAGATCGAAAGGACCAGACCGGACGGCATTCCACCCGTCCATACCGTCGACCGCAACTTCGACCTCATAACCGTAATTGCCCAGCATCTTGCGCTGGAGTTCGCGAACCGTCAGTGAATCGTCAATCACGAGCACGCGCTTGCGCCTGCTCGCTTCGGGACCGCCCGCGGCGCGCCGAAGAGTTCGAAGTCCGCTGGATGATGCAAGCTTCTCCACCGATCGGATCAGATCGTCGACGTCGAAGATCAGAACAGGCGAACCGTCTTCCATCAGGGCTGCTGCGCTGATGTCCTTGATCTTGGCAAACCGTGGGTCCAGAGGTCTGATCACCAACTCGCGTTCCCCGAGAAAACGGTCGACGATCAGGCCGTACGCATCGCCCCGACCCGCATCCACGACGACGACCGAGAGTTCGTTCGGTTCCGATCCGGGCTCACCTCGATCCAGCACCTCGCGCGCGGTGACCAGCCCGATCTGTCGATCATTCAATCGAAAATGTGGCCGGCCCTGCAGGAGATTGATCTGCGTCCGCTGCAGTTTCAAAGTCTTGGAAATGGCAGCGAGTGGAAAAGCATACGGCTCCCCATCAACATCGACGAGCAGCGTGCGCAGGACCGACAACGTCAGCGGCAATTGCAGTTGAAATCGGGTTCCGTGCCCAAATTCTGAGGAGACGCTTGCGACTCCCCGGACTTCCTTCGTCATGGCTTGCACTGCATCAAGCCCCACACCGCGACCGGAGACGTCGGTAAGGCCCGCTTTCATCGAAAAGCCTGGCAGAAACAGGAATGCGAGCAATTCGGTTTCGCTGAGTGTGTCAGCACTTTCCCTGGTTGCAAGTTGCCGGGCGACGACGGTCTCGCGCAGCTTCGAGAGCTCGACCCCCCTGCCGTCGTCCACCACGGCTATCTGCAGCAGCCCGGCATTATGCCTCGCTTCGAGCCTGATGAGCCCCTCTTCGGGTTTCCCCATCGCGATGCGCTCCTCAGGCGGTTCAAGCCCATGGTCTACAGCGTTGCGCAGGAGATGCCCCAAAGGGGCATCAAGCTGCTCGAGAATATCGCGGTCGATGCCGGTCGAGCCGCCTACAATCTCCAGTCGCACCCGCTTGCCAAGGGTACGACCGAGGTCGCGGATCGTTCTCGCATAGTGTCGCACGCCGTCCTCAAAAGGCCGCATCCGGCTCGCCAACGTTTCGTCGTACAACCTGTTGGCAAGATCGGTCGCTTTCCGATCAACTGAATCCAATTCATCGAGACGCTCCGCCAGGAACGCTTGGTTTAACCGAAGCTTTCGCTGCGCCTCAGCCAGCGCCTCCACCACCGCCGCATGGTTTAAAACCGGCGGCAGCACTGCATGAAGATTGTCGAACGCACTTGCGAGGTCCGATTGAAGTCGCTTCAGCCGTAGCAGCCCATCAGCGAATGGCCTGAGCCGCCGAGCTTCCATCAGCGACTCGCCAGCCAACCCGAGCAATCGGTTCAGGCTGTCTGCCGTCACCCGGACCATTCTATCAGAGCCGATGCTGCCGTGTGCTTGCGGTACCGCCGCAACTAGGACGTTCGCTGAAGAGGTCGTCGCCAGTTGCTCCTGGGCATGGTCTGGAGTTGCGAAATCAGCTGCAGAATCTTGGGTCCCGGGCTTTGCCTCGGGGAGGGACAATTCCTCGAACTTCGCGAGAAAGCTTTCTACTTCTGAGTTGGCACTCTCGCTCGATGATCCCGATGCGATCAATTTCAAAAGGTCAGAGCCCTGCAGAAGCGCATCTATATGCTCCCGTCGCACCCTCAGATGCCCACGTTGCGCTGCGACCAGACAGTCTTCCATCGCATTTGCAACTTTGACCGCAGGCATCAAGTCGATGATGCGGGCAGCTCCTTTCAGGGAATGCGCGGCACGCATGCATGCTTCCAGGGCGTCGGGGGCGATAGGATCGCGTTCGAGTGCCAGAA
>NZ_JAMYSF010000063.1:0-3106 GCF_040321775.1 Mesorhizobium sp. M0243 | reverse complement strand
GAGCCGTTGGCTGTCTCGATCCACGACAACTGCTCACGATGCTTGACCGGAGCATCGCATGACAGATGGAGACTTCAGCCAGGTTTCGATGCTCACCCTCTTCCAGGCCGAACTGGAGACGCAGTCACAGGCTCTAACCTCTGGGCTTCTGGCACTCGAACGCGATCCTATCGCCCCCGACGCCCTGGAAGCATGCATGCGTGCCGCGCATTCCCTGAAAGGAGCTGCCCGCATCATCGACCTGATGCCCGCGGTCAAAGTTGCAAATGCGATGGAAGACTGCCTGGTCGCCGCGCAACGTGGGCAGCTGAGGGTGCGACGGGAGCATATAGATGCGCTTCTGCAGGGCTCTGACCTTTTGAAATTGATCGCATCGGGATCATCGAGCGACAGCGCCAACTCAGAAGTCGAAACCTTTCTCGCGAAGTTCGAGGAATTGTCCCTCCCCAAGGCAAAGCCCGGGCCCCAAGATTCTGCAGCTGATTTCGCAACTCCAGATCATGCCCAGGAGCAACTGGCGACGACCTCTTCAGCGAACCTCCTAGTTGCGGCGGAACCGCAAGCCCAGGGCAGCATCGGCTCTGATAGAATGGTTCGGGTGACGGCAGACAGCCTGAACCGATTGCTCGGGTTGGCTGGCGAGTCGCTGATGGAAGCTCGGCGACTCAGGCCATTCGCTGACGGGCTGCTACGGCTGAAGCGACTTCAAGCGGACCTCGCGAGTTCGTTCGACAATCTTCATGCAATGCTGCCGCCGGTTTCAAACAATGCGGCGGTGGTGGAGGCGCTGGCTGAAGCGCAGCGAAAGCTTCGGTTGAACCAAGCGTTCCTGGCGGAGCGTCTCGATGAATTGGATTCAGTGGATCGGAAAGCGACTGATCTTGCCAACAGATTGTACGATGAAACGTTGGCGAGCCGGATGCGGCCTTTTGAGGACGGCGTGCGACACTATGCGAGAACGATCCGCGACCTCGGTCGTACCCTTGGCAAGCGGGTGCGACTGGAGATCGTAGGCGGCTCGACCGGCATCGACCGTGATATCCTCGAGCAGCTTGATGCCCCTTTGGGGCATCTCCTGCGCAACGCTGTAGACCATGGGCTTGAACCGCCTGATGAGCGCCTCGCGATGGGTAAACCCGAAGAGGGGCTGATCAGGCTCGAAGCGAGGCATAGTGCCGGGCTGCTGCAGATAGCCGTGGTGGATGACGGCAGGGGGGTCGAGCTCTCGAAGCTGCGCGAGACTGTCGTCGCCCGGCAACTTGCAACCAGGGAAAGTGCTGACACACTCAGCGAAACCGAATTGCTCGCATTCCTGTTTCTGCCAGGCTTTTCGATGAAAGCGGGCATTACCGACGTCTCCGGTCGCGGTGTGGGGCTCGATGCAGTGCAAGCCATGACGAAGGAAGTGCGGGGAGTCGCAAGCGTCTCCTCAGAATTTGGGCACGGAACCCGATTTCAACTGCAACTGCCGCTGACGTTGTCGGTCCTGCGCACGCTGCTCGTCGATGTCGATGGGGAGCCTTATGCTTTTCCACTCGCTGCCATTTCCAAGACTTTGAAACTGCAGCGGACGCAGATCACTCTCCTGCAGGGGCGGCCACATTTTCGATTGAATGATCGACAGATTGGGCTGGTCACCGCGCGCGAGGTGCTGGATCGAGGTGAGCCCGGATCGGAACCGAACGAACTCTCGGTCGTCGTCGTGGATGCGGGCCGGGGCGATGCGTACGGCCTGATCGTCGACCGTTTTCTCGGGGAACGCGAGTTAGTGATCAGACCTCTCGATCCACGGTTTGCCAAAATTAAGGATATCAGCGCAGCAGCTCTGATGGAAGACGGTTCGCCTGTTCTGATCTTCGACGTCGACGATCTGATCCGATCGGTGGAGAAGCTTGCGTCGTCGAGCGGATTTCGAACTCTTCGGCGCGCCGCGGGGGGTCCCGAAGCGAGCAGGCGCAAGCGCGTGCTCGTGATTGACGATTCACTGACGGTTCGCGAACTCCAGCGCAAGATGCTGGGCAATTACGGTTATGAGGTCGAAGTTGCGGTCGACGGTATGGACGGGTGGAATGCCGTCCGGTCTGGTCCTTTCGACCTCGTCGTCACCGACATCGACATGCCTCGCATGGATGGCATCGAACTGGTGAGTTTGATCAGAAAGGACACTCATCTCAAGAACACACCCATCATGATCGTTTCATACAAGGATCGGGAAGAAGATCGCGCGCGCGGGCTCGACGCAGGTGCTGACTATTATCTGACCAAGAGTAGCTTTCAGGACGAGGCGCTGATCCATGCCGTCGTGGACATGATTGGCGAGGCGGTTGAATGAAATCGAGATGGGACGCCAGCGAATGAGAATCGGCGTAGTCAACGACATGCCGATGGCGGTCGAACTTCTGCGTCGACTGGTCCTGTCGACCGGCGAACATCAGGTCGCGTGGATCGCGACCAATGGGCGAGAGGCGGTCGAGGTCTGCAGACGAGATCTGCCGGATCTGATACTGATGGATCTAGCGATGCCAGAGATGGATGGCGTTGAAGCGACCCGCAGAATCATGGCGGAAACTCCGTGCTCAATCTTGCTTGTGACCGCCAGTATCGAAGCCAACCTCGCCGGCGTCTACGAAGCAATGGGTCATGGCGCCCTTGACGCAGTCGATATTCCGTCGGTGGGCATCGAAGGTAACGCGTCCTCGCAATCCGCCCGGCTTTTGACGAACAAGATAGGAACGATCGGCAAGCTGATCGGTGATGCGCCGACCCAGGCAAAAAGGCGGATGTCACGTGCGGCTGAGCCGACACCTCGACGCCTGATTGCAATCGGTGCCTCTGCCGGCGGGCCGGCTGCCGTTGCCGCAGTCCTGAGTTCGTTTCCCGTTGACTTTGGCGGCGCGATTGTACTGGTCCAGCATCTCGATGCTCAGTTCGTTCCAGGCCTCGTTGATTGGCTGGGGCAGCATACGCCTCTCCCGATCCGTCCGGCGCGGGAAAGGGATAGTCCTCAAGCGGGCACCGTTCTCGTTGCCAGTTCTGCGGATCATCTGGTTTTCAAGTCAGCTCGGCAACTTGGCTATACGCCCAGCCCCAAGGACAATGTTTATCG
>NZ_JAMYSF010000062.1:0-5085 GCF_040321775.1 Mesorhizobium sp. M0243 | reverse complement strand
GGCTTCAAATCGGAACACCGGCCGGAATGAAATCGGAATGACTGGCCGGCTTCAAATCGGAATCGATGGCCGGCTTCGTCGGAATACGCAGACAAGCATGCGCGTTCGCAAAATGCCGAGCTCAAACTCGCTGATACTGCCCTTCATGCCCAACAACAATCGATCGTTAGGCCGACGGATCGTACACTCCGTCGAGATCTATGACGCGCGCTTCAACCAGGCCGCACAGTTCCAGGAGATGGTGCCAATCCCGGCCATTGCGAGAAAGACGCGATGCGTCGAGGCAGAGCACTGCGCCAATTTTGCCCGTGCACAGGCCGCTCACCAGTCGTTCGAAACCAGGGCGGTCTACAGCACCGCTGGCGGTACGACCAAGGTCATCGTCGATCACATCGACATCACGGAAACCCCAGCGTCGCGCGACATCGACAAGTTCATATTGTCGCCGCTGGCTCTCCAGGTTGTTCTGGACCTGACCCGGGGTCGACTGTCGAACGTAGACCACAGCTTTGCGCTTCAGCACCGTGGCTGGAAGGAGATTATTGCCCGTCATCGCTCGTCTCCTTCGTCGCGACGCCGGCCGCGGCCATCAGGAGGGTCGCCAGCCTGGCGACAACGACGCTTCGTTCCCCGTCGCTCAGGCCTCGCATCTGCGGCGTATCGAACGGCATGCTCAGCTGCTGGGTCAGCACTAGTAATGTCGGCGGTAGTGGTAAAGCCTTCATGGCGCGCCTCCTGGATGGCCGTGAGTCCACCCCTCGAAGTCTGCCTGAAACCGCGCTCGGTAAGCAGTCTATGAAGCTCTACAAGCCCAATCACCGCAACACGCGGTTCGCCCATCTCCATGTCGGCGCAAAACGCCCGATCCAGCATCCACTCCGCCAACTGGATGATCTCACCCGGCCTGATCTCTACCCGGATGATCGCGCCATTGGCCCGGTCCTCGCGACCTTCATGCTGAAAACGACCGCCGTAATATGGATGCCAGCGATAATGAAACTCCACCATCTGCCCGACATGGGCAGAATGACACTGCGATGGCTCTGGGAAGGCGCAACTGGACCTTCGCCGGTTCCCAGCGCGGCGCCGACCGCGCCGCTGTCATGCTTACCCTCATCACCACGGCACGCCTCAACGACGTCGACCCGAAAGCCTGGCTTGCCGACGCCCTGGCCCGCATTGCCGATCTTCCCGCCTCGCGTCTGCACGAACTACTGCCCTGGGAATGGAAGCGCCTGCGCGAAGCCGACAAGCCCGCCGATCAGCAGGCCGCCTGACCTTCACGCAACGCCATCATAGAGCCCACCGCGCCAACGCGCGTGTGCCAATCATGCGGCCTTCGTCGTATGCGTACCTTTTGTCTGCAATCTAACGATGTCGAATATGCGACACGGCAGTTATGGCGCTATCATTTTGATATAAAACATTTTTCCCTTTGGCACGGAAAATGCACGATTAGCAGCGGATGCATCGCAGTTAGGGACCAGGTTTGCACTGAACCGCAGGATACCAGTCAGCATGACCCAAAGGCTGACACGTGGTCTCAGCAGTTTCTTGAAATTGGGTGTCAGCTTTTTGTAGGTCAGAGATGGTGAATACAGCTCTAGTTACCGGCGGTTCGGGGTATTTTGGGGAATTGTTGAGCAAACAGTTACTTGAGCAAGGAACCCACGTTCGCGTGTTCGACCTAAATTTCCCTGGCTTCAGTCATCCCAATCTGGAATTTTTCAAAGGCACGATCCTGGACCGTAACGCGGTCAAACAAGCAGTCTCCGGCGTGGACAAGGTCTTCCACAACGTCGCCCAAGTGCCTTTAGCCAAGGATGTAGACCTGTTCTGGTCCATCAACAAGGACGGCACTCAGATCCTTGCCGACGAAGCGGTTGCGGCAGGAGTCGTGAAGCTGATCTATACTTCCTCCAGCGCTGTTTTTGGCGTTCCCAAAGAGAATCCCGTGACAGAGAATACAGAACCCAATCCTGCTGAAGACTACGGACGTGCAAAACTCGCAGGAGAAATCATTTGTAAGAAAGCAATGCAACGACATGGTCTGGATGTGACGATTGTGCGCCCGCGGACCATTCTCGGACACGGCCGCCTTGGCATCGTCCAAATCCTGTTTGACTGGATAGAACGGGGCCTCGACATTCCAGTTTTTGCTGGCGGGAATAACAGATATCAGTTCGTTCACTCGGATGATTTGGCCTGGGCATGCATTGCGGCATCGGATATGAGCGGATTTGCCGAATACAATATTGGAGCGGCCGAATTTGGCACAATGCGTGAACTTCTGCAGACGGTAATTGACCATACTGGTACCGAAAGCCGAATCAAGTCTATTCCGATGGGGCCGACTGCCATCGCAGCAAATTTGGCAAGTACGCTTGGCCTATCTCCATTAGGCCCCTATCATTCGCTCATGTACGGGCGATCGATGTATTTCGATATTTCGAAAGCTCAAAAAGAACTTTATTATACGCCGAAGTATTCTAATTCTCAGATGATTATCGACACCTATGATTGGTATCAGGCCAATAAGGCGTCTCTGAGCAAAGGCGGAGCGTCACATCATAAGTCGCCGGTCAAACAGCAGATTTTGGCACTAATTCCGTACGTATTGCGGATGACCCCGGGATGAATACGCTACCCCTGATCACGGTTCTTGCGGCAGGCTTGAATTCCTGTATCGGCAACATGTTGCTGAAATGGAGCCGGACCTCACTGCCTACCGACGCCGGACCAATCGATAAGTTTCTCTCAATTGGCTTTATGGGCGGACTGCTATTTTACGGCGTCAACGTCGTATTTTTTGCAAAGGCTCTCGACTCCATGGAGGTGTCCGTCGCTTATCCGATTTTGGCGGGTTCCGGGTTTGCGATGCTGGCGGTTGCATCATACTACATTTTTGGGGAACCGTTTCATCTGTCTAAAGGGATTGGCCTCGGTCTTGTCTTGGCCGGTATTATTGTTCTGACTCGAGGAGACTGAAAATGGTATTCGATCGAGTGATTGTGGCAACACTGATACCTGCGTGGCCACTACTCGACGGAGAAGAAAAAAAAGCCGTAGTAACTGAAGTCGTACCAAGCGTCACCCGAGCCATTGCGGGTGCCCCCTTTCATATTCGTTTGGCGGTTCGAAGCGTTTCGATCTTCCTGAGCCTTTGCATCTTTTTGATTTCAGCCGGCGCGGGCGGTCCGTTGGCAAGCGCGCTTCGCGCAGACAGGTTTTATAATCTTCTGCAGAGATCGCCCGGTCCCATCAGATCCGTCGTGCGCCTTTATCGATCGATGACGCTGCTCGCATTTTATGAGCAGATGCCCGTGGCGGCAAGACTGTTGTACGTACGGCCTGCAGGGAATTAAAAGGCTTGGACATGAAAGGCCGTTTTCATCCGAGCAACGCACTGCGACTGGAAGCGGATGCTGTGATTATCGGTTCTGGTGCGGGCGGTGCCAGCGTAGCAGATGTGCTGACAGCTGCCGGTATTTCTGTAATCATGCTTGAAGAAGGTAAGCATATTCCGTCATCCTCAGCTTCTCCTATCGCAAGCGAGGCATTTTTGGCAGCCTGGCGCAGCGGAGGACTAACCGCCGCGATTGGGCGCCCCGCCATTAACTATGCCGAAGGCCGCTGCGTCGGGGGAGGAACCGAAATCAACAGCGCTATTACCCAGCGAGCCGATAGCGATCTCATTGATCAATGGCGCGAGCTCTATAAGATCGAGAATTTTACGCCGGATGAACTGGCGCAATATTACGAGCGCGCGGAGACGGCGGTAAATGCAAGCCTGACTCCCGGTCCGCTCGGACGTGCCACCGACATTCTGCGGAAGGGGGGCGAAGCGCTCGGCTGGAGAGTGTCGGAACTGAAACGGGGGCAACGTGGCTGCAAGGGCGCCAACCGGTGTTCTTATGTTTGTCCGAACGGCGCCAAGCAGTCCATGGCGGTGACCCTTCTGCCAAAGGCAGTGGACCGCGGTATGCGCCTGCTGGCGCAAACGCGGGTGGACAGCATACGAATTGAAAAAGGCCGTGCCACAGAAGTCCTTGCCCGTTCACGCGATACAGGCGGACATGCCGTGGCAGTGCACGTAAAAGCCGGCATGGTGTTTGTGTGCGCCGGTGCAATTCACACCCCTGCGCTTTTGCGCCGCTCCGGCCCGCGCAAATGCATTGGTAATACGCTGCGCGTTCACCCGACAATCAGGGCAACGGCGCTGTTTAATGAGCCGGTCGATGCGCATCAGTCGCGGCTCCCTCTGACGGCGATTACCGAATTCATGCCGGAACAACGGATCGGTGGATCAGTATTTACTCCCGCGATCTTTGGCCTCTCGCTTGCGGAAGACTGGACCAATCGCGGCGATCTGATGCGGAACTGGCGTTTTTGCGGCTCATATTACGGAATGATACGGCCGCGCGGAGTGGGCTCGGTGAGACCGCTTCCCGGAATCAACGAGCCGCTTGTCAGTCTCGAACTCGCCCCTGAGGACTGGATTGCTTTGCGCCACGTTCTCACCCGTCTTGGCCAAGTCATGTTTGAGGCCGGCGCCCGCAAGGTGTTCCCGAGCATATCCGGCCATGAAGGGTGGACGAGCCCTGATCAGGTGCATGAATTCTGGAACAAGCCTTTGCCCAAACGGGCAACCAATTTGATGTCCATACACCTGTTTTCGAGCTGCCCGCCTGGCGAGCATCGGGATGCTTGCGCGGTCGACAGTTACGGACGGGTGCGTGGCGTCGAAAACCTGTTTGTCGCTGATGGCAGCCTCATTCCGGAAGCGCCCGGCGTCAATCCTCAAATGACCATCATGGCCCTGGCGTTCCGGGCCGCTGAAGCAGCACTATGTCATTCCGCACAAGAACGAGCCCGGTCAGCCGCAAGAGACAGAAACTAAAACCTGCGTGGTTAAGACCGGAGAGATTACCGGTTTTAAGGCTGAGCGGAGTATTGTGAGCTCTGACGCTGCATTAGCGAGCTTTAAAGGTAATACCAACGGTCTTGGCTGCTGACTCTTTTGTGATTTTGGCCGATTTGCGCGCCGTGATTCCCTATTGCCGAAGGAGATTCGGCGATGGGATC
>NZ_JAMYSF010000061.1:0-5300 GCF_040321775.1 Mesorhizobium sp. M0243 | reverse complement strand
GCGTCAACTTCTCGCGGCCTCAGGCGTTCCGACACCTGCTTATCGCTTGGTGGCCAATGCAGCGGACGTAGAGGATTCTGCAAGGGAGATCGGACGCCGGTGATAGTTAAGCCTGCGGGGGGCAGCGGCAGCGTCTGTTTGGCGGGCACGCGTGGCGATCCTCGCCAAGGATACTGGTCGAAGAATTCGTACAAGGCCAGCAGTATTGGATTGACATAATGGGAGATGAGGTCATTGGGATTGCCGCCCTGGAATTCGGTCCTCCACCGCAGTTCGTCTACCATGAAGCCACCTATCCGGCCCGCGCTGACTGATGACGAGCATGAGCGTATCAGTGATGTTTCGCTGAGCTGTTTGCGAGCTCGCGGCCTTGGGTGGGGGCCAACGAACGTTGAACTCCGATGGACGAAGTGTGGGCCAGTCGCCATTGAAGTCAATCCGCGTCTTGCTGGTTCGCCCGGTCCTCAAATGGTTCAATTGGCTTACGGAATCGATCTCGTCACGGAGCACATTAAGTTTGTCACCGGTGACGAATGGAATTTGAAGAAGCCATTCCGAGAATGCGGCCGCGCGATTCCTGGTTGCTGATCGCGATGGCACGCTCGATTGGATCGGTGGCGACAGTCAGGCGGCTGCTGTATCAGGTGTCGCCGAGGTCAAATTTACGTTCAATCCAAGACGCCGATTGTCAGAAAAGGCGATTATCGAGATTGTATCGGACGCGTCATCGCCTCCCCGCACCGAGGCGATACTTCAGCGTGCCGTCGACTTGATCGGTTGGGTCGATAGTCGAAAGTGATTCAAAAGATTCCAAGCTCACATGACGATGCTGGGCGTTAGTGCATGGATCCGGACTTGAGCGGAGGCGATCTTTGAAGCGACAGACTAATGCCGTGGCTGCCTTGCGGCGGGCGGATTTTGGGCGTGCGCAGGCAAGCATGCGATTGAAGGCGGCGCAGCCGGTGGCGACTTTGGTCTGCTGAACGGGAAGCGACCGTGCCCGCAAACGTCGCCCGAGGGAAGGCGCTGGTGAGTCCGACACGGTCTCGGTCAATCTTCACCTCGCTGGTCAGGCCGCGCCAAGGTGCGGAGCATCAAAACTCATTGACAATCACTATGAACGACAATATGTCGACAGAAAGAGGGACCGGCGTTCACTACACGCGAACAACTTTTCGCAGGCTAATCCCTGTGCCTTCACATGGACGGATGGATGGAGATTTCAGATGCAGATACCTCAACTGAGCGGCATCCTGACGGCCCTCGCCACCCCTTATGATGATAGCGGCCGTCTGGACCTGAGGGCCTTGGACAAGCTTGTTGAGTTTCTCGTCTCCAACGGCGTGCATGCCCTCATTCCCGGCGGCTCCACGGGCGAATACTATTCCCAGACCCTCGAGGAACGGAAAGCCGTCCTGGCGCGCGTGGCCGAGGTCGTGAAGGACCGCATCCCGCTTTATGTCGGCGCCAACAGCATGCGGCCCGAGGAGACGATTGAGGTCGCAAAGTTCGCCGAAGGCCTAGGCTACGGGGCGCAGTTGCTGGCGGCTCCGCCTTACTCCCTGCCGGGTAAGACGGAACTCATTGCGCATTTCCGCAACATCGGCAAGAGCACGTCACTGCCGATCATCCTCTATAATTTTCCCGCCCGCACCGGCGTGGACATGGACAAGGAGTTCCTCGAAGGCGTCCTCGATATCAAGAAGATCTTCGCCATCAAGGAATCGAGCGGTTCAATCTCCCGCTATTACCAGCACATGGTCCTCTATCCCGAACTGCAACGCGTCTGCGGTTTTGATGATCAGGCCCTGGACCAATTCCTGTGGGGCACGCGCTCCTGGATCGCCGGCGCTTCCAACTTCCTGCCGGCCGAACACGTCGCCCTCTATAATGCGTGCGTGAAGAAGGAAGACTTCCTGCTCGGGCGCAAGCTGATGAAGGCGTTGATGCCTTTGATTTACCTGCTGGAGAACGGCGGCAAGTTCAACCAGTACGTTAAATTCGGCGCGTTGCTCGCTGGCATTGCGATCGGCGACGTCCGCGCTCCGCTGATGGGCCTTTCCGATACCGAGCGCTCCGAGTTCCGCAAGCTCTACGAAGACCTCAAGTCGCAGAACATCGCCTCCTGGGTAAATTGAAGGGCCCAAGAGCCGGTTGAGGACATAATATGACCGTCAAAATTACGATCCCCGCGACCTTCGAGACCCGCCCGTTCATCAACGGCGACTATCGCGGCACGGAACGCGGCGAAACGTTTGCGACTTTCAACCCTGCCACGGGCAAGGAACTGGCGCAGGTTTCCTCGGGCGACGAAGCCGACATCGACAGGGCTGTCGCGGCCGCGCGCGCTGCGTTCGAACGCGGGTCGTGGTCGCGCCAAACGCCCCGCGACCGCAAGAAGGCGCTGCTGCGCTTCGCCGACCTGATCGAAAAGAACACCGAAGAGCTCGCCCTGATCGAGACGCTCGATTGCGGGAAACCTCTGAACGATTCCCGCAACGTCGATCTTCCCGATAGCATCGAGACCCTGCGCTGGCATGCCGAAGCGACGGACAAACTCTACGATCAGATGTCTCCAGCCCCGCTCGACGTCGTTTCCATGATCGTGCGCGAGCCGGTCGGGGTTGTCGGCGCGGTCCTGCCGTGGAACTTCCCGCTGTTCGTCGCCATGTGGAAGATTGCGCCTGCGCTCGCCACCGGAAATTCCGTCGTCGTCAAGCCGGCGGAACTGACCTCGCTTTCGATGCTGCGCCTTGCGGCCATCGCCGCCGAAGCCGGACTTCCCGAAGGCGTGCTTAACGTCGTGCCTGGCATGGGCCCGACCGCCGGCCGCGCGCTCGGCCTGCACATGGACGTCGACTGCATCAGCTTCACGGGTTCCGGCGAGGTCGGCCGCTACTTCCTGAAATACGCCGCCGAATCGAACATGAAGCGCATTGTCTTGGAATGTGGCGGCAAGAGCCCAGCCATCGTTCTCGATGACGTGAACGACTTCACCCCCGTGGTCGAGCAGATCGCGGCCGGGTTCCTGTTTTGCCAGGGGGAGAACTGCTCCGCCGGCACACGCCTCATCGTCTCCGAGAAAATCCGCGAACCTCTGCTCGCGAAGCTCAAGGAAACCGTCAAGACCTGGAAGGTCGGAGATCCGCTGGATTCCGCTACAAAGATCGGCGCCATGATCGAGGAGCCGCATATGCAGAAGGTCCTCTCTTACATCGAGAAGGGCCAATCCGAGGGCGCGAAGCTGACGCTCGGCGGCAATCAGGTATTGAAGGGCACCGGGGGCTACTTCATCGAGCCGACCATCTTCGAAGGCGTGACGAACGACATGGTGATCGCGCGAGAAGAGATTTTCGGTCCCGTCCTGTCAGTCATCAGCGTCCGTGACGACGCCGAAGCCGTGCGCATCGCGAACGACACCAATTACGGCCTGGCGGCGTCGCTCTATACGAACGACCTCAACCGGGCTCACCTGATCGCAAGGTCGATCCGCGCCGGCACCGTTTCGGTCAACTGCTACTCGGAAGGCGACTTCGCGGTCCCCTTCGGCGGCTACAAGGAATCCGGGTTCGGCGGGAAGGACAAGGGCTTCGCCGCCCACGACCAGTATACCGAAACAAAGTCCATCTGGATGCAACTGCGCTAGTCGGCGCCGAAATCCACGGACTGCAGAGAATGGCTGTCGGGGCCGGATCTGGCCGGTCATATATGATCGGGTTCGGAAGCATCAGGGTCAGGGACACCGTATGCTCGATGACATAGCGCAGGAGAAGGACAGGCTTCTTGCCCAACTGTCGGCGGGAGTTCCGGTGTTCTGGATCAACCACGCTCTTGCGCTATCGCATGACGGCAGTGCATATCGTCAGAACATCGCCGATGCGCGGCAGCGTTTGCGCGATGCCCGTTACCATCTTCAGGGCTCTTTCCCCGTGACTCGCGGCCTGGCCGACGTCGTCGAATCCCCGCTCCTTTCCGTTGAAAGTCTCGGAAAGCGCTGGAACATTCCGCGTTGGCTCGTCAAGGCTGACCATTCCCTGCCGATTGCCGGGTCGATCAAGGCGCGGGGAGGGTTCAACGAGGTGCTGGCCTTCGCGGAACGGGTGGCGACTTCGAACGGTCTCGCCCGGAGGTCCCCCGAGCGGCCGAGTTACACGCACCCGGACGCGCGTTCCGTCTTTTCGCACTATTCGGTCGTTGTTGGCAGCACGGGCAATCTGGGTCTTAGCGTCGGAATGATCGCTTCTAGCCTTGGCTTCCGGACGGTTGTCCATATGTCGCGCGATGCCAAGACCTGGAAGAAGAATCTCCTCCGCGCCAATGGCGTCGAGGTCGTCGAGCATGCCGGGGACTATTCGATCGCCGTCCAGCAGGGGCGCCAAGCCGCCGAAGCCGACCCGAAATGCCACTTCGTCGACGACGAGCATTCGATAGACCTGTTTGCCGGCTATGGCGCTGCCGCAGCCGAACTGGCTTCGCAACTTGAGGAGCGGCGGATTGTCGTCGATAACGATCATCCGCTGTTCGTCTATGTGCCTTGCGGCGTCGGCGGCGCGCCCGGCGGGATCACCTACGGACTGAAGTCGCTTTTCGGAAAGAACGTACATTGTTTCTGGGCTGAGCCTTCGGCTTCGCCCTGCATGCTCCTTCAGCTGCTGATTGGCGTTCACCGGAGCGTGTCCGTCTACGATATTGGTCTCGACAACGTGACGGAAGCGGACGGACTGGCCGTCGGCAGCGCGTCTCCTTTCGTCGCGCCACTCATGGCTGACCAGGTCTCCGGCATCTACACCGCTGACGATGGCCAGATGCTGGACATGATGCTGTCCGTGCGGGACGCCCAAGGCCTCCAGGTCGAGGCTTCTGCGGCCATGGCCTTACTCGGCCCGCTCTTCCTGACCGCGAGCGAGGAAGGCCGCGGTTACGTCCAGGGGCATGGACTAGGACGAACTTTGCCGAATGCGACGCATATTTCGTGGACGACGGGCGGCTCGCTGGTTCCGGCCGCCGAATGGCAATTGCTCTACGAACGGGCGGAGGCCTTCCGCGGCAAGGTGAGCGCCCTGGCCGACGCCTGGAAGCAATGACAAGGCCGCCTCGCTTGACGTCGGCGATGTGGGAACTATGGGCGACTACAGACGAAGGCGACACGCTTTGGCAGTCCGGTCGTCGCTCGCGCAATCTATCACGGGCAGGTTGGGTATCATATAATACCAACGGTCTTGGCTGCTGACTCTTTTGTGATTTTGGCCGATTTGCGCGCCGTGATTCCCTATTGCCGAAGGAGATTCGGCGATGGGATC
>NZ_JAMYSF010000060.1:0-5330 GCF_040321775.1 Mesorhizobium sp. M0243 | reverse complement strand
GAGCTGATCGTGCCGATCGCCATGGAAGAGAAGCTGCGCTTCGCTATCCGTGAAGGCGGCCGCACCGTCGGTGCCGGCATCGTCGTCACCATCAAGGAATAATCGAGCCCGGCATTTGCCGGATCGACAAGAAAAGGGCGGTCTTCGGGCCGCCCTTTTTTGTTTGCCGGGCTATCGGCTACCGCCCTGTCGCTCGACCCTGTTGCAAGCCCTTGGACCTCGTCTAGTATAGGTTGCATCAAGGGGCTTTTTGCAGAATGGTTTCAGGGCGCCTTCACCGTTGTCGGGCATTGTGGTCGCTGGCCTTGATCTGCCTGCTGGCATTGCTTGCCGCGGGCCCGGTAGCCTTTGCGGCGGATGCGGCGCCGGATCTTGGGCCGACGATGCGGTTCGGCATTGTCCGCAGCAACGCACCGGGGTGCGAGCCGATCTGCCCGGAATGGATATCGGCCGAGGGCTCCATAGAAGCCGGCACGCCGGCACTCTTCAAACGCATGCTGAAGACGCTTGGCGGGCGGAAACTGCCTGTTGTCGTGGATTCTCCCGGCGGCAATGTCGAGGCGGCGCTGACGCTTGGCCGGCTGATCCGCAAGAACAAGCTCGATATCGCCATCGGCAAGACGGTGTTTTCCAGCTGCCAGCCCGGTGCGAAGGGATGCCAGGACCGTGACGCCCGCTACTTCGGCGATGTCATCGACTATGGCGCCATGTGCAATTCCGCCTGTCCTCTGATGTTTGCCGGCGGTATCAGGCGGGTGGCCGGCGAATGGGCCTATCTCGGCGTCCATCAGATCACCACGACCTACATCCGCACGAAATTGCAATACCGCACCACCTACCGCATCGTGGGGGGCAAGAAGAAGATCCTCAACACAAAGATCGTCAGCCGCAAGAACGCCGGCAGCTACAAGACCTACGAGATGAGCAAGTCGGTGGAGAAAAAGCTGGCGGCCTATCTCAACCAGATGGGCATCGAACAAGGCATGCTCGAAACGATGAAGGGCACGCCGGCCAGCGAAATTCACCAGATCGCCCTCGACGACATGCTGGCGATGAAGCTGGTCACCAGCACGGACGCTGTAGGCCTGTTGACCGCGGCAAGCCTGTGCGAGCCCGGCCGCCTGGCCACGAATTGCCGGGAAATGCCGGGGGACAAGCCTGATGGCCTGACGGCGACCGCGGCCAAGCCTGCTCCGCCGGCGATCGAACCCGAGCCGGCGCGACACGATGAAGAGCGGCGCGATGAAGACATGCGCTTCGTCGTCGTTCGCGGCACCAATCCACTCTGCAATCCAGACTGCCCGGAATGGATCTCGGCGGAAGGCGCGATCACTCCCCAGACCCCGCAGAAGCTGCGCCAATTGCTCGCCACGCTCGGCAAACGGCAACTGCCTGTCGTGGTCAGTTCGAGGGGAGGCGACCTGTTCAGCGCCCTGGCGGCGGGACGGCTTATCCATGAAAGGAAGCTCGACGTCGCGGTTGGCCGCACCGATTTCGTCGGCTGTGACCCGGGAGCGTGGAATTGCCTGGCCAAAGAGGGCGCCTATGCCGGGCTGAGCATCGATGCGGGCGTGGAGTGCGATTCGGCCTGCGCGCTGATGCTTGCCGGCGGCATCAAGCGGCTTGTCGGTCCCCAGGCGCGACTTAGCCTCTACCTGATGGGGCAAAAGCAGATGGTCAAGGCCTATCTCGACGAGATGGCGATCGCTCCCGCCCTGTTCGCGGCGATCGAGCGTCGCTCGGTCGAGCGCCGGCTGGAACCCGGCATGATGCTGAAGGTCGGACTGACGACGAGCCTGCAATCGGTCGACGCGCTGACCGGCGCCACCATTTGCGAGGCGGTGCCAAGACCCGAGAATTGCCGGATCCGGCCCTCCGCCAATGCCGAGGCTGACGCGCCGGCCAAATTGTAGACCGCGGCGAAGCCGGAACTGGCCATCGAGGCAGGTTGAGACACTTCCGATTGTTCCGCTATCGTCGCTGCTGGCGGCGCCAGGCAGGCGGAGGATCGAGAATGAGCCAGGATATCCCGACCCTCTACGAATGGGCCGGCGGCGGCGAGGCCCTGAACCGGCTGACCCAGACTTTCTACGACAAGGTGGCGCAGGACCCGATCGTCGGGCCGGTGTTCAAGACCATGTCGCCGGATCATCCCGCCCATGTCGCGGCCTTCATCGGCGAGGTTTTCGGCGGGTCAAAAACCTACAGCGAGCAGTTCGGTGGCCACCGCGAGATGGTCATGCACCATCTGGGCAAGCATCTGAGCGAGGAGCAGCGCCGCCGCTGGATTAGCCTCCTGGCCGATGCAGCCGACGCGGTCGGCCTGCCTGACGATCCGGAATTCCGTTCGGCCTTCATGGGCTATGTCGAATGGGGATCGCGTCTGGCCAAGATGAACTCCAATCTCGGCGAGACGTGCGATCCCGAGACGGAACCGATGCCGGCCTGGGGCTGGGGCGTGCCGGGCGGACCCTATCGGCCGCTGAAAACAAAGTAACCTCTCGCCGAACGAGCTGGTCGTCAGCTGTCCCGATTTCTGGCGCAGGGGGGGTGAAGGTACGTTTGCTTGCAAACCACCCTTTACAGAGCGTGCGGAAGCTTTTAGGAAGCGCCTGCTGCGCCGACATGCGCACGTACGGGCATAGCTCAGTTGGTAGAGCGGCGGTCTCCAAAACCGCAGGTCGTAGGTTCGAGCCCTGCTGCCCGTGCCATTTCCAAAGGGAAATCAGGCACTTAGAAATAGCGCTACTCGGTTGAGAAGCCAAAACGACTGCTGCACATCTATTGCACGGACATGCACGTCCGCGGGCAGCGTCCGACGGTGGCGTAAAATCACACGATTCTGGTGGGCAACTTCACCGTAACGACAGCCTGGTTTGGCGCTGCTCGAGGTTCCACAAAGGTAAAAATTGGCGGGTTGGCACCAAGGAAGCTGGCTTGGCTCGAGTCGAGATTTGCTCCTTTGGTCCGAAGGATGCGGGCGCAGAATACAAACCATCCGACGCTCGGGCATAGGCTTCCATGCTATGCTTTGGACCGCTCGGCTTTGAGAATCTACAGCTTGTAGGCAGCAGGCGGACCAACGGATCCGCGTTCGATGATTGTGGTCGGCAGAATGAGCCTTTCAGCTGGCCGTGCTTCGCCCTTCAAGCGGCGGATGAGCAGTTCCGCGACGCTTTTGCCCAGCGCATAGACGGGCTGGTCGACGACGGTGATGGGCGGGGTCGTGACGCTCGTCCAGTCCGCGTCATGGAAAGTGATGAGCGAGATGTCTTGTGGAATGCGCAGCCCGCGCTGGCGCATGACCTTGAAGATCTCCAGGGCTATGAGACTGTCGGAGGCAAGGATTGCGGTCGGTCGATCTGGCCCCGACAGCAGTTTGTCGGCGAGCTTTCGCGTCTCGTCGGGGCTTGTCGCGCCAAGGCGAATATGACGTTCCGGTCGATCAATTCCGGCGTCCCGGCACACCTTGAGAAAGCCGTCGATGCGCTCACGGACCGATGAGGTGTAGATTTGTCCTAGGTCGCGATACTCATTGCCTTCGGCGTCAACCGCGGTCACATAGGCGATTTTGCTGTGGCCGGCGTCGACAAGGATACGGGTCGCCCGCATGGCGATGTCTCGATCGTCAACCGTAACCGTGTCGACATCGAGATCAGGCAGCGCCCGGTCAAGCAGGGCAAGCGGCCGGCCTGAACGGTGGATGTCGCGCAGGTGTGAGATGTCACGCGATTCCGACGGCGTGACGATCAGTCCGTCGACGCGCTTGCCGATCAACAGCCGCACAGCTGCCCTTTCCGCGTCGATCCGCTCGCCGGAGTTGGCCAAGATGACGTTGAAGCCAGCCGCCCTTGCCGCGTCGCTGATTCCACGCACCGCCAGGCTGAAGAACGGGTTTTCGATGTCTCCGACCACCACGCCGATGATGCCGGACCTGCCGGTCGTCATGCTTCGGGCCAGTTCGTTCGGACGGTAGTCAAGGGCCTTGGCGGCGGCCATGACATTGGCGCGGATCGTGTCGCTGACGACACCGTATCCGCCGAGCACGCGCGCGGCCGTCGCTTTGGACACATTGGCCACTCGGGCGACATCGCTGACCGTTATCGACTGGGTCTTGGGTGCGGTTCTTTTCATTGGATGAACGACTACAAGAGTTGTTGACGGAAGGTCAATCTGGCGATAACGATTATCAAAGAGACCGGTCTCAATCAATAAGAGACCGGTCTCTTTTAGAAGATTGCGGGCCGAGAGGCGCATGCCGCGGTCGCGGCGGCGGGCGATGTCAAGCGTGGGATTGCCGGCTCGACGTCAATACCAAGAAGAACAGACCTTCAGAGTGGAGAGAAGACATGAGCAGGATAGGAATTCTCAAGTCGTTGATGTCACCGGTCCGGGCCGGCGCAATGGCTCTTATGGCTGTGTGCATCGGCGCGGGTTTTGTTTCCGGAGCAGCCGCCGCGGATGACAATCCCTATGGTCTTATTGATGCGAAAGTCATCAGCGTTGGTACCATGGGTGATGCCAAGCCCTACGCTTTCACCCAGGCGGACGGCACATTCACCGGGTTCGACATCGAATTGTTCCGCAACGTCGCGAGCCGCCTTGGCTTCAAGCCGGACCAGGTGATCTTCACCGGTCAGGAATTCTCGGCGCTGATGCCTTCGGTTGCCAACGAGCGCTTCGATGTCGCGGTCGCGGCAATCGGCACGACGGAAGCGCGTAAGAAGACCGTCGACTTTTCCGACGGGTATCTTGCAGGCTATCTCTCCGTGCTTACGTCAGACAAGGCGATCACGTCGGCCGACGGGCTCAAGGGCAAGCGTCTTGGCGTCGTGCAGGGTACGCTGCAGGAAATCTATGCGGCGAAGAATTTTGTCGGGACGGATCTCGTCAAATTTCCTGACAACAATTCGGCCGTCTCGGCGCTCAACAATGGCACGGTCGACGCTCATTTCCTCGATTACGAGGCAGCCAAGGACTATGGCGTTCGTTATCCGGACTTGAAGATCGCGGTTAACATCCCGTCCTTCGACGCGCCGGCAGGCTTCGTCTTGCGCAAGGGCAACGACAAGCTTCGCGATGCGCTGAACACCGCCCTGCATGCGGCCATGCAGGACGGCACCTGGAAGACGCTTTATGAGAAGTGGTTCCCAGGCTCGCCGATGCCCGATCAATACCTCCCCAAGAAGTAACCGCACCCGGGGGGGGGGGGGGGGGGGGGGGGGGGGGCCCCCCCCCCGGGCGGGGGGGGGTGGGGAGGGGGGGGGGGGGGCGCACCAGCGGGGGGGAGGTGAACGGGTGGTTAAAATAGGGGGGGGGGGGGTTGTTGT
>NZ_JAMYSF010000059.1:0-2500 GCF_040321775.1 Mesorhizobium sp. M0243 | reverse complement strand
TGGGAGTACTAGTCGGCAGACACACGGCGGGTGCTAACGTCCGTCGTGAAAAGGGAAACAACCCTGACCTACAGCTAAGGTCCCCAAGTTATGGCTAAGTGGGAAAGGATGTGAGGATCCCAAAACAACCAGGATGTTGGCTTAGAAGCAGCCATCATTTAAAGAAAGCGTAACAGCTCACTGGTCTAAATAAGGGTCTTTGCGCCGAAAATGTAACGGGGCTAAAGCCATACACCGAAGCTTAGGGTTTGGTCCGCAAGGGCCAAGCGGTAGCGGAGCGTTCTGTAAGCTGATGAAGCCATACCCGTGAGGGGTGGTGGAGGTATCAGAAGTGCGAATGCTGACATGAGTAACGTAAGGGGAGTGAGAGACTCCCCCGCCGAAAGACCAAGGGTTCCTGCTTAAAGCTAATCTGAGCAGGGTTAGCCGGCCCCTAAGACGAGGCGGAAACGCGTAGTCGATGGGAACCACGTTAATATTCGTGGGCTTGGAGGTAGTGACGGATCATTGAGGTAGTCCAATCTTATCGGATTGAACGGGCTGCTGCGTGGTTCCAGGAAATAGCTCCTCCTTATAAACCGTACCCGAAACCGACACTGGTGGTCTGGTAGAGTATACCAAGGCGCTTGAGAGAACTATGCTGAAGGAACTCGGCAAATTGCACGCGTAACTTCGGAAGAAGCGTGACCCTTTTCTACGCAAGTAGAGGAGGGTGGCACAGACCAGGGGGTAGCGACTGTTTATCAAAAACACAGGGCTCTGCGAAGTCGCAAGACGACGTATAGGGTCTGACGCCTGCCCGGTGCTGGAAGGTTAAGAGGAGGGGTGCAAGCTCTGAATCGAAGCCCCAGTAAACGGCGGCCGTAACTATAACGGTCCTAAGGTAGCGAAATTCCTTGTCGGGTAAGTTCCGACCTGCACGAATGGCGTAACGACTTCCCCGCTGTCTCCAGCATAGACTCAGTGAAATTGAATTCCCCGTGAAGATGCGGGGTTCCTGCGGTTAGACGGAAAGACCCCGTGCACCTTTACTATAGCTTTACATTGGCATTCGTAGTGGCATGTGTAGGATAGGTGGTAGGCTTTGAAACCTGGGCGCCAGCTCAGGTGGAGCCACCCTTGAAATACCACCCTTATTACTATGGATGTCTAACCGCGGCCCGTTATCCGGGTCCGGGACAATGTATGGTGGGTAGTTTGACTGGGGCGGTCGCCTCCTAAAGAGTAACGGAGGCGCGCGATGGTGGGCTCAGAACGGTCGGAAATCGTTCGCTGAGTGCAATGGCATAAGCCTGCCTGACTGCGAGACTGACAAGTCGAGCAGAGACGAAAGTCGGTCATAGTGATCCGGTGGTCCCGCGTGGAAGGGCCATCGCTCAACGGATAAAAGGTACGCCGGGGATAACAGGCTGATGACCCCCAAGAGTCCATATCGACGGGGTTGTTTGGCACCTCGATGTCGACTCATCGCATCCTGGGGCTGGAGCAGGTCCCAAGGGTATGGCTGTTCGCCATTTAAAGCGGTACGTGAGTTGGGTTCAGAACGTCGTGAGACAGTTCGGTCCCTATCTGCCGTGGGTGTAGGAATATTGAAAGGATCTGTCCCTAGTACGAGAGGACCGGGATGGACGGATCTCTGGTGGACCTGTTGTGGCGCCAGCCGCATAGCAGGGTAGCTATATCCGGACGGGATAACCGCTGAAGGCATCTAAGCGGGAAACCCACCTTAAAACGAGTATTCCCTGAGAACCGTGGAAGACGACCACGTTGATAGGCCGGGTGTGGAAGAGCGGCAACGCTTGAAGCTTACCGGTACTAATAGTTCGATCGGCTTGATCGTTCTCATTCCTTATGCTCATCTGACAAAGTCAGATGTTCTCACTCACGCTTGTTCCGCCCTGCGGGCGGCGCTACGTGGGTGCGGCGCATCAGCGCCGACGGTCGGTCGACCTTGCGAAGCTTCGCTTCGAAAGGCGTCAGGATCCAAAGAACTGTAAAGGCACAAAAAGACCAGCGAACAGCTCAGAGAAAGCAGCAAATAGGGTCCCTATTCGCTACTCACTATTGGCTATTCGCTCAAAAAAGCTTCTCGAACAACGTGCGTTTTGCCGACCTGGTGGTTATGGCGGAGCGGCTGCACCCGATCCCATTCCGAACTCGGCCGTGAAACGCTCCAGCGCTGATGGTACTTCGTCTCAAGACGCGGGAGAGTAGGTCGCTGCCAGGTCTGCTAAACGCACGTTGATCTCACATCCAAATCGGATGTGAGAGAAATCTTCTCTTTATGAAATGGCCCGCCAAGGGATCACGGGCCGCGTAAGCGGCCCTTTCATTTGGTCAGCCATATACCTATCTGTAGGCCTCGGCTTACACAAAAAAGCAAGCAAGCGCTTGCTTAGGGACGCAAGCAAACGCTTGCTAAGGGAATGCAAGCAAACGCTTGCTTAGGGAATGCAAGCAAACGCTTGCTTAGGGAATGCAAGCAAACGCTTGCTTAGGG
>NZ_JAMYSF010000058.1:0-9602 GCF_040321775.1 Mesorhizobium sp. M0243 | reverse complement strand
TTGGTGATCGCCGCCGTCAGCGACGTCTTGCCATGGTCGACGTGGCCAATCGTGCCGATGTTCACGTGAGGCTTGTTACGCTCGAATTTACCTTTTGCCATTGTCTCTTTCCTTGGACGGCCCGGATCTTCAGTTCGGTCGAAGACCTTCAGTTCAGTCGAATGCGGGGCGATTAGCGACAAAGGCCAAAAAACACAAGCGTCTTTTGGCCGGGTGCCGTCTCACTCAGTCCGAACCATCGATCCGATTGCGGGGATATGACGCTGATATAGGAAGGCTCTGGGCAAAATGAAGGGGTAGCG
Source organism: Mesorhizobium sp. M0243 (assembly GCF_040321775.1). Lineage (NCBI taxonomy): Bacteria > Pseudomonadati > Pseudomonadota > Alphaproteobacteria > Hyphomicrobiales > Phyllobacteriaceae > Mesorhizobium > Mesorhizobium sp. M0243. The sequence continues at coordinate 9,300 of NZ_JAMYSF010000058.1, read as the reverse complement.
GGCCAACCGATCGAGGCCGCGAAAGCGCTGGCTTGCTTGCCCGGCCCTGTCTGAATCATGGCCAGGCCATGGACCATTGCCGCCACCACCCGCCTCTGATCTTGTGGCCGGATGCATTTCATCCCTGCCTCTATACGCGGCCCGCTATTCATGATCGTCTCGACGGGGTCGTATCTCGTCAACGACACGATGATGAAACTCGCGACGGCTGGCCTGCCGTCCTACGAAGTGCTGTTTCTGCGGGGTGCCGCGGCAGCGCTCTGGGGCTTCCCGCTGTTGTTCGCGCTGGGCTACGGCAAGCAGATCCCGCTGATCTTCGACAAGCGCGTACTGAGCCGGAACATGCTCGAGCTGGCGGCGATCCTTTGCTATGTGATCGCGCTCGCCAATATGCAGATTGCCGATTCCACCGCGCTCGGCCAGATCACGCCGCTCTTGATGCTGGTCGGCTCCTCGATCCTGTTTGGCGAGCGGATCGGTGGCCGGCGCATGGCGCTGATCGGGCTCGGCTTCGTCGGAGCGCTGATGGTGGCGCAGCCGAGCATGCAAGGCATTTCGGTCTACGCCTTGCTGGCGCTCGGCAATGCCACATTTGCGGCGGCGCGCGACCTTGCCGGTCGGCGGGTCGCGGTCGAGGTGCCGGGGATGATCGTGGCGATTTCCGCAGTCGTGGTGGTGCTGATCGGCGCCGGCGCCGCGCATCTGGTTTCAGAGCGCTGGGTCATGCCCGGGGCACATCACCTGCTGCTGATGGCGGGTGCTGGATTTTTCCTGATCTTCGGCCATTTCTTCATCTTCATGGCCTATCGCGTCGGACCGACCAGCGCCGTGGCACCGTTCTATTATTGCTTCACCGTCTGGGCGGTGATTTCGGGCCTGCTGGTGTTCGGGCAATTCCCAAACACACTGGCGATCTGTGGCATCCTGCTGGTGGTCGGCAGCGGGCTGACCATCGTGTCGCTGGATCAGCGTCAGCGCCGGCTGGCCGTCGTCGCCTGATGCATGTCGCCCAAAGTGCCCCGGATTTGGGAGAACGACATGCATAAACAAAGACCTGGAGCCTCCGCATCCACGCATGCGCGGATGAGCAGTTGCCGCGCCGAAAAAGATCGTCTAATCGGCGAAGCATAGTTCGATCGACGACGAGATGATCAATCAGCCAAGGGAGTTCCCCGTGACCGATTTTGACCAGAACAAGAGCTCCGACGCCGAGCACAAGGCCGCTATCCGCAAGTCGCTTGTCGGCTGGGCGGTGTTCATCGCGGGAACGCTGATCTTTTTCGTCGCCGCCGATGCAGTGCTGATGCCATAGACGAGCCTCTGCACGTACCGGCCCGAAGCCGGTCTTGCCTCAGCAGGACTTCGAAACGTCGGTCGACCCCGCAGGCGCCTAAAGCGTCCGCCTTGCGCTGAACTGATGGTAGGCCCACAGCACGACCACCGCTCCAACCACCGCGACGATCAGGCTGGAGATGTTGAGACCGGTGACACCCACGCCAAAGATCTGGCTGCAGATCACACCGCCGACAATGGCGCCGACGATGCCGAGGACGATATCCATGATCAGGCCCTGGCCGGTCTTGTTGACGATCTTGCTGCCCAGGAAGCCGGCAATGGCGCCCAGAATGATCCAACTGATGATACCCATTTTTTCCTCTCCATCCCCTCGCCAGCCGACATTTTCATAGGATTGTCAAAACCTCAAGCCAGCTTGAAATTCCGCCCGAATGCTTCATTGTTGATGAGGGGTCGGGCCTTGGTCGCTATGGAGGATCCACTATGGGACTTTTTGACAATGCCGTTCCCGGCGGCAACATCACCAAACCCCTGATGATCGCGCTCGGCGCATTGCTGGTCGGCAAGATGCTGAGCGGCAGAAGTGCCGAAGAGCCAGAGCAGTCTCCCGCGCCCGCTCCGACCGCCCCCGTCCCGACGGAAACCACATCCGCCGATGGTGGCCTGGCTGGCGGATTGGGCGGCCTGCTCGACAAGCTCAGAAATGCCGGCCACGGCAATGCCGCCGACTCCTGGGTCGGCACCGGGCAGAACCAGCCGATCAATGCCAACGATCTTGGCACCGCGATCGGACCGCAGATCATTCGCGAGATCGCGCAACGGACCGGGCTGGACGAGCAGGAACTGCTCAAGCAACTGTCCACCGCCCTGCCCGGTATCGTCGACAGACTGACGCCGAACGGCCAGGTGCCGCAGCAGCACCAGGTCGCCACCGCGTTCAACAGCTGACGCGGCGCAGCCACTACAATTGGAGCACTGCGCGCCTCGTGCGCAGTGTTTCGGCTTGCCGGTGATGGGATAAGTGTCTGGAGCGGGTAGCGGGAATCGAACCCGCATATTCAGCTTGGAAGGCTGCTGCTCTACCACTGAGCTATACCCGCGCCGTTCCTCAAGTACCGGATTCATCCGAAAAGCGCCATGCACTTTTCGGTCCGATTCTTGTCACGTTTCAGGGCTTCCGGGCCGGCAGTGGTGGAGAGGGTTGGATTCGAACCAACGTAAGCTAAGCTAACGGATTTACAGTCCGTCCCCTTTAACCACTCGGGCACCTCTCCAGTCTGCCGCCGGAGCCATGCAACGAGGCATTCACGCCGATCCGGACCCGAGTTATATGTTCTCCGAAACCAGCGCAGCGCCTTATGGCGGCAAGCCCATTGGGTGTCAACCGCGCAACCAGGGTTTTTCGTTTCTGTTCGCCGGCTGTAGTGACAGGCCATATCCTTGGCCGGAGGACACCGCTATAGAAGCCAGCCATGAGCGACAAAACCAACACCCCCAAAGACACCCATTACGCCAAGCTGCGCCGCGCCTATCGCGACGAGAAAAGCGGCGGCGCGCCGGCGTTCAGGCCGCGACAGCCGGTTCCGCCGGGCGAAAATGCCGCGGACGGCCTGGTGCGGCTCTACGGCCTGCACACGGTGCGCGCGGCACTCGACAATCCGCGCCGCAAGATCAGGAAGATGCTGGTGACGCGCAACGCGGCCGAGCGCCTCGAAATCACCGATCTCGCCGCCCTGCCCTTCAAGACCGAACTGGTCGAACCCAGGGACATCGACAAGATCACCGGGTCGGACGCCGTGCATCAGGGTGTGCTGATCGAGGCCGAGCCGCTTAAAGCCAAGCGGCTCGATGCGCTTGGCGACGCGAAGCTGGTGCTGGTGCTCGACCAGATCACCGACCCGCACAATGTCGGCGCCATCCTGCGCTCGGCGGTCGCCTTCGGCGCCGGCGCGCTGATCACCACGGCCCGCCACAGCCCGCAGGAATCGGGCGTGCTGGCGAAATCCGCCTCCGGCGCGCTGGAGCACATCGACCAGATCGAGGTGAAGAACCTCGCCGACGCGCTCGGCCAGCTGCACGAGGCGGGCTTCCGCACCATCGGGCTTGATTCGGACGCGCCGGCCGAACTCGAAAAGAGCTTTGCCGGAGAAAAGATCGCCCTAGTGCTGGGCGCCGAAGGCAAGGGCCTGCGCCAGAAGACCCGCGAGACGGTGACGACGCTGGCTCGGCTCGACATGCCCGGCGCCATCCATTCGCTCAACGTGTCTAATGCCGCGGCGATCAGCCTTTACGTGGCGCGGACATTTTTGAAGCGCGGCTAGAGCAATTCTAGGAAAAGTGTGAAGCGGTTTTCCTTCCAGAATTGCGTCAAGACAAAGAGTTAGAGCATTTCGCCATTTCCGTGAAACGGTGGAATGCTCTAAGCCAAAAATATCTCGAAACGAGAAACGGGTCCCGACAGACGCCGGAACCCGTTCTTCGACGGGCCAAGAGTTGGCGGCTTGGGAACGTTGCGCCGCCCTCTCCTGACCTATGCCGCTTTGCCCCTGGCGTCGGCTGCCTCGCTGCCGACCTCGAAATTGGCCATCCGCTCCAGCGCCCTGACCAGCGCCGAATGATCCTCCTTGGCGCCGCCATTGGCCGCGCAGGAATTGAACAGCTGCTGAGTCGTCGAGGTGTTGGGCAAGGAAACGCCGAGCGCCTTCGCGCCCTCCAGCGCGAGGTTCAGATCCTTCTGGTGCAGTTCGATGCGGAAACCAGGCGCGAAGGTGCGCTTGACCATGCGCTCGCCATGCACTTCCAGAATGCGCGAAGCCGCCAGCCCGCCCATCAGCGCCTGCCTGACCTTGGCCGGATCGGCGCCGGCTTTCGACGCAAAAACAAGCGCTTCGGCGACGGCTTCGATGGTCAGCGCAACGATGATCTGGTTGGCCACCTTGGTGGTCTGGCCGACGCCGTTCGGTCCGACCAGGGTGATGTTCTTGCCCATCTTCTCGAAGACGGGCTTGGCGCGCTCGAAGGGGGTTTCCTCGCCGCCGACCATGATGGTGAGCGACGCCGCCTTGGCGCCAACCTCGCCGCCCGAGACCGGCGCGTCGAGATAGTCGCAGCCCAGGTCGTTGATGTTCCTGGCAAAAACCTTGGTCTCGATCGGGGAGATCGAGCTCATGTCGACGACCAGCTTGCCTTTTGCCAGGCCGGACGCGACGCCGTTGTCGCTAAACAGCACATCGGCCACCTGCGGGGTGTCGGGCACCATCAGGATGATGATGTCGGCAGCCTTGGCCACGGCGGCGTGGCCGGTGACGGTCTTCAGGCCTTTGGCGACGAGGTCGGCCGGCGGCTTGGAGCGATGGTCGCTGGCGATGACATGATAGCCCGCATCCAGCAGGTGCCCCGCCATCGGCGCGCCCATGATGCCGAGGCCGATGAAGCCGATGGTTTCCATTGTGGTTCTCCAAATGACTGTGTGAAACGCCCCCCCTCTAATGCTTACGCCGCAGCACTTCCCTGCCCGGCCAACTCCCGAAGCCACCCCAAGCCAGCCTCCGTCCCGGCCTTAGGCTTGTACTCAGCCCCGACCCAGCCGGCATAACCGATGCGGTCGATATGCTCGTACAGAAACGGAAAATTGATCTCGCCCGTCCCCGGCTCGTGACGGCCGGGATTATCCGCAAGCTGAATATGCGCGATGCGGCCAAGGTTAGCCTCGATGGTCCGGGCGAGATCCCCCTCCATGATCTGCATGTGATAGATGTCGTATTGCAGGAACAGGTTTTTCGAGCCGACGCGATCGATCAGCGCCAAGGCCTGATCGGAATAGTTGAGGAAGAAGCCCGGAATATCGCGCGTGTTGATCGGCTCTATCAGCAGCCTGATGCCGGCCTGCTCCAGCTTTTCCGCCGCGAAGGCGAGGTTTTCGGCAAAGACATCCTCCAGCACCTTGCGGTCGGCGCTGGCCGGCGCGATGCCGGCCAGGCAATTGACCTGCTGGCAGCCGAGCGCCTGCGCGTAGGTGATCGCCTTGGCGATGCCCTGGCGGAATTCCGGCACACGGTCCGGCAGCACCGCAATGCCGCGTTCGCCCTTGCCCCAGTCGCCGGCCGGAAGATTGAACAGCACCTGGGTCAGACCGTTCTTCTTCAGCCGGGCCGCGACGACATCGGGCGCATGGTCGTAGGGGCCGATATATTCGACGCCCTTGAAGCCGGCGCGGGCGGCGGCATCGAAACGGTCGAGGAACTCATGCTCGCCAAAGAGCATCGAAAGATTGGCTGAAAACCGCGGCATTCTTTTTCTCCTAATCCAACATCACGATCGCTGTCGGCGCATCTTCCTGATGTTCGGCAAGCTCCTCGAATTCGGTGATCTTGTCGATCTCGGTGCCCATCGAGATGTTGGTGACGCGTTCGAGGATGAATTCGAGCACGACCGGCACCCGGTGCTCCTTCATCAGCCGCTGGGCCTCCTTGAAGGCACCGGCGAATTCTTCGGGCTTGCGCACCCTGACCGCCTTGCAGCCCATCGCCTCGGCGACGGCAACATGGTCGACGCCGTAGCCGGCCTCGGGATCGCCTGCCCGGTTGATGTTCTCGAAGGCAAGGTCGACCTCGAAATCCATCGAGAACCCACGCTGCGCCTGGCGGATCAGGCCGAGATAGGCGTTGTTCACGACGACATGCAGATAGGGCAATTTGTGCTGTGCGCCGACCGCCAGTTCCTCGATCATGAACTGGAAATCATAGTCGCCCGACAGCGCCACGATGGTGCGGTCCGGGTCGGCGGCGCGAACGCCAAGGGCCGCCGGCAAGGTCCAGCCGAGCGGGCCGGCCTGGCCGCAATTGATCCAGTTGCGCGGCTTGTAGACATGCAGGAACTGCGCCCCGGCGATCTGCGACAGGCCGATCGTGGTGACATAGGTGACGTCGCGGCCGAACGCCTTGTTCATCTCCTCATAGACACGCTGCGGCTTCAGCGGCACCTGGTCGAAATGCGTCTTGCGCTTCATGGTCTTCTTGCGGGCCTGGCATTCCTTCGCCCAGCCGGACCAGTCGCGCAGCTTTCCAGCCGTCTTCCATTCGGTGGCGACGTCGAGCAGCATCTTCAGTGCGGCACCGGCATCCGAAACGACGCCGAGATCCGGCGCGAAGACACGGCCGATCTGCGTCGGCTCGATGTCGACATGGATGAATTTTTTGCCCTTGGTGTAGACATCGACGGAGCCGGTGTGGCGGTTGGCCCAGCGGTTGCCGATGCCGAAGACGAAGTCGGCTTCCAGCATCGTCGCATTGCCATAGCGGTGCGAGGTCTGCAGTCCGCACATGCCGGCCATCAGCCGGTGATCGTCGGGGATCGCTCCCCAGCCCATCAAGGTCGGGATGACCGGCACGCCTGAAATCTCGGCGAATTCGATGAGCAGATCGGACGCATCGGCGTTTATGATACCGCCGCCGGCGACGATCAGCGGCTTTTCGGCGGCGTTGAGCATCGTCAACGCCTTTTCGGCCTGGGCGCGCGTCATGGCCGGCTTGAACGGCGTCAACGGCTCATAGGCGTCGATGTCGAATTCGATTTCGGCGAGTTGCACGTCGACCGGCAGGTCGATCAGCACCGGGCCGGGACGTGACGAGCGCATCAGGTGAAACGCCTTCTGCAGCGCCATGGGGACGAGGTAGGGTTCCATGACGGTGACCGCCCATTTGGCGACCGGCGCGGCAATGGCTGATATGTCGACGGCCTGGAAATCCTCCTTGTTCAGCCGCGCCCGCGGCGCCTGACCAGTGATGCACAGGATCGGAATGGAATCCGCGGCGGCCGAATAGAGCCCGGTGATCATGTCGGTGCCGGCTGGACCCGAAGTGCCGATGCACAGGCCGATATTGCCCGCCTTGGCGCGGGTAAAACCTTCCGCCATGTGCGAGGCGCCCTCGACGTGACGGGCAAGCACATGGCGGATCGTGCCCCTCGCCTTCAGCGCCGAATAGAACGGATTGATCGCCGCGCCCGGCACGCCGAAAGCGCAGGAAATGCCTTCCTTTTCGAGAACGAGAACCGCGGCATCGACAGCGCGCATCCTGGCCATTTTCCAGCCCTCCACGGGTTTGTCATTGTTGGATTGGCCAAGGATGTCAGCACGCCGGTTATTTTTCAATTTTTTCAGAATATTTTTCCATTTCTAGAAAACGGCGTCATTTTCTTGATTTTATTTGATTTTCTGTTTTCCAGGAATCCGACCCGAAAAACTTTTTCATTGCGCGTTTGGCGAAACGACCGAGAATGGCGGCATGGAAACGACCGAAAAACGCCAGCGCGGTCGGCCGCGCGCTTTCAACAGGCCCTCGGAGGCCAGTTCGGTGCAGTCGCTCGACAGGGCGTTGCGCATCCTGGCCATTGTCGCGGAAGGCAGCGGCCTGTCGCTGAGCGAGATCTCTGCGCAGAGCGGCCTTGCCGCCTCCACCGCCTACCGCATGCTGACGACGCTGCAAAACCACGGCATGGTCGAATTCGACACATCAGACCAGCTCTGGTCGATCGGCGTCGAGACCTACCGCATGGGCGCGGCGTTCCTGCGCCGCCGCAAGCTGGTCGATCGCGCCCGCGTCGTCATGCAGGAACTGATGGAGAGGTCAGGCGAGACCGCCAATCTCGGCGTCGCCGAGGACGATTGCGTGGTCTTCGTCAGCCAGGTCGAGACGCATCAGGCGATCCGCGCCTTCTTCCGGCCGGGCACGCGCAGCCCCTTCCATGCGTCCGGCATCGGCAAGGCGGTGCTGGCCCATCTCGAGCCGGAGCGCGTCGGAACCATCCTGCGCAAGGCCGGGCTGCAGCGCTTCACCGACCGGACGTTGTCCGACATTTCGGCGCTTGCCCACGATCTGGCGCGGATCAAGCTGCGCGGCTGGTCGGTCGACGACGAGGAGCGGCACCCCGGCATGCGCTGCGTGGCAGCCGCCATCTTCAACGAATTCGGCGAGCCTATCGGTGGCGTCTCGGTGTCGGGACCGACCGTGCGGGTGACGCCGGAGCGGCTCGCCGAGATCGGCCCGCTGGTGCGCGATGCCGCCGCCGAGGTGACGCGGATGATCGGCGGCATCAGGGCGACCTGACGGTCCGATCGTTTCAAGCACAGCGAAAAGAGGGGCTGCGGGGCGCCCCTCTTCTGGCTGATTGAAACGCCACCTCCTCTCAGAGACGGCAGTAGTGGCGATAGCCGTCGTGGCCGAGATAAGTGTCGGAGTCCGCATCATAGCTCTGGTAGCGGTCATAGCAGCGGCGGACGTGCCACGAGCCGCCGCCTTCGTCGACATAGACGGTACGCGGCTGGGCGAGCAGGCTGCCGAGGACGAAGCCGCCGACGCCGGCGGCAATGCCGATGCCGATTTCGCGGTTGTGGTGATGGCTGTGGGCGGCCGAGGGCTGCACGGTGCCGGCCAGCGTGGCGGCGGCAACTGCAGTGGCGATGAGGCCGGAAACGAGTGTGCTCTTGAACATGACGATCTCCTTGCTTCGTTGACCGAGGCGATCCATCCGCCTCTTGATCATCTGTCGTCGCGGCCAGGAAGAAGGTTCGAATCTTTTTTCGATTTTTCTAGGATCGGGGAAATCGGATCGACCGAGGTCATGCTGACGGCGACCTTGCGAGAGCTTGGCGAAGAAGTTGATGCGGCTGATCTCCCCCCTTGCGGGGGAGATGCCCGGCAGGGCAGAGGGGGGTGCTGTCCCGCCAGCTTGTCAACCAATCAGGGCTAGGCAACCGCACGGACAAAATAGAGAAAGTTCATGGGGAAGCCGGTGATCCTTCACACCCCCCTCTGTCCTGCCGGACATCTCCCCCGCAAAGGGGGAGATCGGCAGCTTTGCCGTCCCACTTCACAAAGTGATCGCCCAACGCGAAAAGGGCGGCCGAAGCCTAATGCAGTTCACTTAAGTTGGGCTGGATGAGGATCTGGTAAGACCTATCGAACAGGATGGAGATTCGTTTCCATCCTGTTCGTGTTTTGAGAT
>NZ_JAMYSF010000057.1:0-9612 GCF_040321775.1 Mesorhizobium sp. M0243 | reverse complement strand
GTGCCGCGGTGTCGGGGGCGGGTAGTGGTTTATACCCCACCCCCCCAGGGTGGCGCCGTGGCTTTTTCGGCCCCGGGCGGCGGCATGGGGGTCGCCTGTTTTGGGGCGGGCGCGCTCTGGCGGGCGCGCCCACCGCCGATGAGGAAGGTCAGTGTCTTGCGATCAGGCAAAGCTGTCGCGCAGGCTGGTCGCGGTGCCGGTGAAGCGGCCACGCACCACACCGACGACCGCGCCGAGCACCAGCCAGAACACGAGGTTGGTCACGGTCACCGCCACCACGAACTGGTGATGCAGCCCTTCCGGAATCGCCGTCTCGTAACTGTCGGGCTGCGGTGCACCGACAACATGCGGTGCGACGATCAAAAAGACGGCAAGGATCGCCAGCGGCAGCGACTTGCGGAACGCGATCAGGCCGAGACCGGCAGCGGTTGCCGCCACCGTTGCCCACCACCAGATCTGCCGCTGGGTGAGATCGGCGGCCGGCATGGCAGGCAATTCCGGCGGCAGGCCGAGGCCCGGTGCCAGCGTGAACACGGCAAAGCCGGCAAGGCCCCAGAACACGCCCTGGCGCCAGCCACCGATGCCGCCGGCGAATTCGGAGACCGCGACCAGGATCAAGGCGAAGCCGATGCCGGTGACGATATTGGCAAGCACGCTGAAGGCGAAACGCTCGAAACCGTCTGCCGGCGCCCAACCTTCGTCTGCCGGAGCGGCTTCCGCCGCAGCCGGGGCAGCAGAGCTCATCGCATCTCCCGCCGGAGCAGTTGTGCTCATGGCATTGCTATCCGTTGCGGCCGGAGCGCCATGGTCATGGTGATGCCCGCCGCCCGCCTGTTCGTAAACTTCCGCCTTCAGGATCAGCGGCACGGTGGCATAGGCCTGCAGGCAGGCGAGGACGACGCCGGCCACGAGCCCTGCGATCGCCGCGATGAACACGACGTTGCGAAACAGATTCATGATGTCAGCCCCTCGTCAGTGGCAGGGAAACGCCATCGAATGGCGATAGTCGTGAGCCGCATTATGGACGGCATCGATATGCGAGAAGCCGACAAAGCCCATCACGAAAATGCCGAGCAGCGCGGCAAGCGCGAGCTGCATGAAGCGCGACTGCGAGGAGACGGAGGCGCCGAGGGAGACGGAAGCGGTAGTCATGTCTTGTCCTTTCGCCCTCCACCCGAGGGCATCGAAGTCAGTTTCCTGTCGCCGGCAGGTCTCCTGGCTCGCGGATCAGCATCCTTCCCCACCTTCCCGAAGAAAAATCTTCAGTGGCATATGGAGAGGACTACCGCACACAGTTGCGGGGGCAGCCACGGCATTGGGCGAATTCGCCCGCACCGCATTCCCTCTTGGCTCCAAAATGGAACCGGCGACACCGGCGACTATAGGCAGAATCCTCGGCTCCGGCAAACCAAATTCCGCCGGCGGCCATTGCGAATGCGCCATGAAGGTCAAAGCGATTTCGGCAGATAGCGCCACGTCACAAAGCCGCAGACCGCCGCCAGCAGGCCGAGCGTGACGAACACCGCGCCAAGGCCGAAGAAGGCCAGCACCACCGAATAGACCAGCGGCGGCGTCAGCTCGGAAAAGTCGAGATAGGTGCGGTAGACCGCCGCCATCTGCGATCTTTCATAGGAGCGCACCGAACGCATGAAGGCGGTCGAGCCGAGCGCGTCGAGCGCAATGGTGAAGAAGGCGCCGCAGAGCAGGAAGGCGCCGGTGAGCAGCGGCACGGTTTCGCCGACGAAGCCTGCCGCCAGCAGCGTGGCCGACATGGCGAAATAGGCGAATGTCATGGTCCTGCGGCCGCCAAAGCGCTTTCCTGCCTTGCCCCAGAAGATGGCCATGAACAAAAGCGCGTTGCCGGCCGAAACCAGCAGGCCGCCGGCCAGCTTGCCCTCGCCGGTGATCACCATGAACAGCGGCCCGTAGACGAAGAACGTTGTCCAGAAACAGGAGCGGCCGAAGGCAATCAGCCAGGCCAGCCTGAGCCTGGGCTGCGCGACGAAGCGGCCGATATTGGCGAGCGGATTGACAGGGCGCGTCTTGCCCGGACGGATGGACTGGGTGTCGCCGAGGCGGTAGGTCCAGAACAGCGCCAGCAGGGCAAACGCGAACACCGCGACCGCACCGTGCGCGGCATAGATGCCGAAGCGCGTGTAGAGGAAGATGCCGAGCGTCGGCCCACCGGTCCAGGCCAGCATCGACCACGCCATGCGCAGCGATTCGGCCTGCATGAAGTCGGTCTTGCGGATGTGGTCCATGATGTAGAGGTTGAGCGTGATCGACAGCGCGCTGGCGCCCATCACCCGGCACAGCATGCCGGCCAGTTGCCCGGCAAGCGTGTCGGTGACGAAGAACAGCGAGCCGACGGCCAGCAGGCAGGCGCCTGATGTGTAGACCCAGCGGCGGGCAAAGCGGCGGATCAGCATCGGCATGAACAATGTCACCGACAGGCCGAGCATCGCCACGACTGTGTAGAGCATCGACACGATCTGCTCGTTGTGCAGGATTTCATAGGCCTGGATCGGGATGACGCTCGACACCGTGGCGCGGGCGAAGGATTCGACCGCATAGAGCGACGCGAAGGTGCGCGCGTCCGCGGCCTTGAGAGCCGGCAGCCAGATCGGATGGCGCACATGGGTGGACATTGCTTTCCCCGAAGCAGATTCACCGGGTTAAATCTGCCGTGGCGACCCCAGTGCCAATAAGAGGAAACCGACGTGCATCCGGCAAAAGCGAAGCCGGCCAAAGGCTTCCCGGCACTGGCCCAATGCCGCGGCCGATCCGGCGTTATCGGCAGGATTGCCGGTCTTCTTTTGTCCGGGGCAACCGTGATAGTCCTCCAACGGGGCTGAATCAGAATGCGAGACCATGAGCATCCAAACGCCGACCGCACCCGTTCAGGATCGACCAAAGCGCATCGTCGTCATCGACATCGTGCGCGGCATCGCGCTGATCGCCATGGCAAGCTACCATTTCACCTGGGATCTGGAGTTCTTCGGCTACACCGATCCCGGCCTGACCGCCTTCGGCTGGTGGAAGATCTACGCGCGCTGCATAGCCTCGACCTTCCTGTTCCTGGTTGGCGTCAGCCTGTACCTCGCCCATGGCCGACAGATCCGCTGGAACGGCTTCTGGAAGCGGTTTGCCATGGTCGCCGGAGCCGCGATCGCGATTTCGGTCGTCACCCGCATCGCCACCCCGGATGGATTCATCTTCTTCGGCATTTTGCACGAGATCGCGCTGGCCAGCCTGCTCGGCCTCGCCTTTCTGCGGCTGCCGGCACTGCTGACGCTTGTCGTCGCCGCGCTCGTCATTGCGGCGCCTGTCTATCTGCGCCTCGAGGCGTTCGATCACCCATGGCTGTGGTGGGTAGGCCTGTCGGCTAACAATCCACGCTCCAACGACTACGTTCCGTTGTTTCCATGGTTCGGCGCCGTGCTTGCAGGCATCGCGGTGACGAAACTCGCCGCCGGTTCAGGCGTGCTTGCCCGGCTTGCCGAATTGGCGCCCGGTCGCTGGGCCAACCCGCTGGTCTTTATCGGCCGGCACAGCCTGGCGTTCTACCTGATCCACCAGCCATTGCTGATCGGCTGCGTCTGGCTGTTCTCGCAGATCATGCCGGCGCAGGTCGAAACCCCGCAGGTGAATTTCCTCAAAACCTGCCAGCTGTCCTGCGAGCAGTCGCGCGACACCGAGTTCTGTACGAGCTACTGTGTCTGCATGCTCGATACGCTCGAGGGCGAGGCGACGCTTGATCGGCTCTACAACAACGACCAGACTGCGGAATGGAAGACGCATCTGTCCGATCTCGCCGGCATGTGTACCGCCAAGACGGACAGCAAGTTGATGGAGGAAGGGGTCAAATGACCGAGAACCAGCCGAAGCCGGGGCTCATACCGTGGCCGCCGCTGATCTACACCGCCGCCATCGCCATCAGCATCGCGCTGGGCCTGCTCTATCCCCTGCCCTGGATCGGTGACCTCCTGGGCGACATTCTTTTCGCCGCCGGCTGGGTGGTGCTGCTTGCCGTTGCAGCGCTCTGGGTCACCGCGATCCGCACCATGGTCCGCGCCAAGACCACGCTGAACCCGAACGCTGTGCCCGATCACCTGGTCACCACGGGTCCCTTCGGCATCACCCGCAATCCGATGTATCTGGCCAACACCCTGCTGTTGATCGGCGTCGCCTTTGTCTCGGGCATCGTGTGGTTCCTGCCGCTCGCCTTCATCGCCGCCTATGCCACGCAAAAAATGGCGATCGAAGGCGAGGAAAAGATGCTGGCGGCAAAATTCGGCAAGAAATACCGCGACTACGCGAAACGCGTGCGCCGCTGGATTTGAGCTGGCGCTCCGGTTTCCATCGCGGAGAGGTTTTGACAGGTGCACACTTCGGCGATTAGCCTAAGTCTTGCGAACTTCGTCATCCTAGGGCGTAGCAGGAGCGCAGCTCCGTCGCGGAGACCCTAGGATCCATGCCGTGACCTCGGTCTAGGAGTGCAGCGGAGCAAAGTTCTGCGCCGTCGCGGCATTGCAGAAGGAATAGACGTTTCCGCTCATTCCGAACGCTAACGCGCGATAGAATCCAGTCCGCTCAGGTATTCACGCCAAGCTCGACCAGCCGCTCCACACAAGACTCCTCGGCCTGGTCGAGTTCAGCCAGCGTCTCCTCGAGGTCGCGGCGCTTCTGCCGGAGATCCTCGCGCTTTTCCTCGATGCGCTTGATCATCAGGTTGAGCTGGCCGACTTCGCCGGGCGGCTCCCTGTACATCTGGATGATTTCGCGGATTTCGTTGATCGAGAAACCAAGCCTCTTGCCGCGCATGATCTGACGGATGAGGTGGCGGTCGGAGGGGCGAAACAGCCGCGTGCGGCCACGCCGCACCGGCTGCACCAGCCCTTCGTCCTCGTAAAAGCGCAGCGTCCGCGTCGACACATCGAACTCACGGGTCAACTCGGTGATCGAATAATATTCTCGCATTGCCACTCCCGCACGCCGAAACCAAGGGGCGATCGCCATGCCGGCGTCACCCTTATGTCCCGAACCAAAACCCATGCCATGCCGGAATCGACATGGCGCCCCGCGCAAGCCTCGCACGGCATTTACGTAAAAGTCAATTAAGCCAAAAGGCGTGCCTTCAGGGCACACCGAACCACCACGTGGCGATGCCGAGAAATGCAAAGAAACCGACGACGTCGGTAACCGTGGTGACGAAGACCGCCGAAGCGACCGCCGGATCGATCTTGAAACGATCGAGCAGCAGCGGAATCAGGATGCCGGCCAGGGCGGCCACGAACATGTTGATGATCATCGCCGCCGCGATGATGCCGCCCAGATTGGGGTCACGGAACCAGGCTGCCGCAACGATGCCGATCAGGATGGCGAAGACGATGCCGTTGATGAAGCCGACACCCATCTCGCGGCGAATGATGCGGCCGGCATTGTAGATGTCGAGATCCCTGGTCGCCAACGCCCGCACGGTGACGGTCATGGTTTGCGAGCCGGCATTGCCGCCCATGCCTGCGACGATCGGCATCAGCACCGCCAGTGCGACGATATGTTCGATCGTGCGGTCGAACAGGCTGATCACCGACGCCGCCAGGAACGCGGTCAGAAGGTTGATAAGCAACCACGGAACGCGTGATCGCGAGGTCGAAAAGATGCTGTCGGAAAGCTCTTCGTCGCCGACGCCGCCCATGCGCATCAAATCTTCCTCGGCCTCCTGCTGGATGACGTCGACGACATCGTCGATGGTCAGAACGCCAACCAGCCGTTCGTTCTCGTCGACGACTGCGGCCGACAAAAGATCGTACTGCTCGAATTCCCGCGCAGCCTCTTCCTGGTCCATGGTGGCCGGAATGGCGTGCCGCGTCTCGTGCATCACTTCCTCGACCTTGACCGAACGCTTGGTCCTCAGGATCTGGTCGAGGTCGATGGCGCCGAGCAGCTTGAAGGTCGGATCGATGACGAAGATCTGGCTGAAGCGCTCGGGAAGGTTGTTGTCCTCGCGCATGTAGTCGATGGTCTGGCCGATCGTCCAGAACGGCGGAACCGCGACGAACTCGGTCTGCATGCGGCGGCCGGCCGTCTCTTCGGGATAATCAAGCGAGCGGCGCAGCCTGATCCGCTCGGTGAACGGCAGTTGCGACAGGATCTCGTCCTGGTCTTCCTGGTCGAGATCCTCGAGAATGTAGACGGCGTCGTCGGAATCGAGCTCCTGCACCGCCTGCGCGATCTGCGCATTGGGCAGATTGTCGACGATCTCCATACGGATCGCCTCGTCGACCTCCGTCAGCGAGGAGAAGTCGAAATCGGCGCCCAGGAGTTCGACCAGCGCGCGGCGCTGTTCGGGATGCAGCGCCTCGAGCAGGTCGCCGAGTTCCGACTGGTGCAGGTCGTCGACTTCATGCTTGAGGGTCAGCGTGTCGCGGTCTGCGATCGCCGCGCCAATCCGCGCCAGGAAGGACGAAAGCACGGCGCCGTCCTCGCCATAGATATCGGCGTGGTTGTCCTCGGCGGCCCTGGCGCCGGTCGTCCGTTCGTGCTCGCCTTCCACCAGCGCCTCCCGCCACAAGAATCCCGGAAAAGGTGCAAATCAGGTCTAGAGCATCGGACCCAAAAGGGGAAACCGGTTTTGGGAGAATCCGATGCTCAGAAAGAAAGTGGCGTAAAGTGCGGGAATATCAAACGAAATGCGCCCGGCCCGCAGCGGGCGAGACCGGTACAAATCGGACTCTGGGAAGAGAATGGTGCGGTCGAGAAGACTCGAACTTCCACGGGTTGCCCCACAGCGACCTCAACGCTGCGCGTCTACCAATTCCGCCACGACCGCACGTGGTAGAGCCGGAACCGACCGGCTCGCGGCGTGTAGCAAATCGTTTCCGGCGAAACAAGTGCACGGCAAGCAATAATGTCAGGCGATTGGCATAATGCTCCACAGGGCTCGAATGCAGCCCCGGAACTGGACGTTTGCGCCTAATGTCGCCATATGGAAGGCAGGTTGATGTCACCCAAAGGTGCGGCGCGGTTTTGGGACGCGACATGCATAAGCGAAAAGACGATACGCCATGCCCGAACGCAGCCAGATCGCCACGTCGTTCCTGCCGCTCCCCGGTTCAGCACCGGTCGAATGGCTGATCGAGCCCGGCCTTACCGCCTATCCCGAAGCACTTGCCTTCATGAAGGCGCGCGCCGAGGCGATCCGCAGCGGGGCCGCCGGCGAGATGGTCTGGCTGGTCGAACACCCGCCGCTCTACACGGCCGGCACCAGCGCCCGCGGCGAGGATCTGATCGACGCCGACCGCTTCCCGGTGTTTTCGGCGGGACGCGGCGGCGAATACACCTATCATGGGCCGGGCCAGCGGGTCGCCTATGTCATGCTTGATCTGAAGCGGCGGCGCGAGGACGTCCGCGCCTTCGTCGCGGCGCTCGAACAGTGGATCATCGGCACGCTCGCCGCCTTCAATGTGCATGGCGAACGCCGCGAGGACCGGGTCGGCGTCTGGGTCGTGCGGCCGAATCGCCCTGCCCTGCCGGACGGCTCGCCGGCGGAGGACAAGATCGCGGCCATAGGCATTCGGCTGCGGCGTTGGGTGAGCTTCCACGGCATCGCCATCAATGTCGAGCCCGATCTCGACCATTTCAGCGGCATCGTGCCTTGCGGCGTGCAGGACCACGGCGTCACCAGCCTCGTCGACCTCGGCCTTCCCCTGACCATGGCCGATCTTGACCTGGCGCTGAAATCCGCCTTCGAGGATGTGTTCGGTCCCGCCACGGCTTTGCCTGTCGAAGCCGAGCGCAAGGCCGGCTGATTCTTCCTGATCCGGTACGGCTCAAGCTATGTGTGATTCACAGGCCGGCATCCATCTGAATATCAACACACCTCAGATGAGCTGGGCGGAGGCCCACAGGACGCCATAGCCATGGATGGCGAACACCGCCAGCAACGCCGCGGCCATGGCGAGGCGGTCGATGGTGCGGATCGGCTTCAGCTCGTGACGCGGCTTTATTCCGCTGCTCATCGTCAGCAGGCTGAGGATCGAAAACACCGCTCCCGTCGCGAGCAGGAAGTTGGAGGAAAAGCCGGCCTGCCAACCCACGGCCAGGAAAGCCGAGAGCAGGAAGAAGGAAGCCAGCGCCAGCGCGACCGGCCCCGGACAGATCTGGCGCAGCACCTGACCGCCGTCGAATTTCCACACCGGCACCAGATTGGCGATGTTGAACAGTGCGGCAAAGCCGGCCAGGGTCGCCAGCAGCGCCGCCGCCAGCCGATGTCCTTCAGCGCCGGCAAAGGTGCTGGCGGCGATAGCGATCGGCACCAGGAATGCGGAGAAGCCGGCGCCCATCAGCGCCACGAAGGCGACTTCGAAACGGCTGTCATAGGGCCGCCCGCCAATGGCGATGCCGCCGAGCAGCGGAATGAAGATCATCCGTGCCCGGTTGTGGCCCATAAGCCGAAACGCCGCCATATGGCCAAGCTCATGCAGGGCGACCACCGATGTGAGGATCGCGGCCAGTGCCAGGCCGCCGAAGTGAAGGCCGAAGAATGGCCACAGGATCAGCGCCGAAAGCCCGGCGAAACCGACCTGGCTCAACGGATGCTCGAACCAACCGCCCTTGCGATACTCCCCGGTCCGCGCCCAGCGCTGCAGCTTGGAGAGTTCGCGGCACAGGGCGAAATAGCGGAACACCAGGAAGGCGACGCCGCGATAGCGATCGGTCTGGCTGAGCGTCACCCGCGTGCTGGTGCCTTCGGAAACGAGTTCGGCGGTTTCGGAAAAGTCCTTCCAGAACGAAGCATCGAGCGCGGTGTCCTCAATGACACGCATCGAGAAGCTGATACCTTCGACGACGTCCTCAAACCGCGACTTGCGTTCGATCGGCTTGCCGTCGCGACCTTCCCACGACAGCGTGATGCGGGCCACGCCCTCGCCGTCCGGCGCCTCGGCGGAAAGGATCTCACCGGACCAGCCGGCATCGCTGCCGAGCGGCCACAGCGCCTGCCAGAGGCGCTGACGATCCATTGCCACCAGACGGGTCAGCCGGACCGTGCGCAGACCCAGCGGCACGGTTATCAAGAGAAAGATCAGCCCGAGATTGCTGGCCACGAGAATGGCCGTGACGATGGGCGACACTTGGACGTTGCTCCCTGTCTTTCAGGCACCCTAACGTCGCGGCGGCAAGAAAAGCTTAACGGCGGAACGGCCTTCGACCGTGCAGGAACAGCGACGGCGAACGCCGCCAAATCACATGGCTCCGATCCAGATCGCCATGGAAACGAGAAAGGTGCTCATGCAAACCAGTGAGATGACATCCTGAACCAGATCGGTCATAACTCTCTCCTGTTGTTGATATGTTCGCATTTTGTTCTAATTTTGTTTCAAAGTCAACGGGCACGATCCGCCCGCATTCGGAATTTCCGGGCGATCAAATCGGCAGGGTTAAGAAAGGGTTGATGGGCGTCGGACGGTGCCACGTGGGGAGATCGCAGCCTTTGCGATTAGGCAATACACCCATTGCTTCGTCATCCTAGAGCGATTCCTATTTTGAGAGAATCGTAGGATTCCCAAAGCCGGATGTTTGTGATTCAAGATGCTGGCTGGATTGGAGGCC
>NZ_JAMYSF010000056.1:0-9850 GCF_040321775.1 Mesorhizobium sp. M0243 | reverse complement strand
GAAATGGTCATACCGAGTTGGATCGGGCGAAAGGGTAATTGGCTGGAGGCCAAGACGCTGGGCAGCCTGGACGTAGAGCAGACCCGAGCCCATTACCGTGCCTCCAATCAGGATCAGCGCTCTTGCCATTGGCTGTGGACCCCTTCTGTGCGTGCCGTGCGGCGGTCCGGAGGATTGTCGGCATCTTTGTAGCGCGCTTGACCTCAGGCCTTGCCCCGAGGCTACCATCGTCAACGATTTTGCGGCGTTAAGAATCTGTAAATTTTATTTCGAGTTTTGTTGCAACGGTTGCCGTTCAAACTTTTGTGTGCGTCTTTGCCCCCGCGGGTCACTTCAAATTCCCCCGGGTAGGGTCAGTCAACCTCCCCCACCCGCAAGACAGGACGGAGGTTGATTTGTTAGCTGTCGACGCGTACGGTGGTGTCGTCGCAGATGGTCCGAACGACTTCAGTGAAGATGCGGAAGGGTGCGACAGGCAGCGGTCGCAGGTGCGGCTTCTCCTCCTGGAACATGGCCTCGACCTGACGGCGAGTGCTGCCGCGGATGCGCTTGGAAGCCCAGTTCTCCTCCCAGTGCCTCAAGAACTCGTTCTGGGCTTCCAGCGTCTCGAAGCGCCGTCCGGCCAGCGCGGTCCCCTGGGCCCTAGGTATGTCGAATCGCATTCTCGACGCTCCCCTTCCGATTGGGGTCCGCCACGCGGGCCGGATCGGCGATGACGCCGTAATGAGCCAGCATCGCACTGTAGATCGGATTGAGCCCGGGCTCGTATAGATCGGGCTTGAGGACGCCTTCCTTCAGGTTGTCGAGCACAAATAGCTGGCCACCCCGCCAAAATAGCGGAACGCTTCTTCGTGAAGCTGAGCCCAGACTTGCTGGCTGGATTGCCAGACCACCCGCCGGAAGCTGCGCCGCGAATAGCGCAGCGTCATCGGAACAGGCGGGGACGACGGTACCGGCCGCTCTTGGGATCGATCGTCAGCGCGCCCTCGCCATAGTCGACCTGAGCCTCCTCGCCGGGGAGGAACTCAAGACTATCAAACTGCTTGGGATCGCTGTGTCGCAACGTGCGCACAAACCGCTTGACGCTTTGGTAGCTGGACGGAAAGCCAAACGGATCGACCAAGTCCTGGTAAATCGCCTGCGCATTTCGCTTCAGGCGGACCTGTTCTTCGATCCACGCCCGATGCAGTTCGCAGGCCGAGCGGGCCAGGCTGCTGGTGACCGTCGCTCCCGACACCCCAAAAGCCGGTGGTCGGGGTGGAGGAATTTGGTCCTCCGCGCTTGCCGAGCCGGTGGTCACTTCCCCGGGGGAATTTGCCTCCGCACCAGCCCGCTGCGCTCGGTAACGCCGAACCGTCTTGCGATCGACACCCGTCAGCCTTTGAATCTCGCGCTGGCTGGTGTTGCGATCAAGTAATGTTAGTACGGTGCTTTGCAGATGTGCCTTTAAGACGTTCAACTCCCGGTCCCCTCGCTGTATGAAAGGGGTGAAAATAAACGTCCTGCCTTACCGGCTACCGCTGTTCAGTAGTGCTGCCGGTGATCATCAGGTGGGGGAGTTTCAAGTGACCACACCCGGGGGATTTTGACCGACCCACGGGGCTTTGCAAAGCCGGACAGGGATGGAGTACACCCCTAGACTGAAACACAGAAATCGCGGGAAGTTTTCCGTGTTAAACTTACGCTGCGTTTGCCATCTGTCGTCAGCGTAAATGCTTCTGTTCGTATTCCTCCGGGCTTAAATAGCCGAGCGCCGAATGCAGCCGCGGTCTGGTTGTAGATGGATGCGATGAAGACCCCGATCCGCTTGCGCGCGTCGGCGGCGTCTTGTAGGTGAGGCCCTGCACTTCTTCCTGCTTTTGAGCTGTGTTCACTCATGGCAGCAATTCATCAAGCACCAGCCTTTCGCTGGCCAGCCTGGCAGGCGCTTCGCGCAAGCCACGCTGTCGTCCTTGAGAGATCATAACGCAGAGAGCGGCAGGGCACAGTGCAAAGCGTTCGATTCCCCATGGCGCACGTTCCGGATTGAGCGCCTGCGGGGACGTGGAGATCAGGTCGACAAGGTGTCCGCGCTGCCGCGTGATCACGTCGGGCAACGATTTCCTATCAGTTGCATCAGCCCGGTGAAGTTCATCGATACGGCTTTGGCGATCTCGCTGTCGCTTTTATCATAAGGGGCTCGGCCGACGCGATCATCCCGGCATCGTAGACCGGCACGCGCTAGCCAATCTCTTTGATCAGGCCGGCCAGAGTCACCGTTACGGCTGGCTCCAACGACGTTCAGCCCCGACACCGCTGAGTGCCCGGCAGGTCGCGGCTTCCCGTCGCCCATCGCTGCGCTCGGTGATTCCCCCATGACGACGGGGAGAGCGGGCCGCTCCTACAAGCGCGCCTCGATGAAGCCGTATCCGCCGAGCAACTGGCGCAGAGCACGCCGCCCAGTTCAAGGGGAACTTCCTTCAATTTCTGAAGCGATCAACTTCAAAAGTGAAGATCATGACGCCCTGAACAGGGCTCCGGCGGCGGATCGAGGACGAGGCTTCGCAACGTTACTTGAGCAGGTCGAAGGCGTCGCCCCAGCAATCGGACACCATGTAACCAAGCTGATAGGGGTCGGTGGGGTCGACACCGATCTGATGGATGCCGTGGATCCAACCACGCCCAGAAATCCTAGGCAATATGGCGGGCTTTCCAGCCACCGTGGTCGTTCCGATGATCGAAACCTCGAACTCGCTGTCGATTATCGAGCGCGCGATCCGCTTCTCGCCTTCCGCGAACTGGCCGCGCGCATACATGGCCGCGAGCCGTGCGCTGTTGCCCGTGCCGCATGGCGAACGGTCGACGCGGCCCGGAGGAACGACCGTGACGCCTTTCATCCGGTCCTCGTCGTCGTAGCCGACGAACATCGTGTAGGAGAGCCCGCTCAGACCGGCTATCTCGGGATGCCGGACGTCGAGCTGAGCGTCGATGGCCCGCTGGACACGGCAACCGATATCAACGAGCGTCCTCGCATTCTCGATCGTGAGCTTCAGGCCGAACTGCTCGGGATTTATGAGCCCGTAGAAGATGCCGCCATAGGAAATGTCCACCACCACCTTGCCAAGGCCTGGGACGTCCACCTCGGCGTCCAGCAGCAACGGGAACGACGGCGGCATGTCGAGAGTGACGCGCTCGCATTTCCCATTCGAACACTTTGCGACGGCCTTGACGAGGCCGGTCGCGGTTTCGATTGTGACGACCGTCTCGGGCTCCTTCATCTCGACCATGCCGGTCTCAAGAAGCACCGTGACGAGGCAGATGCTGTTGGAGCCGGACATGGCATGCGCCTTGTCGCCCTGCAGGATAATGAAGGCGGCGTCGGCGTTGGGATGCACCGGCGGCAACAGGAGATTAGTGCTCATCTGCGCGCATCCCCTGGGCTCGTTCACCAGGAAGCGGCGCAGCCGGTCGTCGACGTTGTTTATGTAAAGGAGTTTGTCGAGGATGGTCTCGCCCGGAATCGACAGGACACCGCCGGTAACGACACGACCGACGTCTCCTTCGCAATGTGCTTCCACCATCGTGAAGGTCTTGCTCCAGCGCATTTGGGCTCCTCAAACTGGCGGATAACGCTCGCAGGACAAGCGTCTCGGTCCTAGCTTTGTCTACATAATGACGACAAATATCTTTCTGCCGCTGGATACCAGACCGACGCACCTATTTCAAGCGGGGCGTACGGAGCCGCTCCGCGGCCGCACATTCTTCGGACGGCTTATCGGCGGCGACATGGTCATCGGGACCGGCCATGGGAAGGCTGGGAACTCGCACTTCTGAGGCAGCTCTTCGCTCGCTTACTTCGACCTGAGGCCGGCTGGGGCTCAACGTTCCCGCATAGCTTGTGGCCGCCGTGACCCTGATCCTGTTGACGCCGGCGTTCCTGGTGGAGGCCTGGAACGAAGGTGGGGTTCACCCAGGACGTTCGAAGCGGTCGATCGCGAACGGCTGGCCAGCTTGTTGGTTTCCCCTCAGCAGTTCCAACATGATCTCCGCCGAGGCCGCGGCCAAGCTCAGTCCGCAATGGCCGTGGCCGGCCGAGTAGAATAGCCGCTTCGCTCTTGCAGATCGTGAGATAATCGGTACCGAATCCGGTGTCGAAGGGCGAAGGCCTGACCAAGGCCTACCACCCTGAGTGCACAGGTGCGGAAAAGTCCGTTCCGCTATTTTTTCGATGCGATCGAAATAGGCTTGTTTCGGCTCGGAACTTAGTCCGGCAAACACGGCCCAGCCACCCACCCTGAGACCGCTTGAAAGGCTCGTCGCAGCGATTCCGCGGTCAGCGAGGATGAGCGGATGGTTCAGTTCTAGACCAGAGGCCGGGTAGGTGTAGTTGTAACCACCTTCCGCCTCAATTGGCAGGTAATCGCCGATTTGACGGGCAAGCAAGGGTGTGTGCGCGCCAGATGCAATCACAACCTTATCAAACCTGAACGCCTCCCCCTCGCCCTTAACCGTGATCGTGTGCTCTGCTGGATGTATCTCTTCCACGCTTGCACGCCGATACTCGACGCCGCTGCCAATCGCAGCTTGAAACAGGTTCGTCACCACATCATACGGATCGGCGACTGCCCCCCAGTCATCCGATAAGATGGCGCCCGCGAACTCATGAGAAAGCGATGGCTCAAGTTCGGCGAGATCGCGCCGGTCGGCAATAACTGTGAAGCTGTGACCGCGCTCGAGTTTCGCGCGCCAGTTCGGGATGGCGCTCTCTAACGAATGCCTCGACCCATAAAGGTAGAGGGCTGGCGCGTGCCGAACCATGTTCCCGAGTCCGGCTTCCGCCAGCAGCGCTTTGGTGGAAGGGAGTGCCTTGGCGCTAAGCAGCGTCAGCGCTTCTGTCGCCTTTTGGTAGGCCCTCTGCCGACCACTGAGGTAGAAGCGATACAGCCAAGGCGCCAGCCTTGGCGCATAGAATGGATCGATCTTCAACGGAGCATTTGGGTCGACCAGCATACGGATTGCGGTTCCTAGAATGCCGGGATTGCTGATCGGAAATATCTCCGACCCCGCAATATGTCCTGCATTCCCGAAGGACGGTCCGGCTCTTCCGGGAGCGTCGCGATCGAGGAGTGTAACGACAAAGCCCCGCCTGGAGAGCAAAAAAGCCAATGCAACCCCGACGATACCAGCGCCAACGACTCCCACGGCACAAGCCTGCGCGCCATCTTCCATGAAAATCCCTCGAAGTCGCCGATCAAAGATCGTGCGCCATTGCCGATCCTTGTGAAGGACATAAATCGACATTAGGTCGACAGTCAAGCGACGCGCTTTGGTAGGACTTCCCTTAGGTGGCGATTTTCATTTTCGAGGTAATGCTCCGCTCCATGTATTCCAGGAAGTCCCCCTTGAACTGCCTCGCGTGCTCGTGGGCAAGGCGCTCGGCCTCGTCTGGATCTTGAACGCGGATGGCTTCGACCATTTCTCGGTGGTGCTGGTTTAGGCGCCCTACTGTGGAACCCAGGCTTTTGAAGAGGAATTCACTGTGAAAGTAGAGCATCCGTCGGCCTTCCTCCAGAATCCGCTTATAGAATCCGGCAAAATACTGGTTGCGGCCCGCCTGCGCGATCCGGATGTGAAAATCGTAGTTACCTTCGATCATAGGCAACCAGTCGTCGGTATCGAAACTGAGCTTCGCTTTCTTCTCGAATATCCCAAGTGTAGCTTCGATTTCCTCTACGTCCCGCTGAGAGCGGCAAATGGCAGCTGACCGATGGGTAGCGCGCTGCAGAAGATCCAAAGCATCCAGATATTCGGGCACGCTGCGGAAATCGAGAGGAGCTACGATCGTGCTGCGGTTCTGAAGCGTAACGACCAATCCCTCACTGGCAAGGCGCACCAGGGCCTCTCGAATAGGGGACCGCGAAAGTTGGAAGCGTTTTCCCAACCCTACCTCGTCCAATGGGGCGCTGGGGGGCAGCACCATGCTCAGAATGTTGTGACGGAGCTCGGTATAGACCCGGGTACTTCCGGTTTCTCTGGGTACCGTGGTCCCTTGCGCCGCCGCTGCTTTTTTTACTAGCATAGTCGTCCGTATCCTCGCTCCAGATCAGCTTGATTAGCCAGACCATCCGAGGTGCCTAAACGGCTTTGCTCAACGGCCTATCCATGATGTTCGGGTAGCTACTATTACCCAGACCAGTCAAGGTCGACAACCTGCATACAACATTGTGCAACGCCGACTCCAGAGGAGGTTTTCACCAACGGTCCCATAGCGGTTAAGTCGCGGGGAAAAATGGAGCGCCCACGGCTCGCTTGCGAAAATCGGGGCAAAGCAGAGACATGATTGACGGGAGCAGACCAATGCGTCGCCCTGGCAATCGGCGACCAACGTCGCTTCGACGTCCGCCGTGTCGTCGGCTCGCCTTTCCGGACGGTTATTGTAGGTTGGACGCCCGATCCCATCATTCGACATCGCAGGGCCGTGATGACGGACGTAGTCCCTCGTTTCGGCGGCAAAGTGCGCTTTTCCGAATCCCCCTTTTTCAGGAAATCCAATTCCGCAGCCTGTTTGCCGACGAGCCGCTCCAGCGCGGCGATCCGGGCCTGTATTGAGTAGGCGTCGCGTTGCTTCGGCCTCGAGCCTGCCAAGAAGCTGGGCCGGCCAAGGCCGCCAAATCGTTATCGGGCAAGAATGCGCGTCCTCGCCAAGCTTTGCCAGCTTGGCCGGACCGCAGCACGGGCAGGTTGACGGTGCGGCGATGACGACACGCTCACGCGGCAGATGTTCGGGGAAAGGCTTGCGGGCGGGGCGCTTGCGCTCGAACGCCCCTGACTCTCGACGACCGTGCCGTCAGTTCTGCCGCCAAATCGTCCTGGCCCGATGAACAGAATGGATTCTGGCGGGCGATCGCCGCAGGGCTGAGTAGCGACGATGCTGCGCTCGAGCCGGAGTGTCGCAGCCTGTGGGCACCAGATGGTTCCGAGAGGCGGCGGCGGTATGCCACCGCGATGTTCATCCTCAGCCCGACGCTTGTGGATCGACTTTCCGGACGACAAAACCATGCGCATTAGCCACGAAGCCATCTATCAGGCCCTTTTCATTCAGGGCCGCGGAGTGCAACGAGGCGAGTTGACGGTCTGCTTACCAACAGGAGGTGTGTTACGGGTCCCCAGGGCGCGCGCGTACGTAGGCAAGGGCAATGTCTCACCCGGAGATCATGATAAGTCAGCACCCCGCCGAAGCGGCCGATCGAGCGGTGCCGAGATTGGGAAGGCGATCTTCGGTCTTGGCAGCTCGGCGATCGGGACGCTGGTCGAGCGCACGACGCGCTTCACGATGCTACTGCATTCTCCTAGCAGCCTGTCGGGCTGGGGCATGCGAAGTGGACTGAGCACACATTGGAACGTGAAGATTTCATGGTTTCAGGACTTCTCTTGAGGAACGGGGGTGCGGCTGCTGGCTCAGGCTTGGCTGAGGGCGAACATCCGCTTCATGTTCCAGGCCAGGGTCACCAGGTTCCACTCGCCTTTCACCTTTTCGAGGCCGCGCAGGTGGAATTGCCGGAAGCCCATGACCGATTTGATGATGCCGAACACCGGTTCGGGGGTCTGCTTGCGCAAGTCATAGGCTTGCCGGCCTTCGGGCGTTGCCAGGCGGTGCGCCATCGCCTGCAACGTTGTCGGATCGTCCGGCGCCTGCGGGGCGGCGGCGAAACGCTCTTTCCAGGAGCGATGATGGCGCTCGCGTCCCGGCGCGATCAGCGGCGCGATCCTGGCTTTCGCGCAGGCCTCGACGTTCGCTTCACTGAAATAGCCGCTATCGGCCAGCAAGGTCTCGGGGCTCCCCAGCGCCTCGCCAAGCGCGGCGAGCTTGTCCAGCGTCGTGCGATCTGCTGCTTGTCGTTGGCGGCTTGAACCACATCGTTGGTCACCACCAGCAGGCTGCCCGTCGCCACTGCGGCCTGGGCATTGTAGGCCTGCGCGAAGCCGCCGCCAGCCACTGGCAGGATGCGCGAATCCTCATCCTGTCGATGCCGGCTCAATACTCCCCAGAAGTGCCGTTTGAATCTTCCCCAGTTTAGCGCTGTCGCCGGTCTTCCGGAGCGCGCTCCGGAAGACCGGCGGCGCGTGATCGTTGATGCTTCTCCTGATGGTCGGGAGAGGGATTTCGGTGATCAAGATCGGGGAGATGATGATGATACTGGATTTGCATCGGCAGGGCCTGTCGGTGTCGGCGATCGCCAGGGAGAGCGGGATCGACCGCAAGACGGTGCGCAAATACATTGCGCGCGGGCTCGAGGCTCCGGCCTACGGACCGCGCAAGCCGCGTCAGGCGGTGATCGATCCCTTCACAGCCTATCTTCGCGAACGGGTCACGCGATATCCCGGGCTCACCGGCAGCCGGCTTTTCCGCGAACTGAAGGACCTCGGCTATGGCGGCGGCTACACGGCCGTTACCGACTTCCTGCGCGACGTCCGTCCTGCCGCGGCGGAGCGTGGATACGAGGTTCGCTTCGAGACCCCGCCCGGCGAGCAAGCGCAGGTCGACTTCGCTCAGTTCAATGTCGTCTTTGCCGATGAGCCGACCACGCCGAGAATCGTCTGGCTATTCTCCATGGTGCTTGGCTTCAGTCGCCTTATCTGGGCACGCTTCGTCGTCCACCAGGATCTGCCGACTGTCTTGCGCTGCCATGCTGGGGCTTTCGAGGCGCTGGGCGGCGCTCCTCGCGAAGTGCTTTACGACCGTATGAAGACGGCTGTGATCGGCGAAGGCGATACCGGCGGCATCGTCTACAACCGTGCCCTCGTCGATCTTGCCCGCCACTATGGTTTCCATCCCAAGGCGTGTCGGCCTTACCGCGCCAAAACGAAAGGCAAGGTCGAGCGGCCGTTCCGCTACATTCGCGAGGACTTCTTCCTGGCCCGGTCCTTTCGCAATCTCGAAGACCTGAACGCCCAGTTGCGTCACTGGCTGGACACGGTCGCAAACCCGAGGGTTCACGCCACCACAAGGCGTGTCGTCAACGAAGCTTTCGCCGAGGAGCGCGCAGCGCTGCGGCCGCTGCCTTTGGCTCCGTTCCGATCGGTCCTAAAGCTCGAGCGACGTATCAGCCGGGAGGGCATGGTCAGCGTCGGCGGCAATTTCTACAGCGTGCCCGACGCCACCAGGCGCCGTGTCGTCGAGGTACACACGCTGGCCGAAGAGTTGCGCATCTTCGAGGACGGCGCACTGATTGCCACCCATCCTATTCTCGAAGGCCGGCACCAGCGTCATGTCGAGCCGGGTCATCGCAACATCCACGTCCACAAGCGGCCGACAAAGACTGAGGAACGACGAGGTCATTCTTCATGGCTCGGGCGACAGGGTCGCTCAGCGCCCGTTGGCCTTCTACGACGCCGTCGCCCGGGTGATGGCGAAGGAGCAACGTCCATGACGAACGCGCTCGACACCACGCCATCCACCATCGACCGGATCCGCCACGACCTCGTCGGCCTGAAGATGCCGCGGGCGCTCGAAGCGCTCGATCATGTCGTGCGCCGGCTCGAGAAAGGCGAGATCGCCGCCCTCGAAGCCATGGACATCCTCCTCTCGGAAGAGTTGACCCTGCGCGAGAACAGCCGGACCAAGACGGCACTGCGCATGGGGCGCCTGGCCACGATCAAGACGCTCGCCGGCTTCGACTTCTCTTTCCAGCCCTCGCTCGACCGCGATCGAATCTTCACGCTGGCCCAACTCGGCTTCGTCGCTCGCTGCGAGGTCGTCCACTTCCTCGGCCCGACCGATCCCACGACATAATGCACACCTCGCTATGTTATTGAAAAAGCTGGATCTGCTGATCCTGTGATTGTGATAATGGACTGTGTCCGCTCCTGC
>NZ_JAMYSF010000055.1:0-12737 GCF_040321775.1 Mesorhizobium sp. M0243 | reverse complement strand
TGCTGGAGATTGGGGTGACGAGGCTGATCAAGCCTTCCAACAGTACCAGCCTGATCAATTACGGCGAGAGCTACCGGTCCGGAGATCGCATCAGCCCCTCTCTGCATATGCACGCGGCCGCCTGAATTGCCGATTTCGCTCAGCTGCTGCTGAATGGCGACGGCTTGCGGCGTATTCAGGGCCCTCTGCGTCTGCGCTGGCCACAACAGCGCTGGTGAATGTTCATTGTTGGGACGACTCACTCGGGTGGCAGGTGGTTGCCCTGGTCAAGCTCATCCGGCGAAGGGCGGATCTGCTGTTGGCTGGCAGCCAAGACTGGGGGCGGCGGCCCGAACTCCGGCGTCCCAGAGCTTGCGAAAGCCTCCGACACGCTTCTGTTGAGGTCATCCCGTCCAGCGGGCATCCCTGGGTTGCTGAAAAAAACGAGGCGGCTTGATGATTCTGCCCTCGCTGAAGCACCTCGCGAAACCCCCTGTTCCAGTCGCAGAAGCTCCTCTGGATTGGTTGGCGGCTCGTCAGCTCGACCATCGAACAGCGGCCGGAGCGCCTCGGACACGTGCTGCTCAAAGCCCACTTGCCGGGCTTGGCCCGCTTGCCCCTCTTCCAAGCCGGCGTCCTGCACCTGCGACAAAGCTGTTACACGGGATGGATTTTTTCGCGGGGTCCACACCAGCCTCACATCAAACTGTATCGTCAAAGTCCTGCGCCAATTCACACAGCGGGTCATCGAGTTGAGATTCGGCGGAGAGCGCCTCCTCTGCTCCCGTCAAGGGCGCCGGCTCCGGGAGGGCGCCTGTCTGGCGTTCAAAGATGCGTTTCAGAATGCGATCCGAGAAATAACGCACCTTCCTCAATTTTAATGGTGGCAGACCTTTGATGAGAACAATCTCGTAGTCGTCATCGAGCAGCCGAACCTGTTCGGGACGCAAGAGCGGTGCACCTTGATGTGAATTCTGAATGGTCCAGTCGAACGTTCGCGCCTGGCTGTGGGAAATCGATTTGGCTTCAAACGTGTATTCACCGATGGCCTTGGAAATGTAGTTCGGAGTCTCGTCATCAGCCGTGGCCATGAACACTTGCAGTCCGGTATTGCTGAGAAAATTCTGCTTGCCAGCCTCTCCATAAGCCCCCGTCAGTGCCGAAAGGCTTTGGATGATGAGCATGAAACGCCCCTTGTAGCCCGCGATAGTCGTGATTGCGGTCTCGATCGCCTCCAGCTTACCCAAGTGCTTGAACTCGTCGAGCAGGAAGAGAACCTCGTGCTTTTCATCCCGGCGGGCCAGCGACCGCTGCAGAATTGAAACGATTTGCTGAAAAAACAAGCGTATCAGAGGCGCGATCACCTCAAGGTCGTTCGGACCAACGCAAAGATAGATGCACGTTCTGCGACGGCGAAGATCATAGACCGAAAAGTCCGAGCGACTTGTGGCCGCCTTTACAGCGGGATCCGCCCACAGGTTGAGCCCGCCATCGCCGAGCACGGAAGTGTAGGAGGTTAGGATTTTCGTATCGTTCCCCGCCATGTCGTCGAAGATGCGTTGTGCCTCTTTGTTCTGGGTCTCCATGGCGAGTCGCGCGAAGAGCTTAAACTTCTCCCCCGGCTGGGCGAAGAGGTCATAGACGGCGCCGATTGTTGGCGTGCCCCGCTCGATGCAGGCAAGGATTCCCGCGACAAAGATATCTCGCGCGCCGCTGACGAAACCTTCCGCGCCCTCCCCCTTGGCCGTAATCAGGTTTGCGGCCAAGCGGCGGGCTTCGGTGAATTGCTGCTGTGGAGGCAACGCTATAAGATCCAACAGCGGATTGTAGCAGTTTGTGCGCCGCTCCGAATCCAGCGGCGCGAATTTAAACACGTCGTCACCTGCGGCTTTGCGCGCCCTCGAGGTGAGCTCAAAGAGCTCCCCCTTGACGTCCAGAGCTATCACCGAGCCTTTGAATGTAAGTAGCGTTGGAATGACTATGCCGACGCCCTTGCCAGCGCGGGTCGGTGCAACGATGAGGCTGTGAGGCTGCTCGCCATTGGTCAGGTAGTAGCCAGGCCAGAAAGGGCCACTTGTCTTCCCAAACACCGGCCCTGTCACGCCACGGTATCGTCGCAGATATCCCGTGCGTCGCATTTCATTCACTCGAGCCCAACGAGCCGTCCCGTGGTGTTCGAGCTTGCGGCGCAATACGATCTGCTGAATCAGCAAGACGACCGCGGACGTCGAGAGCACGATAGCCGCGCCCCGATAGAAAACGGGGGTTGCGAAACCCAAATAGAAGGGCGTCTCAAACCAAAAGGCACGGACATCAAACGCCATCAGAGCCTCGCCGCTACCGCCGTGGCGGAAGGTTGCGTAAAGACTTGCCGCACAGAAGCCCACGGCGAGTGAGCACGCGATGCTAATGGCTATGTTGGGGGGCGTCGTTTTTGTTGAAAGCATTGTTCCATTGCCGGATTAGCCGTAGCTAATGCTGCGCGTGCTTCAGAGACCGAACCGGCGTCGCGCGATGTCGCCGCTCGACAGATCGATGCCGCAGCGGGTGGTGCGATGCTTGCAGCGCATCACCCGGCAGACGTGGTTTTTGAAAGTTACACTAAGCAGGTACGTCAACGGCCAGCGAATTGGAAACGGCAAGGCCGTAAACGGAATTCGGGAGAGAAAGCGTCACTGTACCATGGCCGAGACCTCAACGGCCGGAGCGATCTCTGCTTCTGGTGGCCTCCATTAGGTCCTCTCGGGCGTGATTGAAGGCGTGGTTTATGGACCGCCCGATTTGAGCACCCCGCTGCAGCTGTTCATAGGAGGTTTGCGGGCCTACTGTATCACGGACTGCAGCCTCAATACCTGCTATGTGGCCGTCCAGATTCGCACTCCGTTCCTCTGCTGCATGCTGCGGCGGCGGCATGTGCGGCAAGATGTCTTGCATGCCGGGAAAAACTGAGTGAGCTTGGGCCTGTTGGTTTGCGTCTAACTGTTGATACATGTTGAGAATAGCATTGGATGCCATCATCCTGACATTGCCATCCGGATCAGAAGAAGCCAATCCAATGGCCTGATCAAGAATGCGAGATTTGTTTTCGTCAGTAAACTTACTGAAGTGTGGCGCAACGTAATAAGCTCCGAGAGCTTGCGACGGCGGATCCATGTTGCCAATGCGATTAACAATAGCATCTTGCAGCCCTGGCGTTAGGTAATCGCCTAGATTACTGGCCGCTCCGACTTTCTGCAATGCTATGTCATCCGTGCTGTACCCCAATTCGGCTGTTAATGTCGCGGCCAGATCGATGGCTGATCGTCCAAGACGATTGGTCCGCCTTTCAAATCTCGCGAGGTCAGTTTCTGGCCCGGGTTGAGTGCCCCGAACGGCTGTTCGCTCGTGCGTCCCGAGGCCTTTGAAGCCCCCAAGATTTCGCGCTGTATCGCGCGGGTTAGCGGTTACCAGCCGTTCTGCAACATCGCTCAATGGCCCCTCTGGAACGTCACGGAGGCTACTGCTCCCCACGCCTTGAGATGATCTTGCAGCTGCACGTGCCCGTTTGTTATCGCGATCCATTGCTCGCCTCCAAAGTAGTTATTCTACCCAATGAGGTTACCACCGAAGCTTGACCTGCTAAACCGATATGATGTTACAGTTGTAGTATGGCAAAGGGTTCCCAGCTCTGTGGGTCTGCCAAGTGCCCGTCCAAGCCGAAGAAAATACGATGAAGCTGGCATCAAATGCGATGTGAACTGCCCCGGGCATTCCGGTGGCCGTTTCGTTTGAGTCACGCGGCTATGGCTGGTTCATCCAACATGGCGTAGTAGCGTTCCTCGGCTTCGGCCGGCGGGATGTTGCCGATGGGCTCCAGCAGCCAGCGATTGTTGAAGCAGTCGACCCATTCGAGCGTGGCGAACTCGACGGCCTCGAATGAGCGCCAGGGTCCGCGTCGATGGATCACCTCGGCCTTGTAAAGACCGTTGATCGTTTCCGCGAGAGCATTATCGAAAGAGTCGCCGACACTGCCCACTGCGGGTTCGACGCCGGCCTCCGCCAAGCGCTCGGTGTATTGAATGCTGACGTGTTGGGCGGATTCAACCGGTCGTCGCAACACCAAGGGATTGGAGGTTGCAATGACGGTTCACCAACGCGCTTCAGATCGGTGCACTCGAAAGAAGCTAGATTCGCCCGGGCGTCCGCCGCCTGGCAGCGTGAGAATCGCTTCCGGTTCTGGCAAGCTATTGCCTTGGGACATTCGAGCGAGGAGGCCGCACTGGATGCCGGTACATCAACGCCTCTTGGTCCGCGCTGGTTTCGGAGTGCAGGAGGGATGCCGCCAACGCATTTGGCGCCGTGGGCGAAGCCGCCTTCGGGGCGATATCTTTCTTTCGGGAGCGCGAGGATATTGCGCTTGAGCTTGCCAAGGGAATCGGCATCCGGGCCATTGCTCGTAAACTAGGTCGGCCGCCGAGCACAATCTCGCGGGAGGTCAGGCGCAATGCCGCGACGCGCAGCGGCAATCTGGATTACCGGCCAGTGCCGCCCAATGGCACGCCGATCGTGAGTCCCGGCGGCCTCCTGGCAAGCTGGCGGTCAATCCGGCTCTGCGTGAATATGTTGAGGAGCGCTTGGCCGGCAAAGTCACCAACCCCAATGGCGCCTCATTCGAGGGCCCCAAGGTGGGTATGGAAAAAACGACAGAGCCGGAGGTGGTCGGCAGCCTGGAGCCCCGAGCAGATCGCTAAATCGGCTTCAGATCGATTACCCAGAGGATCAAACCATGCGGATCAGCCACGAGACGATCTATCAGTCCTTGTACATTCAAGGACGCGGAGCATTGCGCCGAGGACTGACCGCATGTCTGCGTTCAGGCCGAGCGTTGCGCGTACCGCGCGAACGGGCCCGAGTTCGCAACAAGTCCTTCATTGGAGACGCCCTTATAATAAGCGACCGTCCGGCCGAAATTGCCGATCGGGCTGTCCCCGGACATTGGGAAGGCGACCTCGTCCTTGGCCTCGGAAGCTAGGCGATCGGTACGCTCGTGGAACGAAGTTCACGCTTCACAATGCGTGCTTCACCTGCCGCGCATGCATGGCTATCAGCAGAGCCTGCGCATCAAGAACGGTCCACCACTTGCCGGCCACGGCGCTGAAGCAGTCCGCAGAGCCATAGCCCGATCCATGGGCAAACTTCCCGAGCAGCTGCGTCAGTCGCTGACTTGGGACCATGGAGCGGAAATGGCGCAGCAGCCGACCTGCGCATCGACACCGGGCTCGAGATTTACTTCTGCGATCCCCAAGCCCGTGGCAGCGAGACTCCAACGAAAACACCAATGGCTTGCTGAGACAGTACTTTCCAAAGGGCACGGATCTCAGTCGGCACACAGCCCGGGAACTGGACGCAGTTGCCCATGCTATCAACACAAGACCGCGCAAAACGCTCGGCTGGAAAACACCTGCCGAACTCCTCGACCAGCTCCTTGGGGGACAGTATGATGCCGGTGTTGCGACGATCCGGTTGAATCCGCCTTGGCTGCCTCTATCGCTGTGATGGATGAGCCCGCCTCCCCGCGCGGGCCGCCGATCATGGAGAGCCTGTTCCAGGGCATCGAGAACGAAGGCTGCATGCGCCGTCCGGCTCACCCGCCAGCCGACGATCCGACGGGCATAGGTGTCGATGACAAAGGCGACATAGACGAAGCGTCCAGGTCGCGACGCAGGTGAAGTCGGAGACCCGCAGCATGTTCGGCGCCGGAGCATGGAACTGGCGGTTGACGTGGTCGAGAGGGCAAGGTGCGGCCTTGTCGCTCACACCGTAGTGCGGATCGGCTTGCCGCGGACGATGCCTTCGAGGCCCATGGCCTTGATCAAGCGGGCAACCGTGCAGCGGGCGACCTCGAAGCCCTCGCGACGCAACCGCCGCCAGACCTTGCGAATGCCGTAGACGCGGAAGTTCGCCTCAAACCCGTCGGACCTCATCCGTCGAGGCTGTATCCCATCTTGCCCGAGCCGACAGCCGGCAGGGGTCGACGCGCTTGACGACATGGTCGTGGTAGGTCGACGGGGCGATCGGCAGCACCTTGCAGATCGGCTCAACCCCATGCGCCTTGCGGTGATCGTCGATGAACGCGATCGTGGCCTGAACCGGCGGTCGAGCTTCGCCTGGGCAAAATACGCGGAAGCCTTGCTCTCGTTGGCCTGCGAAGCTCGCGGCTCTCGCGTTCCAGAGCCTTCAGTTTCGTCGCAGCATCCGTGGGAACTCCGGCGCGCACGGTGAAACCGCCGCCCACCGCGCTGTGCCGCCCCGGGTTGATCGGAGGCGTATGCTCGCGTTCGTGATCCAGAACCAGCCGCACCGCGGGGGGTCCGGACCTCGGGAGAGAACTTGTTGGTCGCCTTGCTTGGGCTGGGTGTACAAGTCAGGTTTTCATCAGGTTGGACGAGTATGTCTGGCAGCCAGAGCGCGACCACTTCCGTGCCCGCCCGCTCGTCTGGCAGACACACAAAGGAGAAAGATATGCCGTCAGCTACAAGCAGCGCCATCGTTTCCTGCCGCAGATCATCGCCCATCCGGTCTGGCCCTGCTTCAGGTCCCCTTGAGCCTGTGTCTCGTCGAGGAAATGGCCCGGGAGCGGGATCGTGGTTTCGTATGAGACAATCCGCCGGTGCGGCAACAAATGCGGTCCGCATACGGAGCCATTACGTCGCGGCACTTGATATTGCAGTGCAGCAAAGGTAGAGGGCCGCCCCTTATCGGAGTGTCGTCCATGGTCCTTACCAATACTGGTAGCGAGGCAGAACCCATCGAACAATCGAGCCATTCGGCAGTCGAACAGCACAGCACCAAGGTTCTGATGCTGGGCGCGCTCGGTGTCGTCTATGGGGATATCGGCACCAGCCCGATCTACGCCTTTCGCGAGGCGCTGGTGGCGTCGTCGGGCGGCAATGTCGCCGAGCGCGGCGATATTCTCGGCGTGCTGTCGCTGATCATCTGGTCGCTGACGATCATCGTCACCATAAAATACATCATGTTCGTGCTGCGCGCCGACAACCGCGGCGAGGGCGGCGTGCTGTCGCTGATGGCGCTGGCGCGCGGCAGTTTCCCCAAGCGTTCAGCATTGATGCTCGCTATCGGCATCGTCGGGGCATCGCTTTTCTTCGGTGACGCCGTCATCACACCGGCGATATCGGTGCTGTCGGCGGTCGAGGGTATGAACGTCGTCACGCCGACCTTCCAACCCTATGTCGTGCCGCTGACATTGGTCATCCTTGCCATGGTGTTCGCGGTGCAGCGCTTTGGCACGGGCGGGGTGGGATTGGTGTTCGGCCCGGTGACCGCCGTATGGTTCCTGGCAATTGGCCTTTCCGGTCTCAACCACATCATCGCCGATCCAGAAATCCTGTGGGCGGTGAGCCCGCACTACATCGTCGCCTTCCTGATCAATTCGCCCGACGTCGCTTTCGTGACCATCGGCGCCATCTTCCTCGCCGTCACCGGCGCCGAAGCACTCTATGCCGATCTCGGCCATTTCGGCCGAAAGCCGATCGTGCTGGCCTGGCTGGCGATCGTGTTTCCCTGCCTGCTGCTCAATTATGCCGGGCAAGGCGCCTTCGTGCTGGCCAAGAACGGCGTCGTCGGCCATCCATTCTTCGAGATGAACGAAGGCTGGACGCTGATCCCGATGGTCGTGCTGGCGACGGCCGCGACTGTCATCGCCAGCCAGGCGGTCATCTCCGGCGCCTTCTCGCTGACCCGGCAGGCGGTGCAGCTCAATATGCTGCCGCGCCTCGAAATCCTGCACACCTCGGAACGGCAGTCGGGCCAGATCTACATGCCGCGCGTCAATCTGTTGCTGGCGCTGGCGGTGATGCTGCTGGTGGTGGGCTTCGGTGAGTCCAGCAGGCTGGCATCGGCCTACGGCATCTCGGTGACCGGCAACATGCTGGTGACGACGGTGCTGCTGTTCGTCGTCATGACCCGGATCTGGAAATGGCGGCTGTGGGTGGCGGTCGCCATGACGGCGCTGTTCGGCTTCATCGACATCGGCTTCTTTGCCTCCAACATCGTCAAGGTGTTCGAGGGTGGCTGGGCTTCGCTGGCGGTGGCCTTCACCATTGTGCTGGCCATGTGGACCTGGGTGCGCGGCAGCCGCTATCTGTTCGACAAGACCCGCCGCAACGAAATCCCGCTCGATTTCCTCGCCGGCAATCTCCTGAAGAAAAAGCCGCAGCTGGTGTCCGGCACCGCCGTGTTCCTGACGAGCGATCCACTCAGCGCGCCAACCGCACTGATGCACAGCCTGAAGCACTACAAGGTGCTGCACGAGCAGAACGTCATCCTTTCGGTGGTGACGGCACCGCAACCGGTGGTGCCCGACAGCGACCGGGTCAAGATGGAGACGGTCAACGAGCTGTTCATGCGGGTGACGCTGACCTTCGGCTACATGGAGCAGCCGAACATCCCGCGCGCGCTGGCGATCTGCCGCAAGCAGGGCTGGAAGTTCGACATCATGACGACCTCGTTCTTCCTGTCACGGCGTTCGCTCAAGGCCTCGCCCAATTCCGGCATGCCGGTGTGGCAGGACCGGTTGTTCATCGGCCTGGCGCGTACGGCGGCCGACGCGACGGAGTACTTCCAGATCCCGACCGGACGCGTCGTCGAGATCGGAACGCAAGTGACGATTTAGGGCATGCCGCGGTTGAGAAGAATCGGTGCTGTCACATTGATTGAGCGGTAAGGAAATTCAGGTAGCAGCGCGCCCGGCACTGTAAGTTTCAGCGGCTTGATGCAGCGATAGCTGGCCGGGACGGCTGTCACGCTGTGGCGACACACGCGATTTTGTTCCAGATTTGCATGGGGCGTTACGCAGGTCTCGATGTTGAGCCGATGACAGCGCATTGCAGGGAAAGTGAGCAGGTCGGCAATCGGATCATGGATGGAAACGAACCGCTGAAGCTGGCGTGCCGACTTGAAGCGTTTCATGATCCTTTCGCGTCGTCGGGTCGGCTGGTGCGAATTTTCCGCTCGATTATTCAGGCCTGTGTGCGACCGGTGTTCGACGCCGGGCATGAGGTCGCGCATGGCGGCATCATAGGATCGGAGCTTGTCGGTGATCATGATCCGTGGTGTCCGCCCTTGAGCTTTCAGCAACTTGCGCATCAGACGCTTTGCCGCCTTGGCATTTCGGCGGCTCTGTACCAGCACTTCGAGGACGAAGCCGTCCTGATCGACGGCACGCCAGAGCCACTGCTTCTTGCCACTGATAGCCACGACACATTCGTCGAGATGCCATTTGTCGCCCAGGCAGCCGGCTGATATTGATCTCCTGGGCGAAATGCCGTCCGAATTTCTCCGCAGCTTCGAACGGTCTGATGCGTGACGATGATGCCGCGGGCCGCCAGCATGTCCTCAACCATGCGCAGGCTGAGCGGAAAGCGAAAGTAGAGCCATACCGCGTGCGCAATGATCTCGGCGGGAAAGCGGTGGCGACCATAGAGCGGATCACGAGCAACTTCTGACATGGCCCAATGTACGCACATCTTCATAAGCTGTCGGTTGACTTTACGATGCCGCGCCAAGCGAGCAGCATCCGGCCGGCGGGGCCGACCCCGCCTCCCGGCCCTGAGCAGAACGGCATCGCGCAGGTGCCGCTTCATCCTCGACGCGGCCAGCCTGCTTTGCCGTTACCGCCGCCGCCGAAAGCGCCAGGCGTTGCCGCCAGGCGCCGGTCCGCCGGCAGCGGTTCGTTTCCACCGAGATCCGATTGCCACCAGTTCCACTTTCCCCCAATACCTGCGTAACGCCGCCATGCAAATCTGGAACAAAATCGCGTATGTCGCCGCAGCATGACAGCCGTCCCGACCAGCTATCGCTGCATCAAGACGCTGATATCTTTACAGTGCCCGCACGCCTCTCGCGCGCCAACGGCCAGTCGGGTGTCGCGAATGAGGCGCGCTGAAGCCATCCGGCTCAGCCGATCATGGCGCTTCGGTTGCCGGGTTCGAGGTCGTGGCCTCTGCCGCTGCGCGATTCTAGCATTTGCGCCTTGGAGAGCTCTGCTTCAGCCTCGGCGAGGCATGGCTCGGCTGCGGTTCTCTGCCGCAGAAGGTCCGATTGTGAATTCTTGACGTTGTCACGACGTAGGCGAGCGGCCTTGGCGAACGTCGGATAAGCGAAATGATTGACATCGGAGATGCCGGCCTTCGTTTCCTCGGCGTTTAACTGGAAGTCCAGTTCTCGCGCCATGCGTTCGAAATCGGCAATCATGATGTCTAGCTGGTGCAACTGTCGCCGCTTCTCATTCACCTGAAATTGCTTCAGTCGGACCAGATTACCTCGTGGCTTCATGACTCGGTACTCCGGTACCCATTTCGTCCAATTAAACCGCTCTCTCCCCTTAACGTTAGGCCTACAGCGACTCTCACGTTTTCTGCTGCGAGCGGAAACATATTTTCCAAAATCCTTGGCCGATGGCTATGAGTTCAATGGCATCGACAAGCATGCGAGCGGGGGACTTAAGGGGCGGTAAAAAAAAGGCGGAATAGGGCGATTTTCACAATGTCTGCATATGAACGCGTTGAGACTGCGGCGGGCTTGACACACAAAGCAATCGTCAAGATTTGCGACATGGACGCCGGGGGGCATGAATACGCCCGCCGTCAGCTACACGCCCCCCGATTTCCGCCGCCTATTATCGCCCACGCGGTCTGGCTTTATTTCCGGTTTCCGCTAGCCTGCGCCTGGTTGAGGAAATGCTGCTGGAACGCGGCATCGTGGTTTCGTATGAGACAAGTCGCCGGTGGGGCATCAAGTTCGGGCTGGACTGCGCTCGCTGCTTGCGCCGCAAGCCGCCGTGCCGGAATGATGTCTGGTACCTGAACGAAGTGGTCGTCACCATCGCCCGGCAAAAAGCTTTGGTTGTGGCGCGCCGTCGAACAGGATGGATATGTGCTGGACGAAATCGTGCAAAACCGCCGCAACACCAAGGCCGCCAAGCGCTTGCTGACGCGGCTGTTGAAGAAGCAGGGGCTCGCGCCGAAGCGCATGATCACCGACTAGCTTCGCTCGTATGGAGCGGCAAAGCGACAGGTAATGCCGGACGTCAAGCACCGGTCGCACAAGGGGTTGAACAACGGAGCGGAGAATTCCCATGTGCCGCCGCGAAAACGGGAGCGGATGATGCAGGGGTCCGATCGCCGGGAGGCCTGCAACGCTTCGTCTCGACCTTGTCAGCCCTCCGCAACCTATTCGTCCCGCCCCGCCCCAAACGTTCTGCTCTCGCCATACATGTTCATCGCCTCAGCGCGATGGCGCTGGTGATATCACGACGCGTTTGTACCGCTCGACCTACGCCACAGGTGCCGACGCTGTGACGAGCTTCATCGGTCGCGTGTCGAGTGACGGCACCGGGGACAATTATCGTCGACCGCAGTTCATTGCCCAGACCAAGGCGCTTCTCGGCGTCGGCACGATGGCAAATCGCAGCGTCACGATCTCGGCCGCTGCCCGTTCTGGCGGCGTGGACGGTGATTTCTGGGTGCAGCCGTAATGGCCCTTTACGTCAAAGCCTCCGGGGTCTGGGGGGCGGCCAGCGCCGTATGGGTGAAAATCTCAAGCCTCTGGACCAAGGCTCGACAGGTCTATGTGCGCAGCTCGGGCGTCTGGGAGGAAATGTTCCCGATAGATCTGGTCTTCAATGGCACTCACGAAGACTCGACTGCCACGACCGTTTACACCCACGCCAGCATTCCGCTTCTTGTCGCGCCACACGCTAATCGTCGTGTCATCGTGGCAACTGAGACCACTGACACCGAAAGTGCAGTGACCGTCAACAGTATGACGATTGGGGGTGTGGCTGCCACCCTTCTCGCTCAGGTGGAAAGCATCTTCAATTCTGGTGTGGTCTATCTGTCAGTGTGGTCAGCCCTCGTGCCAACCGGTACGACGGCAACGATCGTGACCACGTATAGTGAGAGCGTGTTCCGTGACTACATGTCGGTCTATACGACCACCAATTGGGATGGTGTGGTGGGCACTGTTGCCTCTGACAACAATTCAACGGGTGGCCTGACAACGACCGTCAGCATTGGTGCCCTGGGCGCAGCGATCGCAATTGCGGGCAACGCCATCAAGGGGGCATCGGCACTGCGACATGGACCGGGCTGACCCAACAGTTCTCAAACACACCAGTCACGAATAGAAACCACAGCGGAGCAATGGCCATAGCTACCGCCGCCCAAGCTGCCCTCACCGTAACCTGTGCCTACAGCACTACTCCAGCACTTGCCGCACTGCTGGTGGTTCCGCGGTGCGCAACTCCTGACTGGCGACGGCGTCGGCGACATGCCTTACGGACTCGTATTGCCAGAGCTTGTAATCGTCGACAAACCAGCCAAGTCGGCTCTCGATCGCCGTAGCAAGCTCGTTATAGTCGAGGCTGTCGAGGCCGAGATCCCGCATTCTGGTTGTCATCGACACCTCTACTTTTTCGGCAACTAGAGCGTTGAGGGTTTTGAGAACCAGTTGTTCAATTTCAAGTAATGTCATCACTAATACATGCCTTTTGCTTGCAGATTCAGGTAATGCAACCCTGATCGGGGCGCAACCCCCAAAACGAGGTGTGCCGTTGAAACATGTTCTTGTCATTGACGATGATGCCGCAATGCGGCGCCTCATCGCCGATGCATGCCCTGAAGGTAACCGCAGTCCACGATAGCAAGCAGTTTGACTATGTTCTTTCACGTGAGCCAGTCGATCTCGTGGTTGTTGACCTT
>NZ_JAMYSF010000054.1:0-14263 GCF_040321775.1 Mesorhizobium sp. M0243 | reverse complement strand
CCGAAAGGCTTGGGAATGAAATCGGTTGCGCCGAGCTCCAGTGCAACCACTTTTTCCGCCTCATCAAGCCGGTCGCCGCTGATCACTATGATAGGGACATCCGATTTTGTCGCCAGATTGCGGACGATCGCAAGTCCATCCTCCCGGCCTAGGTTAAGGTCAACAACCACGAGATCGACTGGCTCACGTGAAAGAACATAGTCAAACTGCTTGCTATCGTGGACTGCGGTTACCTTCAGGGCATGCATCGTGAGATACTCGGCGATGAGGCGCCGCATTGCGGCATCATCGTCAATGACAAGAACATGTTTCAACGGCACACCTTCAATCTTGAATCCCCTTGTCTAAACCTGTTGCCGAGCAACCCTGGGGCACCGACCCAGAACAGCTGCTCCTTGATACACTCGCCGTTGCGTGCGGCCAATGTGAGGCCGTGCTCGTCCTGTTCTTTTCATCCCCAGCGAATTGACCGCACCAAGGCAGCCCGTGGCCACCAGACAGGTCCAAGCGCCGACATGACCCTGCCGTGTGGTCCTTCGCTTTTTCGCTTCGAGCTCCCCCGTTGGTGCAGGCCTGCCAATATCACTCAAGTTCGACCTCATGGATGCCAAGTTTCCTGCTATGCCCTTGCATCCTGGTCATCCTGGAGTTTGCGGACCTGGATCATCTCGATATCCTCCGGCTCGTGGATCCAGCTCGGACATGGTTGAGCAGCGCGGCGTTTGGCTTGATCGGAGAGGCGGTCGGCGGAAGAAGACCGTGATTCGCTGCAGCGGCCTTGTGCAAAATAGTGTGTCTCCTGCCAAGCCGGCTTCGTCCAAGGCCGCCGGCGGCCTCAAAAGCTGTTCGGCGACCGGCAGGTCGCCGGTTGCGGTGAACGTCCGGGCTAACATTTCTCAGTTACTGCAACTCCTCCATCTTGAGCGTGTCACTATGCTTGTCCATTGCGCCGTCGGACTCCGTCAATGACGTGCGGTTATCTGCCGATGGGACTGTGCATGATCCACCCTTTGGCGGCGGCGGCCGAACAGCTGAACGAGGCTCGCACCAGGATGGGCTGCGCCGCCACGTCTTCCCAGTTGACCCTCGCCGCCGCGGATTTGCGCCTTCGAGCCAGCTTCGCGGACGAGCTCGCGTCTCAAGCAATGATCTGAGTGTGCAGGGCCGCGCATGGCTGCTCTTTAAGGACCGGCAGCATACCGGCAAAGTTGGGCCGCTTTATCGCCTTAGTCGATTCCCCACGGTGATCCCGAGCCTGAACAAGCCCGCCAAGCTCCCCATTTTGTCCTTGGCTTGGCGCTGACAGAAGTACCATCCATGACGCCAAAGTCGCGGCCCACACTCCAGGAGCAACGGACGGCCGGGACGAGCAATCCTGTACAGGAGTCATTGTACCAAGATGCTCCGGATGTCGCTGGCTGATCGGGCCCGCGCCACCCACGCATGCGCAAGATGCTCACCCACGCTGATACGAACCGTCTTTGCTTCAATTGAAACCGAAAAGCTGAACTTGAACATCACACAGTAACAAACCTCCCCGATAAGCGCGTGCCGGACAGGGCCAGAACCCGTCCGGCGGCTTGGAAAGGTAGGTGATAGGGAATGTTTATTGCAGCTTGGCCGCTGGCCATCGTCCTGATGACATCCATGTCACTCCCAGCCGAGCCCGCGCCACTTTCTCCGCGTGAGTTCCGCAGCCTGTCGCGCAAATGCGCCCCCTGGGTTGCGCCGTCCACCCTCGCCGCGATTGCCAAGATTGAAAGTGGCTTTGAAACGCTGGTGGCTCATGACAACACCACAGGTGAGCAGCTTCGCTGGATAGACCACCTGGAAGCCACGCGGGGCATCAAGGAACGCCTCGAAGCACAACATTCTGTCGATGTTGGATTGATGCAGATAAACAGCAAGAACTTTGCCGTGCTCAATCTCACGCCGGAAAGGGCTTTCGAGCCCTGCGCCTCGCTTTCGGCTGCCGCCCACCTGCTTGAAAGCCGGTATGCCGGCGGCACCACTGCTGTGGCACAGCAACTGGCGCTTCGCCGTGCCATCTCGGCCTATAACACGGGCGACGTCACGCATGGCTTCGCCAACGGTTATGTACGCAAGGTCGAGTCGGCCGCAAAGGACATCTCAAGTCTCCTTGAGAGAACGCTGGAGCCGACTGCTCGAGATGTGCCGCACCTTGAGGCACCCGGTCGGAAAGCCGTGCCGC
This sequence comes from Mesorhizobium sp. M0243, assembly GCF_040321775.1. NCBI lineage: Bacteria > Pseudomonadati > Pseudomonadota > Alphaproteobacteria > Hyphomicrobiales > Phyllobacteriaceae > Mesorhizobium > Mesorhizobium sp. M0243. The sequence goes on along the minus strand of NZ_JAMYSF010000054.1, from coordinate 12,051 downwards.
CTCTGCTCCAGCAGAGCCAACAGGCCAATAGAAAGAAGCAGCCCAACCAAGATTCTTGGGACATCTGGGGCTCGTATCAGCCAGACCGCTCCGGGGCCGATCCCTCCGATCCGACAGGCAGCCAGGCTGCGAAAGCACGGGAACCCTCGAACCCGAACAAACTCGTATTCGATTGAAACATGGAGATGCAATGATGACGCCACTCAAGATACTTCGTGCGCTTAAAACGCGTGTTCCTTCGCCTTTTTCCATGCTGCGCATGGCGGCTGAATATGTACCGGCCGCTGCTGCAGGCGCGGCGTGGACGGTCTTCTACAGCGGGCCAGCCGCGGCTCAGGTGACCGGAGGGACGGATCCTGCCAAGATGGTCCAGAATATCTGCACGTTCATACTTGGCCCCTTTGGACAATCACTGGCCGTGCTCGGGCTCGTAGCCATCGGTATCTCTTGGATGTTCGGTCGTGCTTCACTTGGCCTGGTTGCGGGTGTCGTTGGAGGGATCGTCATCATGTTCGGGGCCAGCTTCCTGGGCAAGGCGCTCATAGGCGGTGGCTGATGAGCGACCGGTTGGAAGTGAGCACCCTCTATGTGGCGGCGACGCGCCCCGCACTGTTTCTGGGGGTGCCGCTGACGCTGGCCGGATTGCTCATGATGTTGGCTGGGCTTGTTATCATTATCCTTCAGAACCCGCTCTACGAAATCGTTCTCGCGCCACTCTGGTTCGGAGCACGGCTGGTTGTTGAGCGTGACTATAACGCGGCAAGCGTCGTGCTGCTCTATTTGCAGACGGCCGGCAGAAGCGTGGACGGGCCGGTCTGGGGAGGCGCAAGCGTCAGCGCCAATCCGATCAGAGTGCCGAAACGCGGAAGAGGAATGGTGTAATGTTCGGCGCCAGCGGCCGGACCGAGAGGTCTGGCGAGATCTACCTTCCGTATGTTGGTCACGTAAGCGATCAGGTTGTCCTTCTGGAAGACGGATCGATCATGGCCATGGCACATGTGAACGGTGTGCCCTTTGATTTGGAAGACGCTGAGATGCGCAACTCGCGCTGCCGCGCGTTCAACACTCTCTTGCGCAACATCGCCGATGACAATGTCTCGATATACGCTCATCTTGTGAGACACAACGATGTGCCGGCGCCGGCGCCGCGCCGGTTTCAAAGTGCATTCGCTGGCAGTCTGAGCGAGGCCTACGAGCGTCGTGTGCTGTCGGGAAAGCTCTTTCGCAACGATCACTTCCTCACTTTGATCGTGTCCCCCCGCACCGCAATCGGCAAGATCGGCTTGCGGATTGCCAAGTCCCGCAGACGGAATGAGCACGATCTAGCCACCCAAATGCGGAGCCTGGAAGACCTCTGGCACATCATTGCTGGCGCACTCGGCGGTTACGGTCTGCGCCGGTTGGGTATTCGTGAGAAAGGCAACGTGCTCTTCACGGAAATCGGCGAGGCGCTTCGGCTCATGATGACTTGCCGGTTTCTTCCGGTTCCGATGGTTACCGGCTCACTTGGCGCCTCGATCTACACTGACCAGGTCATCTGCGGGAAGCGGGCGCTTGAGATTCGAAGGCCCGGGGATAGCTCCGTCGGATCATTGTTTTCGTTCCGTGAATATCCGGCGACGACGCGGCCGGGCATGCTAAATTCCTTGCTGTCCGCCAACTTCCCGCTTGTCCTGAGCCAGAGCTTTTCCTTCCTCACTCGCCCGCAAGCTCATGCCAAACTAAGCCTTAAGTCCAGCCAGATGACGAGTGCCGGCGACAAGGCTCTCACCCAGATCAATGAACTTGCCGAGGCAGAGGACGCACTGGCAAGCAACGAATTCGTGATGGGTTCGCATCATCTGAGCCTGTGCGTCTATGCCGACAGCCTCAATAGCCTTGCAGATCGCGCAGCAAGTGCCCGCGCACGGCTGGCCGACGCGGGCGCCGTTATCGTCCAAGAGGGCATCGGCATGGAGGCCGCATATTGGTCCCAACTTCCGGGGAACAACAGGTGGCGCACGCGCCCGGGGGCGATCACCTCACACAATTTTGCCGGGCTCGTCTCATTTGAGAACTTCCCAAGCGGTTCCAGTTCCGGCCACTGGGGCAATGCTGTTGCGCGCTTTCGCACAAACGGTGGAACTTCTTTCGACTACATCCCCCATGAGAATGACGTCGGCATGACGGCAATATTCGGGCCCGTTGGCAAAGGCAAGACGACGCTGATGACCTTTGTCCTCGCGATGCTTGAGCAAAGCTTGGTCGATCGCAATGGTGCGATCGTCTTCTTCGACAAGGATCGGGGTGGTGAACTGCTGGTGCGAGCCACGGGAGGGACATATCTTGCGTTGCGCAGAGGCGCTCCGAGCGGCTTGGCCCCTCTGCGTGGACTGGACAACACCTCCGCCTCTCGGGACTTTCTGCGCGAGTGGTTGATGGCCCTGATCGAGAGTGACGGCCGTGGTCCGATCTCGCCGGAGGAAAGCCGTCGGCTGGAACGCGGCATTGTTCGTCAGCTTTCGTTCGAACCCCCTATGCGCTCACTTGCGGGCCTGCGCGAGTTCCTATTGCACAGCCCCTCCGAGGGCGCAGGAGCACGGCTGCAGCGGTGGTGTAGAGGGGGGGCGCTTGGATGGGCCTTTGACGGCGACGTGGACGAAGTAAGGCTGGATGCCTCCATTACGGGCTTCGACATGACGCAGCTCCTGGAATATGAGGAGGTCTGTGCACCGGCCGCCGCATACCTTCTGCATCGAGTGGGCGCTATCGTCGATGGTCGTCGGTTCGTGATGAGCTGCGACGAATTTCGATTCTATCTACTCAACCCCCAATTCTCGGCCGTTATCGACAAGTTCTTGCTCACGGTCCGCAAAAACAACGGCATGTTGATACTCGCAACGCAGCAGCCTGAACACGTTCTGGAATCGCCTCTCGGAGCTAGTCTCGTTGCGCAATGTATGACGAAAATTTTCTACCCATCACCGACGGCGGACCGCTCTGCGTATGTCGATGGCTTGAAGTGCACTGCGCAGGAGTTCGAGGCAATCCGCCAGGGAATGGCAATCGGCAGCCGCAAGTTTTTGCTCAAGCGCGATAGCGGGAGTATTGTTTGCGAATTCGATCTTGGGCAGATGCGCGAGTACGTAGCCGTACTCTCGGGGCGGGCCAACACAGTGCGCTTTGCCGACCAGCTTCGCAACCAGCACGGAGACGCCCCAAGTGGGTGGCTCGACAAGTTCATGGCCCGGTACCATGAAGTTCAAGACTGACGGAGGAATATTCATGAAACTTGCCAAACTTGCAGTAACGACCCTTGCTGCTTCCCTTCTGCTTCACGGACAGGCCCGGTCGCAATGGATCGTCACCGACCCTGTAACAGAAACACAATCGACCTTAACAGCGATTTCCAATGCGGCGATCCTTGAGAGGTCAATCGAGACGCTCGCTACGACGATCGAAATGGTGACAATGCTAACCTCGTCATTCGCTGTCACGGGAGTGCTAAGCTCACTGAACCAAGGAAATCATTACCCGTCGAGCAATAAGCTGGAGGAGCAGATGTTTGATGCTCGGGCGCCAGCTTCGATTATCGCCCGTAACATTGCGGAGGACCCAAATCGGATAGTCACGGGCGACGATTCAGAAGCGAAACTGTTAAAGGGACAAATCGCTGGGGCCGCCAATGCCGCAGCTATTGCAGCCGACACTTTGGGCATGATGGACAAGCGCCTTAAGGATAACGCCGGCACGCTTGGTCAGCTTTCCCGCTCGGGAAATATTATGCAGGCCACCGTGACCAACGGTCTGGTCCTCAAGCAGATTCACGATGCGATGATCCAAAATGCCCAGGCCACGAGTCTGCTGACTATGGCCACTGCACAAGGGAGCCTTCACGCCGCTGAGGAGGCCGCCACGCAGCGTCGCGAACATCGGGACACCGCTCGCATTTTTGACCTCCTCCCGTGAACGCTGAGTTCATCAGGCTCAGCTGCGCTGATCAGGGACACATCAGGCTCACGCCATGAATTTCAAAATTCCCGCGCCATTCACGACTATACACACGATCTTTCATGGGGCCTTCACGTCCGGGCTGCACAAAGTGCTTGAAAACGTCCAAGCGGCGGTCAGTGCGCCTCTGGTTGCGTGTGTCACGCTCTGGATAATAATCCAAGGCTGTCTGGTCATGCGTGGTCAAGTCGATGCGCGCGGGGGTATCTCGCGCGTAATCATGGTGTCGATTGTCGTCGCCCTTATCTTAGGGCAGGCCAACTATCAGCAGTACATTGAAGCGCTTTTCGACGAAACGATTCCGAGGTTGGCTCACGACATCAGTGGCAGCGACTTGCCCTTCATCGGAATCCCCCAGAAGCTCGATCTCATGTTTGCTTCAAGCCAGTATGTCTTTCAGCTGATTGCTTCCGAAATTGGGCCTATGAACGGCCAGGACATACTTGCTTTCGAGGGAGCGCAATGGATTTTCTACGGCGCGCTGTGGACAGCGTTCGAGATCTACGATGCCGTTGGAATTCTGACGAAGGTGCTCTTGACGATCGGCCCCCTGGTCCTTGTAGGCTACCTTTTTGATCACACTCGAGACATAGCCACCAGATGGATCGGCCAACTGCTCTCGTACGGGCTGCTGCTTCTCCTCCTCAACATCGTTGCAACGATAGTAATCGCTGCCGAAGCAGTCTCGCTGGCAGCCATGCTTTTGATGATCAAATTCTCGGGCACGACAGCAGCCAAGATCATCGGGCTTTACGAGCTCGACATGCTTTTCCTAGCTGGTGACGCTCTGATCGTCGCGCTTCCGACGATCGCCAGCAGCATCGCCGGCGGCTCTTGGGGAGGTGCGAACCGACCTCTTAACAGCCTCAATCGCCACTTTGCCAAAACGGCGGGTGGTTAATCAATCGACAAGCTCGGTGCCAAAAACATGAAATATTGCCTACTTCTGTCAATCCTCGCTTTGGCCGCCTGCAAGACGAGCCATGGGCTTGCGACGTGCGCGGGTGCCCCATTCCAACTGAACGTGGGACAATGGGAAACCACCCCTGAGGATCTTCAGGTCGAATGCGCGGAAGAGCCAAAGTGAAATTTCCTGAACATGCCCTTCTGGTGGAGAGAGAAACGCTAGCCGCCCACTATAAGAAGGTGGAAGCGTTTCAAACGTCACGAGCGAAGTCTGCGCGGCGCCTGTCAAAGGCCCTGATCGCCTTTGCCGCAGCGGCGGTCCTAGGAAATGTTGCCCAGGCATTTACCATCGCTGCCATGGTCCCGTTGGCCAAGCTCGTACCTGTGTTCCTCTGGGTCCGGCCGGATGGGACCGTCGACAGCGAAGTGTCAGTGTCTCGACTGCCGGCAACCCAAGACCGAGCCGTCATAAATGCTTCGCTGTGGGAATATGTACGCCTGCGCGAGGGGTACACAGCAGATACGGCCCAATACGCCTATGACCTCGTATCCAGTTTCAGCGCGCCGGCTGTGCGACAGCAATATCAAGATTTCTTCAACTATCCGAATCCCACCTCGCCGCAAGTCACGGTCGGCAAGCGCGGCAAGCTCGAGGTCGGGCATATTTCTTCAAACGACATCAGTCCGGACGTTCAACAGATCCGTTACAAACGTACGCTTGTTGTCGATGGGCAGATGCCGATAGTGACCACCTGGACAGCTACCATCCGCTACGAGCGCTTGACGGGTCTGCCTGGGCAATCGAGGCTCACCAATCCGGGAGGTCTACTCATCACTTCCTATCAAAGCTCGGAAGATAGCGTATCGAACCTGGGCTATGTGCAGCCATGACAAAAAGAGCGTTTCTCGCGCTGGTCTGTTCACTCTTCTTAACGATGGAAGCGTCCGCGGAAGACACACCACTTGCCGGCAAGCATGATGCGCGCATGCGCTACCTGGCTTACCGTCCTGACGAAGTGGTGCGCCTGTCTACCGCAGTGGGGGCAACGCTGGTTGTCACATTCGCGGCCAACGAGACAGTCGCAGCCGTGGCCGTTTCCAATAGCAAAGACCTGGCTGCGCTCCCGCGCGCCAACTATCTCTTTTTTAAGGCTAGCCGGATGCTCCCGCCGCAGCCGGTCATCGTGCTGGCCGAGAGTGAGTCCGGTACACGGAGATACGTCTTCAGTATTTCAACGAGAGCGATGCCAAAACTCGATGAGCAGCAACCTGACCTATACTACAGTGTGCAGTTCACCTATCCTGCTGATGAGGCTGCTGCTCGGAGAAAGGACGCAGAAAGGCGCTCGATTCTTGGTCAGGCCCGGGCGAAAGTGCTGCGCGACGAGAGAGTTCAGGATTTGTTGAATCGGCCCGCCGCAACTACCAGTCCGGACGAAAGCAATTTTCACTACGTCGCAAAGGGTGATCGATCGCTGTCGCCGCTGCAAGTTTTCGATAATGGCTTTACCACCGTATTTGGCTTCGCAAGCAATTCCCGCATACCCTCCCTCTACATTATCAATCCCGACGGCAAGGAAGCCGCTGCCAATTACACGGTCAAAGGGGACTATGTTGAAGTATCCGCAGTCGCCCGGGAATGGCGTCTGAGAGATGGCAATACGGTCTTGTCCATTTTCAACAGGGCTTATGACCCTGTGGGACGAGCGCCAGGGACCGGTACAGTGACACCCGACGTGTGGCGCGTTTTGAAAGGCTCGGCCGATGAATGAAACCGGCCCACAGTCGGGACATGATGTCCATGCCTCCGGATCGATGGTCTCGGAGCCGGCCCGCCGGCATGTTTCGGGATTGCAGAAGTTGGCCGTCGCTGCTCTTGTTCTCATCTCATCTCTATCACTCATCTGGCTCGGAGGTCGTACCAGCACACAAGACGAACCAACTCAGCCAAAACCTCCAATTGTCGCCGACGCCGAACCATTCCGCCCCGTGCCGATTGAGATTGCTCCCGAAGTTCCAGCAGCCGTACAGGCGGCGCAGGCAGGAGATCCTGCGCCATCCACGCCGACTTCAGCTGATCCGCCGCCGGAGGAAACACCAATTTTCGCCTACAGTGGCAGCAGTAAAATGCCCAACGACGGTCAGCGGAGCGAAGACAACCATAGGGATGCTCCCGTGACCTCGGATGAGATTTCAGACGCTGGCGATCTGTCGGCGCGATTGAAGCCAGATATACAGGAGCCAAGCCGGGCCACACTTTTGCCGCACCCTGATCTCGTGATTACTCAAGGAACGATCATCCCCTGCATTTTGCAAACGGCAGTCGACACAAATTTACCGGGTTATGTGAAGTGCGTCTTACCTAAAGACGTCCGCGGCGCCACCAACAACGTGGTGCTTTTGGATCGCGGGACGACCGTGATTGGCGAGATCCAGCGTGGTCTCCAACAGGGGGATGCGCGTGTCTTCGTGCTGTGGACGCGCATCGAAACGCCTGACCATGCCCTCGTTTCGCTAGCATCGCCGGGCGCTGACGAGCTCGGCCGCTCCGGAATGCCTGGCACGGTGGATAATCACTTCTGGCAGCGCTTTGGCGGAGCAATGCTCATGAGCGTCATTCAAGGCGCGTTTCAGGCCGCCGGTCAATACGCTGGCAGCTCAGGTGGAGGAAGCGGTATCAACAGCTTCCAGAGCAACGCCGGACAAGCCGTTGAGACGACCCTTAGAGCAACGATCAACGTTCCGCCAACTCTGAAGAAAAACCAGGGAGATGCTGTATCCATCTTTGTGGCTCGGGACCTCGATTTCTCAGATGTATACGATCTTAGAGCGACCGCCGTGGCGCCAGCCCCCCCCCAACATCGCCAACGCCGGAGAGACAACAATGCGACCGGAGGCTGACCCTCAATTGCGTTTGCTTCTCAACCCTGTTCTGAAATGGCTTGAGGAGCCAAGGACCGAAGAGGTCGCTATCAACCGGCCTGGGGAAGCCTTTGTCCGACAGGCCGGCGTTTTCACCAAACATCCGCTACCGCTATCTTATGACGATCTGGAGGACATCGCGATCCTCGCTGGAGCGCTGCGCAAGCAAGATGTCGGACCGCAAAGCCCCCTCTGTGCTACTGAGCTGCCGAACGGAGAGCGGCTGCAGATCTGTTTGCCGCCCGCTGTTCCCTCAGGAACAATAAGCCTGACGATACGGCGTCCCTCAAGTCGTGTGACCGAACTCAAGGAAGTTTCTTCTCGCTACGAATACTCGCGTTGGAATCAATGGCGGTCGCGAAAGGAGCGCCAAGAGCGGCAGGACGAAACGATTCTTCAGCACTACGACCATGGTGACTTGGAGCAATTTTTGCGAGCGTGCGTTTGCGGGCGGCTCACGATGCTGCTTTGCGGACCTACTGGTAGCGGCAAAACGACAATGAGCAAGACTTTGATCAACGCTATACCCCCGCAAGAGAGGCTCATAAGTATCGAGGACACGCTCGAACTTGCAATCCCGCACGAGAATCATGTCCGGTTACTCTATCCGAAGGACCGAGCAGGCGTAGGTGCGGTGACAGCCGAGCAACTGTTGCAAGCCAGCTTGCGCATGCGCCCTGATCGAATATTGCTTGGCGAGATGCGCGATGATGCTGCTTGGGCCTACCTTAGCGAAGTCGTCTCCGGCCATGCGGGATCAATATCGACGATTCATGGGGCGGATCCGGTCCAAGGCTTTAAAAAGCTCTTTTCACTCGTCAAGAGCAGCCCGCAAGGAGCTGCTGTGGAAGACCACACGCTTCTTGATCTGCTGTCGGCTGCCATTGACGTCATTGTGCCGTTCCGTACCCACGGCGACGTGTATGAGGTGGGGGAGGTGTGGCTCGCCGCCGATGCCCGGCGACGCGGAGAGACAGTAGCCGATCTTCTTAACAAGCACTAAGGCTAGAGCACGTCGGGGATCGGTAAGTCGTTTTTGATATGATGGCGCAACTTGTTCAGATTCAACGTCACTTTGATTTGACCGAGGTTGATTATGGGAGGACGACTGGGCGTAGCCCTTCGGTCACAAGCCTGAACTCTTCGGCCGCCCTGTCGGCGCGGCAAGCTGCGGCACGATTCGACTGGGTGTATCGAGCGCGTCCGCTGAATTGCGCGGGCGACGCTCAGCGAGCTAGTGCCGATGTCTGCTTCAAAAGCGGCATCGACACCCGGCAGGTCGTACCCTTGATTTACCTAGCCGCGCTCAATGAGCGTCTTCAAAGCCGCCGAACGTGGTTCGGAATGACCGGTTGGTAAATCGGGAAGTGCTATACAGGGAATCCTCCCGGTGTTGCCTCTAGGGGGTCCTCTCAATGAACAAAGCCGCAACCTGCCCTTGCGACCTCAGCTGGAGTTTGCGACGCAACCCATATAGGAGGATCGATGCGCAGAGAAATCGCAGGCAGAGTCGGTGGCATTGTGGGCTGGCCGACCGACGGTTTCAGCCCGTCAACAGGTCTTCACGTGTTCCATCCCCGACTATTGCAGGCGTGCGGCTTGCATTCTCCCGCGATCACCCATCGGAAAGAGCGTTACGAAGACTACGAAGAGTTGCGCGACTTCTGCTGTCGCCCCGGTCTTACAGCGGACGGTGACCTGTCCTACCTTGATAGGACGTGAAATGCGAACGCTGCTCATTGATCATCACGTGGATCTTACGCGCGCCGTGCGAGCTGCGCTCGGGGATAGCGGTTTTGCCGTTGATGTAGTTGGCAACCTGGAACAGGCGTCGAGGGCATTCTGTTGCGCAACCTATGAAATTCTCCTGCTGGAGTTGGCTCTGCCAGATGGCGATGGCTTGGGCTGGCTGAGACAACTAAGGAGCGACGGGCATTCAGTTCCGACCCTCATTATGAGTAGCATCAACGATCTCGAGAAGCGAATTGCGATTTTCAACGGTGGCGCGGACGACTTTCTGCTCAAGCCCGTCTCTTTCGATGAGCTCATCGCCAGAATGAGAGCCATTCTGCGCCGGTCGACACAGGTGACCGACCCCATCGTTGTATTTGGCAATCTCAATTTCGATCCGATCGGCCGACAGGTTTCCGTCTCGGGTCATCCTCTGAAGATCGCACGCCGCGAACTATGTATCTTAGAGCATCTGCTTATCCGTGCAGGCCGCATCGTGCCTCGTGCGCAGTTGGAAGATCACCTCTATTCGTTCAACGACGAGGTATCTGCCAACGCGCTTGAAGTCGGAATCTATCGCTTACGTGGACACCTGAGTAGGTCAGGTGCAACGCCACGGATCACGACCGTGCGCGGCATTGGTTACCTTCTTGAATTGACTGAGGCGGCATCCGCATAGTTGGTCTAAATTGAAAGAACAGACTGCGTATCAAGCGCCGCATTCGATCCATCGGCTTCAAGTCGCAGGCGAGCGCCGTGGTTATCCTCTCCGGCATCGAGATGATCCACATGATTGGCAAGCGACAGGCGAGGTATGACTACAAGTCTGTCGATCGCTGTTTCGATATCCTCGCTGCCTGACGGACAGGCCGAAATGGCCGTTCACACCCCCATTTCCAGGTTTGCGACAGAGCCTTTTGTCGGCGTTGCCGGCTTCGAAGGGCCGGTGCGCGCCGAGCGCATCAAGATCACCCCCGGCCACCTTGCTGCGGCCACTCGCCGAGTACGAAGCGGTGGTCGGAGGGAGCTGGTGATGACGACGCTAGATCATGACCTGCTGATCGCAATCCTGGATCGGCTGAAGTTGACGGCCATCCGCGACCAGCTCGACACGCTCATGTCGAGCAAGATCGCGCAGTTCCCGTTTGTCCGCGAACTCGACGGCTTCGGCTTCGACGCGCAGCCATCGGTCTGCTTCAGCCAAACGTATTCATAGGTATGGGACAGGCCTTGCTATGTCCGAACGTCACTGCGCGGCAAAAACGTTGGATTTCTCAAGAAATAAAGTAGGACAGTGCCCAATTTACCGTTGGAAAAGCTGGATATGGCGTTTCAGCGTTTCAGCGAAATAACCGAAATCAATCACTCCTAACAGCAAAGGCAACCGGAACTCGATCGCTTCCGTTGTCCGCGACTCTGGAGGTTGGCCAAAGGCCACCCACGCCTGCTCCGAGGCCCTCCAGGGCAATGGTCTGAGACCTGGGCTCAAGCAGGATGAGACGCCGCTGGAGCTCAGGTGCAAGCGCTGCCACGCCCGCTCCGAGGCCCCACAAGGCCGAAGCGCAGTCGTCGGCGTCACGAGGCCTCTCGGCCACGACGACGAGCCTGAACCTGGATCCGCCTTTCTTGAGGCGTTGCGACTATCATCGCGGCGACACGCAGCTCTTGATTTGTGTGCGACACCTCAGCAGATCCATCGGGCTGAGCCGCTCAGCAATATCAACGAGAATGTCCAGCGGCAGATCAAGGATACTCAGAGGAGGAAACGCTTGATCTTGAGGCTCAGAGCGCGTCTGCTCCACTATAGAACAGGATGATTCACCGGGTCCTTCAACGCCAGCCGCCGGTCCGATGAGAGAATTGTCTCGGATATCACGCTCGATGGGGTTAAATGCCGAGATGGGCGCCTTGCCACGCTCCTCAATGCCCCTCATGATTCACCGCCTATAGCTACCAACTGAATGAATCATCGTGATTGTCGCGCAGCGGAATCCTCAAGGATCGGGCAGTTCGTAGGGGGCGCCGGTTTGACCAGGTTGAGCCCGCGAATTGCTCGATCGGACAAGATCCTAATTCTGACGAGATCCTCGGGACGCACTCCAAGTTGTCGATCATGTTCGGCACACAAGGAAAGGGCGGCATTGCTGCCGCCCTTGCCACTGTAGGTTGATAGGGGCTGGATTAGAAATCCATGCCGCCCATGCCGCCCATGCCGCCGCCGCCCATGCCGCCAGGCATGCCGCCGCCAGCCGACTCCTTCTTGGGAGCCTCCGCGATCATGGCTTCGGTGGTGACCAGCAGGCCGGCGACCGAGGCCGCGTCCTGGAGAGCCGTACGGACAACCTTGACCGGATCGACGATGCCCATGGCGATCATGTCGCCATACTCGCCGGTCTGGGCGTTGTAACCGAAGGTCAAGCCCTTGTTCTCAAGGATCTTGCCGGCAACGATCGATGCTTCCGCACCGGCGTTGGCCGCGATCTGGCGGGCCGGAGCCTGCAG
>NZ_JAMYSF010000053.1:0-18153 GCF_040321775.1 Mesorhizobium sp. M0243 | reverse complement strand
GACTCCAGCGTTGCGAGTTATGCTGCGGTCCGAGCGTAACTCAACGCCAGCTTTTTCAGCCGAGCCGACCTCAGACTTACGGTGAACGTACCATTCTCAACGACTGGCGGTCGTAAAGATCTTGTAAATTTCATTTGAAGGATCTGTTGCAACGTTTTGATTGTCGGCGTCCAGAGAGAGCGTCTCAAAAACGAACATGTGCGTTCTCTATGAAGCTGCAGTAGCGATCCTGACTCGCAGCGGGGCCGAACAGCGACTTGCGCAATTGGGGTGTAAAACTACACGAGAAGATTGGCTTCACGCGCTCCCCTGTCGCCCGCAAGTCATCATGCATGCGATGCTCCGCTCCGGTGAGCTCTTCAACAGGATGGCCATCGCCTAACTCTCGAGCTCTGCAGCGCCCATGGCGTGAAGAGGAGTCCGTGCCGAGACCGAGGCTGGTCCATTCCGTTAAGACCGTGGCACCACGAGTTTGCTCGGAGCGTGCGAGATATGCATTGGAAGCCCCATGATACGGCGATCGATGTCGACCGCGCAGACGACCGTGCTCCCGGCAAACAACCTCCTGCACCAAAGAGGCGCTTGTAAATCTCGCTATTAGGCGACGGTTTTCACATGGCAGCGCGATGGCTTCGCCGCTTGGCGCAAGCCGACACAATCTGCGCAAGCCACGCTAATTACTGTCGTTCGGTGCAAACTTGTTGGTAGACCATTCTGGCAGCGACTAGGTCAGCAAGTCCGGAGCCAACTGCTTTGAAATAGGTGATCTCGTCTGTGCTGGTTCGCCCGCTCACGTCCCCATTGGCAAGATCCTCAAGAGTTCCAAGGACATGCTCTTCGGCCACAACACCGCTCTGCATGGGCTGAATAAGATCTCCCGCTTCATGAAGTGCTTCGCGCGTGTCGACAAAAGCTCTGGCCATCTTCAACGCCGCGTCGTCCGCTTCTCTCATGTTGGGAGTGAAGCCTCCGATAAGGTCGATGTGCGTACCCCTGCGTACCCATGCGCCCTTGATTATGGGGCTGGTTGCGAGGGTTGCAGCACTAATGATGTCTGCGTCGCCCACCGCCTGCTCCAAATCAGTCACGACACCCGCGGCAATTCCCTTGTTGTTCAGCGAGCGAACCAATTTTTCCGCGCTTTCGGTGTTGATATCCCAGACGAAGACTTTCTCGATTGCCCTTACAGCGCGGTAGGCATCCGGAATTTGGCTGGCAACTCGTCCGGAGCCGATTACGAGAAGCGACCTTGCGTCATCGCGGGCAAGATAGCGAGCAGCGAGAGCAGACGTGGCAACAGTCCTCCTCGAGGTGATAACATTGCCGTCCATAACCGCCAGCTGCTGCCCGGTCGCCCCATCATAAAGGATGTAGGTTGACGTCAGCCCTGGTAGCCCGCGAGTAGTGTTTCCTGGGATGACAGTTACAAGCTTAACGCCGAGGAACTGATTCTGATCTTCCGCCTTCGACCAAGCAGGCATAAGGAGAAGTGTTGCGTCTGGCTCGCCGCTCCTCTCCAAGTGATGATGGTGCCGTGCCGGTACCATGCAGCCGGTTACAAAACCGCTCTGAAGTGCGTCGACAAGAGCACCATAGGGCAGGCCCGCACCCGTTGCTTGAGAATCTATCAATCTCATTCTGGCGTCGCTCATTTGATTACCGCTCCTGTTTCAGATTGCTAGCGACCGCACTTGCCGCTTCGTTTTCCGCCGGATACAATATACCCTTGCTCATGGGCTAAGAATGGGGGGCCTGTGGTTGGCCTCAATCCGAACCAGACCTCCGGCGGTCGCGGTCACCCGAAGTTGGCCACCGTAGGTCGCAACCGCCAACTATTCGATCTCGTCGATAAAAGGCAAAGCGGGCACTTTGGCGTAGATGATCGTCCACCGTTTCAGAATAGTTTGGCCAAGTATATACTGGGTGCAAATCCAAGTGCACGGGTTAGCTCAGAAGTTTCGACGTCTGTCGCAAGAATGACTGCCCCGCACGGGGTTTCCCCTAATCGGTTCTGGCGGCTTGGATTGTGTTAGATGAGGTGGGGAATTCCGTCACACTCGCGCCGAAACAAAAACTTGCCTTATTCGCTTTGTTCTGGAAGGCAGCCGTGCGTTGGGTAAACAACCTGCAGTCACCGACGCAGTCCGCTGCGCTCATCGCTCGCATTTGAAAATACCCACGTCAATCCGTCTTTCCCTTTTTCTACGCTGCGACCGCCTCTGAAGCGGAATTGAGTTGCGTCCGGACGTAGCTCGCCCATCGCCTTGCGAAGGCGCTTCTCGTCCTGGAGTTTTTCGTGTCTTTCGTGCCTGACCCGGGCTTACTGCTCGGGTGCACCGTCCTGAGCGAGGACTCCATGGACCCGAGTGGCGATCCACAGAATCTGCGCATCTTCCTCGCTCACCGAAACCAACGCATGTCCCATGGAGGAATCATAGTAGCTGCTGTCTCCCGGAAATAGCCGAACCGGTGCATAATGCTCGGTGTGCAACATCACTTCGCCGGACAGCACGTAAAAGAACTCCTCTCCCATGTGCCCCTGAATTTCGGAAAACTCCTTGATCGAGCGTGCACGCACCCGCGTCAGCAGAGGCGTGAACTCCTTCGTCGAGAGGTCAGCGCTGAGCATTTCATATTCGTAATGAGGCGACTTCTGCGGTATACCCTCGCCCCTTCTGGTCACGACCATTCGGCCGGCGGCGCCGGCTTTATCCGTGGTGCTGCCGAACAATTCTGTTACATCGACGTCCAATCCAACCGCGAGGCGCAGGATCGTCTCGTAAGTTGGCGAGACCTGACCATTTTCTATCTTGGATACGGCGGAAAGCGATAGCCGCGACCTTTGCGCCAGATCGTTCAAGGTAAACTTGAGCTGTTTCCGCAATCTTTGAACCGTCACACCGATTGGAGGATAGTTAGCCTGCTTGACATATTCTATTTGGTTTTTTAGCTTCCATGCCTGCGGCTTCACAATATTTCAAGTCTCCTCAAGATATCTAAAGTGCTAGCGAGTTTAGAATCCCGCTCAGCAATAAACGGATGCTCATGCATCGAGACGTTTCACAGTATCAACCTTGAAATCAGACATGGTGTGCGACGGCCAGAGTGGAGTAAGCATGAAGCTGCGTGTATGTGATAGTTGGGCTCTTCATACGCTTCGACGTATCCAGTCGCACGATTCGACGAAGTACATTACCGCCATGTCCCTTATGTTTTAGCGACATACAGCATCAACAATGATCGCAGCGTTGATTTCGCTCGCCCTTTGACCCATTAGGCTCCCCGGGTTCCTTGCTCTTTCTCGCGTCCGCACGGCGAATCGACCTACGACTTTTCCGGACCGCCGCATCCAGATTCGGCTACAATTTTATCTTAAAGGAAAATTACTCTCTTGCAATAGAAACTTTGCGTCCGTCTGTCTCATGATAAATTGGCCGATATAGAGGATGGAATTCAAGCGGATGCCCGGGAGACCACGCTCGAGCGGATGACACGGAATCCAGCCGATGTGGGACGAAATCCTCGAAGGCGGCGCAGTAATGGATTTGGTGCGCTCCGGCCTCACCCAGATCCGATTTGCGCGAGACGCGTTGTGCCTGAGCTGCGAGTCAGGTGAAGAACATGCGCCAGTGGCGGGACATTTCCCGCCGCACTGCGCGACGGCGGTCAGTATTGCTACCCGAATGCCGTCCTCGATCTAGTAAAGCTCGATGCGGAACAGCGCTTCGTCCACGATTGGCGAACCTTTCTTTTGGCTTCGCCTTGATCAGTTTTCGACGGCCATGCGCCCGACAGAACGCGAGTTGAAGTGGCATCCCACCCTTCCGGCCCGCCACATGCATCCACCTGGATCGCACCGTTGAAGCCGTCCAGTATCTCATCGGCATCGTCGCCCATTCGGCCTGGGCGATAGTGAAACACCACGCCCGCAGGTGCGAGGCCGTTCCAGCCACGATCGCAGCGCAAAACGGCCCCAAGTTGCTGGTCTTCGTCTTTCCGCCTTTGGATCCGGCACCGGGGCAGTGGTTGCCGTGAACTGTCCCGTTTCAAAATCATCGCCCTGCGGTCCACCACCGGCGCTATCAGCGCACCCGTCCGCCCATCCAATCCGCCCGAACCGAGCGGTCGATAGGCACCCCGTGCCGAGCCATGACGAGCGCCTGCCGGTTCAGCTGCATATGTTGGACTCTTGGACATGGCGATCTCCGCGCCAATAATGCCTCGGTCGGCCAACTGCCTTCCAGCAATGCGCGGCGCTCTGGCCTGAACCACTCCCGTGCGCCCCTAGGGCAAGCGTTTTTCGGGCGGATTGTGACAATCACCTGATAGCGCGCCGGGATATGGTCAGGCCGTTTCTTTCCATCATCATGGCCCCACGAACAAGATACCGGACAGTCCCTTTTGAAAACTTGGCTAAGAAACCCACGATCGCGTTGAGCCACGGACACAAGTTCAGGCCAGTAAGGTCTTCACGTCGTCCTCGACAACTCCACCGCTTACAGGCACCCCAAGGGTGCGCGCCTGGCTCGACCGCCATCAGCGCTTCACCTTCAACATCTTGCAACTGCACGAATATGTCCTCCTAATTAAAACTCGGCAATTGCGGCGATACGCGACTATCCCCATTGTCTATTTGCTTTCGGATTTGAACACTCAATAAGTCATGACTTCGCCAGCTGCACGATCAAGGAGGCAAAACCGTTCGAGCGCATGGGTTTTCTCGACAAGCGCGGGGTCGCCGCGACGTCGGCATAATTCTTTCAGCCAAGCGTACATAGCCTGGCAGTCAACCTTGTAGAAGAAATGAAGCTTCGCCAAAATAGAGACGATCTCCCGGTAATTGGCCTCGCTGATAATTTCAGATAATCCCAGAATGCGTTTAAATGCTTCGTCGGTCCACTCCTCGCGGGTATCCACCATTTCATCTCTTACCAACGGCTGCTCGACATTGCGTACAACCGCGTCAGGGTGGCGAGTCCCCTCGAAGTCGACCATCAGATGCAACCGTGGCGTCGATGAAAAACACCCAGCGCTGTGCGGTATGCTTGCATCCAGAAACCAGATCTCGCCGGATCTCATGTGATAGATTTTATCCAATTCTGTATTGTTACATTTGACATTCGTTTGAAGAGGCAAGTGCAATCTTACGAACTTCGCATCCAGCTCAAGGTAATCACGGTGAGGAATCACACAAGCGTTTTCCGATATACGTATAATTCTAGCGTAACGTATGGCTTCCGCATCAAAGTGTGTCGTCATCAATTCGTCAAGATACGGTAAGGAGTGGCCCAGAGGCGTTGCCACAGCTCGGGCATGGTGGGTGACGAGAGTATCCTCCTCCTGCAGCCCCGAATGGTTGCGGAGTACGCACGACTCCCACCTCCCACAGGCGAAATCCGAATATGCGCTCGAGAATTTTGTATTCTCTAAGGTGGCTAAATCGGCTGCCAGCCGCGCTTTATTAAGCTCGACTGTACCCAAAATCTGTGTTTCCATTTCTGGCTCCAATCTAAGTTCAACGAATCAGGCATACTTTTAACCGACTTCAGTCATGTGAAATGGCGGCGTGCATCCTGCCGCCCTGCTTCCCTGAGAAAACCATATGGCTCGTTGCGCATCGCGCTAACCAATACGGCCTCCATGTCACCAGCGTTGACTAACCTCGCGTAGCTCCCAGCTATTGCGAACTCCCGCAGAACATCTCTCATTTCGCGAACGTCACGCGTAGTATCGTGTGCAAGAAATGAATACTCAGTTCGGCCCTTGATGTCGCGGACATAAACGGCCGTCGACACATCAATCGGGCCGGCTCCGAAGTCGGCGAGCCCCCGCAAGTTGACCGTCTTGCTGTAAGGCACGTCCGCCAGGAGTTCGCACCTGTGCACGTGAGTAAAGCTTGACGTGCCTAGACCCATAATCAAACCAGATGTGCGGCTTATCGCGCCAAATATAGAGTCGTCGCCGAACGGGCTGCATTTCCACCAGTCCGTATCGCACAATTCTTGCTTACCTGGACCAGTCACGACCATTGAATAAGCGGGATGCTTGGTGCGCCCAGCTGAAAGCTCTTGCATGACAATATCGGCCAACACTCCTGTTTCGGATTGGTTTTTCTCCCAATGAAAAGATCTGGCGTCGCAATAGCTAAATGTGAACGCCGGGAACATCACAGTCGAGGATAGCGCGATGCGCTCAATCCATTCAAGAAGAACGGCCGTCAACTCCTTCGAACCTATATCTCGAAAGGCTGCGAGAGATGAATGCAGCACAATTGTTTCCGGATCGATCCTTTCAATGTGTTCGTTCACACGTTTGAGTTCATTCCTGAAATCGGCCACTTGTCCACGTTTTCCTGTGGCGCTCGCATGAGATTCTCTGCGATTCAGCGGTTGAATTCGCAGTGCCCACTCCTCAAGTGATAGGTCTTGCTCTTGAAAGACGTCCTCGCCGAACATGAGGCCCGCTTCGGCCAACTCCAGTTGAATATCGAGGAAGTTTAATGAATCTATGTCGCACTCCCGAGCTGTCAAGCTGGGGAATACCCACGTCCCCTTGGCGGAGTGTATCGCTTCCAACAAGCGATCTAACGGTGACCCCGCCGAGTGCTCCGTCTGAGGTTTGGCCTGGTTCGTGTTCACCCTGAGCGCCTCCTTGGCAATTCTCTCAAGGGCGCGCTGGTCGAGTTTCCCATTGGCAGTGTAAGGAAGCCCGACAAGAGGCACAACGAGCCTAGGAATGCGATCATTGGGCAGGAAATTCTGCAGTCGCTGCTGAACTTTCGCGACGTCGGCGTCCGCGGGCGTCACTATACAAACAAGCTCTTGGCCAGTGTCATCGTCTTTGTCTACGACAATCACCGCTGAATCGGTGCATAGACTCGTCTGATCGATGGCGCTAGTAATCTCTCCTTTCTCCAGGCGAGTTCCTCGATACTTGAGTTGATCATCTTTTCTTCCGATGAACCGCAGCCCATGCGCTTCCGATGCCACGACGTAGTCGCCAGTGCGGTACAACACTTGTTCACCCATGGCTGTCGGAAATTGCACGAAGCTGATTGTCGACTGTGCTTCGTCCGCCACGTAGCCGTGGGACGTTTGCACACCTCCCACCCAGAGCTCGCCCTCGACTTCGAAACCAACATTGACGTTGCTTTCGTCAAGGACATAGAAATCAACGTTGCATGTTGGTTTGCCTATGAACATCGGGAGGTCTACGCCACCACGGCGGCAATAGTGGTAGCTAACGGCGACACAGCACTCCGTTGGACCGTAGCTGTTTACTAGGGTAGTGTTGGGAAAAATCGAATAAAATCGCTGCCTAACCGAGTCGGGCAAGGATTCACCGTTGCACACCACATGGTTGAGACACGTGAATCGTTCCCCTAGGTGGGGAAGGCGTTCAAGAGTTCCAAGGAAGCGTCGCAGCAATGTTGGAACCATCTGAATGACGTTCGTGCCGCTCTGAATTAGGAACTCGGTCGTTTGGATAATCTGCGATTGCAGTTGCGTGGTGGGTAAGACAATTGTCCCTCCCGTCGCAAATGGTACAAAGAACTCGGGGATCGACACATCGAATGCAGGGCGCGTAAGCAGCGAAATGCTAGTTCTCTCCGAGAAATCGATCATATCGATATACCAATCGACCAAATTCAGAAGAGCTCCTTGTGAGACCGGTACCCCTTTCGGGATTCCCGTGCTCCCGGAGGTATGCATGATGTATGCTATATTTGCGAACGCTGAATTGAGGTCGCCGCGTGTCGGAAGACGTTCAATTCGAATCGAACCATTTGGATCTGGACTAATAATCGCTTTGGCGTTCGTGTTGCGGACTATATGGTCCAACCGCTGGTCGGAATCGGATGGATCAACAGGCACGAAGGCAACGTCAAGCATTTGGGTAGCAAGTATGACCGTGACAAGGTCCACCGATCGGGGAAGCTTGACGACGATAGCATCACCAGGGAGGATGCCGATGGCCTCGATGCGCCGCATTAGACTGGACGCGGACGTCCCCAATTCCCGATAGCTTACGTCACCACCCTCGTTCGTACGCACAGCCGTGTTCGACGGAAATTTGTCCAAAGTTTTGGCAATAACATCTGCTATTCTGTCATCGCCAAAACGTAACGCTCGGCGCGGACCTGACAGCGTCGGTGTGAGAGTTTGCATCGTCGCGCCTCCATTGTCGTCAATCGCCCTGCAGCCTCAGGAATTGGCCAATCCATCGGAACGCGGCCAATCCCATCTTCGTCTAGCGCTGCGACTTGGGAGCTTCAACAATCGTGCCAACTGCGCCGAGGGAGCGTCAGAAAAAATTGGCAAGACGTTCAATGGATTAAGTTTGTGCTGCAGGGCATTCGGTCTAGCGCTATCCTGTCGCGATCTCCATAAACCCGACAGCAGTTGTCGGGTTACCGACTTTTTACGATGCTGTCGATTAGGACATCGTCGCGAAGTACCTGCAGATTGCAGATTCGATCGATTGCGGAGACGTCGAGGGGGCTGCAGCCATGCGCCGGCGTCGTCGTTCGTCCAGCATGAGGAGATCGCTGTCGGTGATTGTTTGCATGCGAGCCTCGCGTTGCGCGGGGCCCCCAGAGCGTGGCGGTGGAAGGAGACGTCGGTCCGAGATACTGAACCTATGGCTGTGCAGGACCGCCTGATGGGCGATCGCCTTGGCGATGTGGGATTTCCCGGTGCCCGGTTTCCCGACGAGCAGCACGTTCTCGCCGGCGGCAAAGAAGGCCAGCATGTGGAACTGGAAACAGGGTTTGGCGCGGCAATTTGGGATTGAAGGACCAGTCAAGCTCGGCGAGCGTCAGTTTCTCATCGAGCCCGGATTGCTGATATCGCCGCTCGATAAGGCGGGACTGGCGACGGTCCAGTTCGTCCTGCAGGATCAAGGAGAAAGTCTCCAGGAAGGGTTGGTTTGCGCCCTGCGCCTGCAGCACGCGCGTCTGCAGCGTGTCGCGGACGCCCGACAGGCGCAGCTGTCGAAGGCAGCGTTCAATTTCTGGTATGGTCATCATGGACTTGGATCTCCAGTTTGAGGTGAGAAGGCGCAGCGGGAGCGCTCGTGGCGTCGAAGCTGGTCGGGGTTGCGCAGGCGCCCCGAGCGCAGGGGCGCGGTCGTCGTGAGCGTCGCCTGGCCGCCATTGTTGCCGGCCCCGTGTCGCACAGCACGGCTGAAGAGGTCGCCATATTCCGCGGGGGCGCGGATCAGCGGATGATCCTGGGTGAGCTGCGATGCCGGCTGGGGGGCTTCTTCAACCCGTTCCAGCGCCTGCTCAAACAGCCGCTCGACAGTCGCGCGTACGTGCTTGTAACGGAAGATGCCGTTGCTGATGGGATGAGCACAGGCCTGCTCGACCAGCCGTGCGGATATTTCCGGCTCAGCCGACAGTACCCCACATCTCGCGCTGTCCGGGGCGTCCCTCGGCATCGAACATGTTTTGGCACAGGGCCCTGGTTTGGGGGCCGATGCGACCGGCACGGCGGTTTGCCGCGACGGATTGAACGGCCGTTCGTTGGTCGGCAGGACAACAAGTGCGTCATCCGGGGATGAATGCGCAGCAGCGCATGTGCCGAGACCCGCTACAAGGCGAAGTCCTGGAAGGCCGAACGCCGCACCTGCGCTCGCATCGAGGCAACCACCCTCGGCCTCGACATCCGCTTCGTCGTCACCAATCTCGACAAAGGCTCCGCCGAGCACATCTACGACGTGATCTACTGCGCCCGCGGCCAGGCCGAAAACCTGATCAAGATGCACAAGAGCCAACTCGCCTCCGACCGCACCTCCTGCCGCTCACCGATTGCCAATCAGGTCCGTCTTGTCCTGCACACCGCCGCATACTGGTTAATGCTCACCCTCCGCGAGGCGGTGCCCACGACCCCTCATCTGCGCAACGCCGAGTTCGCTACGCTGCGGCTCAGGCTGCTCAAGCTCGGCGCCCGCGTCATCGAAACCGTCTCGCGCATCCGCCTGGCCTTCGCCGCCGCCTGTCCCGAGGCAAGTCTGTTCCGGGCGATCGCCAGCAATCTGCTACCGGCAGGACCATGACCGCCGGGGCAGCGGGCCCCGCCGAACCACACAGCTTCCACCCTCCAGCGCGTTCACAAGTCCAGACACAGCCGCGGTGAAAAAGACGCCGAGCCGCCACCTGTCCGCCGCTCAGCGGCAAACAAACCCAGATCCGTCATGAATAAGACGGGCTAAGTTGACGGGACCTTTATAAATGATAGTCTTCGGCCAACAGTTTGGTGAGACCCAGGAGGGTCACCCAAGAGGATCGTCTGGCAGTAGGAGCGGGGATTTGCTCCGCAGACCCTGGTTCGAACCCAAGCCCTCAACCAGGACATCTCTATTTAAATGCCGGCTCCTTCGAAGCTCCGTAGCGAAAGCGGTAGCCGCTGACTATGGTTGCAAATTGAATGTATAGAACTTTTGAATAATGTAGGAAGCGTGTGTAGGAATGTGTCGAGCTCTCTCGATCTGGAAGAGATCAACCGGGAGGGAGAGATTTACCGGTGCCTGTCACCGGCAAGTGTCGTGACAATACGTCCCGTTGATCTGCAACAGTTCAAAACGCCTCATTACTATCGTCTGATCTTTCGCCCATTGGTTTCGAGGGCATTCTCTCCGCCGGAGGCCAGGCGCCGCGCAATAGAGGATCAAATTTCATGCTGCCTGCGCAGCGGTGATTCGCTGGCTCCGAATTTCGGAGGATAGCGGCAGCGCGGCGGCGACGGACTGACGAACTGTTCAGATGGCCTTGTGCTGGCGTTGTCACGTTGTTTGAGCGGTAAGGAAATTGCGGTAGCAGCACGGCCATGACCGCGAGTGCACCGACCTACAAGAACCACCGCTATCCGATCGAAATCGTGGCCCGTGCTGTCTGGCTCTACTTCCGCTTCAATTTGAGCCTGCGTCGAGGGAAATGCTGCTCGATCGCGGGGGATGGTCGTTGCCTACGAGACCATCCGCCGATGGGTGCCGAAAGCACGGCCTTGATTATGAGCGCCGCATACGCCGCAAGTCGCCGACGAAAGATGATGTCTGGCACCTGGATGAAGTCGTGGTGCGCATCAATGGTCAGAAGTGCTGGTTGTGGGGAGCGGTTGAACAGGACGGATATGTCCTCGACGAGATCGTCCAGACGCGTCGCAACACCAAGGCCGCCAGGCGCTTGCTGACGCGACTTCTGAAGAAGCAGAGGCTGCCGCCAAAGCCTATGATCACCGACAAACTGCGCTCCTACGGGGCGGCCAAACGCCAGCTCATGCCGAACGTGGAACACCGCTCTCATAAAGGCTTGAACAACCGGGCGGAGAATTCTCACCTGCCGCTCCGGAAACGGGAGCGAACGCGACAGGGTTTCCGGTCGGTCGGCTCGTTGCAGCATTTCGTGTCAAGCTTCTCCGCCGTCCGAAATCTCGTCGTCCCATCCCGGATCAAGGCTCCGCAGCACAAATTCGAACCCATCGACGCCAAGCCAGGGCCACGTGGGAAGCTGTGAGTGCACGGGCTGCCTGAAAAGCGCGGGTCGGCCTCACGCGGCCACATTTCAAACAACGTGACAACGCCCCAATGATAGGTAGGTAGCGCCCGGAGAGCGCGTTTGCTGATGATCTGAACAAGGCATACCGCCCGCCTTTCGGAACCATCTGTTCCTACAGGCTGCGACACTCGCTTCGAGCGCAGCATCGTCCCTGCTCCGCCCCCGCGGCAATCGCCAGCCAGAATCTTATCTGTTTCTGTTCATCGCGCCCCCAGCTGCGCGTTCGCAAAAGCCGGACAGGAGTTCCGTTAATTCCCGGACTGGGAATTAACGGAACATGCACCCTGCCGCCGGCGGCCGTCCTGGTGAAGGAAGATTAGCCTGAGTGAGGCCACCTACTCGATTCCGTAAACCTCTTGCGCGCGCTTGCGCGTAATAAGACCGCTCTTGATATCCTCCTCGACTGCTGCTCGGTCACGCTCCTTTGGATCCCCATATCCGCCGCCGCTGCCGGTCACGATGCGGATGACGTCGTCGGTGTGCGTAACAAGTTCCGAGACGAAGGCGAAGCGCTCGCTGGTGCCGTTCTTGCGTATGAACCGGACGTAGTTGGGGGAGCCCTCCCGGCCGCCATTTAGGGCCCAGGCTGGGAACTTTGAGCGCGTATAGCCCACGGTGAGAAAGCCATTGTCGGCCCGGACGCGGTAATCCATTAGGATGCCACGGCCGCCAACATACTTACCCTCACCTCCCGGCTCTAGATTGAGCTCCATTCGATCCACGTAGAGGCCATTGCGCGCCTCGTTGATTTCTGCCGGACAGTTGTAGGTTTCTCCGTGGAAGCTCGAGAAGATGCCGGTATTGCCATCACTGCGGTGGCCTGCACCCCAACCTCCGAGTTGCGGTTCGATGATAGTGTATTGACGGTGCATATCGGGGTGGATACCACCGATAAAGGTCCCGCAGAGCGACCCAAAATGTCCAGCCGCCAGCCGCTCGGGCATGTGCGGCGCTAGACAGCGCCATATTAGATCCTTTATCCGCAGCTCGACCTCATAGTAGAAGCCGAGCGGCGCCGGCTCCTTGGCATGAAAGACCGAGCCCTCGCGTGTGAGCAGCCGGATCGGTCGGAAGGAGCCTTCATTTGCCGGCGAGTGGGGATCGACCAGCGACTTGAATAACATCTGCGTGCAGACCATAACCCCGTCTCGGCTGCAATTGAGCGGGTTAGGCGATTGGTCTGGGTTGTCTCGCAGGTCGAGCACGAATTCGGTATCGGAGATCGTAATCTTCACGTTGAAGATACGTCCGTCATCCTGCTCTTCGGAAAGCTCGAATGTGCCCTTCGGCAGCTTCGCGAGCTCAGCGAGCGAGATCTGTTCGCCGACATCCATACAGTAGCACATGGCGTTCTCGAACGTTTCGACACCGTACTTCTCTGCGAGTTCCTGTAGGCGATTAGCCCCAATGCGCACTGAGGCGATTGCTGCCCATACATCACCTTCCAGTACGTCAGGCATGCGCGAATTCACTTTGATAATCTCCATCACGGAGTGGATGGGTTCGCCCTGCGAAATTATCTGGACAGCTGGGAGTCGCAGCCCCTCCTGAAAGATCTCGGTTGCTGCGCCCGTGAGCGAACCCGGTGCTATGCCCCCGACATCTGAGTTGTGGGCAATATTCGCAGTCCAAGCGATGATGCGTCCGCTCGCGAAGACGGGCATCGCGACCACTATATCATTCAGATGCGTGACGCCCCCGTGATAAGGATCGTTGCTTGCGAAAACGTCACCTGGCTCGATCTTGCCCCGCCTGCCGAACTTTTTCTCGATCACCTTCACAGCCTTGTCCAGCACGCCCACGAAAGCCGGGATACCCGCTCCGGACGAGGCAAGCGAGCCTTTCGCATCGGTAATGCCGGTGCCCATGTCGAGCACCTCGTAAATGATCGAGCTCATCGCGGTTTTTTTCATGACCGCGAACATCTCGTCGGCGATTGCCTGCAGCGAATTTTGAATGATTTCCAAGGTGATCGGGTCGTGGAGTCTTGTCGCCATTGTCCCTATCCCACTAGATGGATGTAGATGTTGCCGTAGCCGTCGACGTGAGCCCGGTTGCCCGGATGGACGAGCACAGTGGTGCCCAAATCCTCCACGATCGCCGGGCCACTGAAGGTCATGCCCGGTTCGAGCTTGCTGCCGTCATAGATCGCCGCCGTGTGAATGCCCTCAAGGGCGTAATCGACATTGCGGTAGCCCTTTAGGGCATCCTCCGCCACCGCCCCGGTGGAAGCACAATTCTGCATTGGAAGCTTACTGACCTCGGCAGAGGCTACCAGATGGATGCCGACCATTTCGACCGGCGCACTGAGCCGATAGGTGTATTCCCGCTGATAAGTCTCGTGGAAGGATGCCTCGATCCCAGCGAGCTGCTCGTCGACGATTTGGCCCGCCGCGATCACCACCTCGATGGTATGTCCCTGGTTCTGGTAGCGGAACTTGCCGTAGCGCAAAAACCGGATCCTGGCTGCCTCGATGCCTTCAGCTGCAAACTGTCTGCGGCTTTGCTCCTCCACTTCGGCGAAGGCCTGCTCGATACCCGCTGCAGCGCCCGGCTTCAAATCGATCAGCCGCGTCACGAAATAGTCGCGCCGAAGGTCCGACATCATCATGCCCCAGGCCGAGAAGACGGCAGCGGCGGCTGGCACGACAACTTTCCGCACGCCGAGTTCGGCAGCCAGCGCCACCGCGTGCATCGGGCCGCCACCGCCGAATGCGACTATCGTGAAGTCGCGCGGGTCATAGCCGCGGTTGACCGAGACTAGCTTCAAGGCGTTGACCATATTGCTGTTGGCAATGCGGATGATGCCGCGCGCCGCCTCGTCAGCGTCCACGCCGAGCTTCTGGCCCACGGCGTCGATCGCCACCTTTGCGCCGCTCATATCAGCGACGACTTCGCCGCCGCAGAAATAATCCTTGTTGATGCGGCCGAGCCAGAGATTGGCGTCGGTAGTGGTCGCCTGCGTGCCACCCCGTCCGTAAGCCGAGGGACCTGGTAGGGCGCCGGCTGATTGGGGGCCAACATGAAGCTTGCCGAAATCATCAACCCAGGAGATCGAACCGCCGCCACTGCCGATCTCGACCAGATCGACCACCGGCACCATGATCGGATACCCCGCTGAGGTGCTGTCGCGCTCGATCCAGTAGTCGGTCTTGATCTTTACCTCACCGTTCTCGATCAACGAGCACTTCGCCGTCGTCCCCCCGATATCAAGCGCAAGCACGTTCGCCTCCCCGATTAACTTGCCGAGCTCGGCTGCGCCCAAGATGCCAGAGGCGGGTCCCGATTCGACCATTGTGATTGGAATTTTCGAGACGGATTCAAGTGAATCCACGCCACAGTTGGATTGCATAATGTAGGGGCTTTTTTTGAAGCCTTTCTCCCTCAACCCCGCAAGCAGCCTTGACAGGTAGCGCTCGGAGACCGGCTGTACATGGGCCGACAGCACTGCCGTGTTGGTACGCTCATATTCGCGCCATTCGCGTGTAATCTGGTGCGAGGACACGACCGAGACGCCTGGCCAGAGCCGCTGCACATCGGCGAGTGCGGCCTTTTCGTGGCTGGTGTCCGCATAGGAATGGAGAAAGCAGATTGCGATAGCTTCAACGCCTTCCGTCTTGAAATCGTCGATGATTGCCGAAAGACCGGACATGTCGAGCGGCTTCAATTCCTCGCCCCTATAGGATATGCGGCCCGGCAGTTCGCGACGCAGGTAACGCGGAACGAAGGGTTTCGGCTTCTGGTAGTGCAGGTTGAAGAAATCAGGACGGTTGCCACGCGCGATCTCGAGGGTATCGCGAAAGCCCTCCGTGGTGATGAGCCCGACCTTGGCACCTTTTCGCTCCGTTATCGCGTTGATAATGATGGTGGACCCATGGGCAAGGAAGTCGACCGAACTTGGGTCGACGCCACCCTTTTCTAATACATTCAACACACCCTTCTCGAAATTGGGCGGGGTGGTGTCGCATTTTGCTGTGATGATGCGGCTCCCGCCCGTCGAATGATCAGTCTCGAAGCAAACGAGATCGGTGAAAGTGCCCCCAACATCCGTCGCGGCGCGGATCGTTTTATCGGTCATCACGGCCTCCCTCGGCGTTCAACGAAGAGAAATCAGGCATCTCAATGGCTCTCTCGTTAGGGCCGGTTGCGGAACTTCGCCTCCCGGCCGGTGATAACCGGAACTGCGCCGGCGAGCGTACGAGTCCTGTAGATTGACGAACCCTTTCGCGGTTAAACGAACTAACAAGGCCTCCCTTCTCGAACACGGACTCGGCCGAACCTCGACCGCACTTCATGAGAAAGCAGAAATACCAGAGAAGAGCGTCATCGCCTCAATACTCAGCTACGGCGCTTGGGGTCTCCGGCAGTAGGGTCGGCGCGGCTAGCACTCTCCTTCGCGGGCGCAATAAACCATGTTGTTGGCGCACCGTTCTCGATGGCGGCGAGCGGGTACGATTTATTTCCTTTCGCAATGACCACGTCACAGCCCGCTTCCATCGCTATCCTTGCCGCCATCAATTTTGTCACCATGCCGCCCGAACCATGTCGCGCGGGTGAAAGGCCTGCGATGTTTTCTATCTCCGGGGTAATGCAGCGCACCTTTGGAATTATATGGGCCAAGGGGTTGTCGTGTGGATCTTCCGTGAAGAGGCCATCAACGTCTGAAAGCAGAATGAGAACATCAGCCATTGCAATTTGCGCGACCCGTGCCGCCAGCCGGTCGTTGTCGCCAAGACGGATATCGGCCGTTACGGTCGCGTCGTTCTCGTTGATAACGGGTACAGCGCCAACGTTGAGAAGTTGTTGAAGGGCCGACCGCACATTGAAGCGGCAACGCTGGTTGTCTATATCTGCGCCGGTCAACAGAACTTGCCCCAGGCCAAACCCATGGCGTTTCAACCTCTGTTCATAAGCAAGCATCAGTCGAATCTGACCAATCGCGGCGGCCGCTTGCTTTTCCTCAATTCGCAAAGAAGATCTGTCCAAGGGCTTCCAGTGACATGAACCTGCCGCCACAGCACCAGAGCTGACGATGATCACCTGCTGCCCGCGTGCGAAAAATCGGACAACATCCTTTATCAACGTTTCAAGCCAAGGACCGCGTACCTCTCCGGTCTCTGCATCGGCAACCACTGCGGAGCCAATCTTCACGATCAGCCGGCGAGCCGAACGCAATTTCGCCGCGCTCGTTATTGCTGTCTTTGAGCTGTCTTCTGTAAAATTTAAGGTATTCGCTGACATTTGGTCCTGCCACATTTCGCAACACATTAATTTTCTTTTCGAATAAATAGGTCGACTGTCTTGACTAAGATATTCCAGAATTTTTTTCATGAATAACTGATTAACGTCTCGAATCATCTCTCTCATCATAGGGATATATCCACTACCAGCCTTCGAAATCATGACGGTGTCTTTAACGCATCGCAGAATCGAGGTAGGCATCATTTTCGACCTGCTGATCTCTCGTGCTCTCCGTTTGCACCAATGTTCGGCGATGATCACATCTTATCTGTCGCCGCATGCAGATGCGCCTATTCGCCAACGGCTGGAAAAGGGGTGATCGACCAATCGATTAGGGCGACTGCGCGTTGAAGAGCGCCTTCGGTTTCAGTAAGACTGGGTGACGCAGCAAATACATGTCCAATCCAGTCTCGATAATCGCCCTTCCTGACGATCGTCGTCTTGGACTCAACATTCA
Organism: Mesorhizobium sp. M0243; assembly: GCF_040321775.1. Taxonomy (NCBI): domain Bacteria; kingdom Pseudomonadati; phylum Pseudomonadota; class Alphaproteobacteria; order Hyphomicrobiales; family Phyllobacteriaceae; genus Mesorhizobium; species Mesorhizobium sp. M0243. The sequence goes on along the minus strand of NZ_JAMYSF010000053.1, from coordinate 898 downwards.
ATTTGACCTCGGCGACACCCGGTATAGCAGCCGCCTGAGTGTCGCCACCGATCCGGTCGAGGATTCCATCGCGATCAGGAATGAGGAACCGCACCGCCGCAGTGTGCGAATGCCTTCTGCGCAAATCCCATTCCTGGCCGATGACAAGCTTGATGTGTTCGGTGACGAGATCGATCCCGTAAGCCAACTGAACCAGTTGAGGATCAGGCATGCCACCAAGGCGCGGATTGACTTCAATGACGACTGGACCGCGCTTCGTCCACCGGAACTCAATATTCGTTGGCCCCCAGCCAAGACCGAGAGCTCGCAAAGAGCTCAGCGAAATATCGGCGATGCGCTTATGCTCGTCATCGCTTAGCCGGGCCGGATAAGTGCATTGACGAATGACGAAATGCGGTGGGGGACTGAAATCAACGGCGCACATCTCAATGATTTCATTTCCCATAATCGCAGGGCCACAATGGGGGCCTTGTGCGAATTCTTCGACCAGGATCCTTGGGGCGGACCGCCATATGTGCTTCCCGCCCAACAGATAGGTTGTATGTTCGGCCAACTCGTCGACGTCGCGGCACAATCGGACCCCGTAGCTGCCGTTGCCGACGGCTGGCTTGACAATCACCGGGAAGCCGATCTCCGCCGCGGCGCTGTCTACGTCCGTCGCATTGGTAGCCAACCGATAAGCAGGTATTGGAATGCCAGCCTCCGCCAGGAGCTGACGTTGAATGAATTTGTCGCAGCATCGTTCAATCGATTCAGGGTTGGGTCCCGGCAGATCGAAATGCCGGCAGAGCTTGCCAACTGTAGCATAGACCGCCTCCCTGGCGCTCGTAATGCCAGCAAGATCATAGGTCGCGCGGAGCTGGTCACATTCGCGGATCAGCGCATCGAGATTGTTTGT
>NZ_JAMYSF010000052.1:0-19074 GCF_040321775.1 Mesorhizobium sp. M0243 | reverse complement strand
CCGGTCCAGGCGACCGCTCCGACCAAGACCCTGCGGCAGCAGAGCCTCCACAAAACTGAACTGACCGCTCGGCTTCGTCGTCATCGCAAGATCCCTGTTTCAAAAACAGGGAATCACATCCACACAATTTTGCAACAGGCCCACAAGGGGGGAGATTGGCTGCTGCAGCCGCCGCTTAGTTGATACTCGCCGTATTCGCCGGCTCAACGGGCCGCGCCTCGTTCGCATAAGGCACGCGAAAACCGTTCACCGCCAGCCAGCCAATGGCCGCCTTCGGCTCGTCGGTCTGGATGATGGTGGCGCCGCGATCGGCCCAGAAACCCCAGCTTTCGCGCGGCAGGCTGGCCTGCACGGCCAGTTCGTCGCCGCGGCCGCCGGCAAGGAAGCCGCCCGGCTTGCCAGCGATGGCGTAGGTGTCGGCCCAGATATGCCAGTTTCCCCTCACCGCGGCCGCGCGCATGCGTGTGCTGAACAACGGTCCGCCGGTCTCGGTCAGCGTGTCGGCGCCTGCCCGCCAGTTGATGAGCTCGATCGCGCGCGGCGAAAAGGCATGGTCGACCGTCCGGGCGAAGCCGGCATCACGCACCGCATCATCGGCGATGATCGGCATGAACTGGAAGCCGCCGCCGATAGCGGCCATGGCGGCCTTAACCGTGGTGATCCTGGCCTGGTTCCATAAATTCTCCTTGACGATGACCTGCTCGGCCAAGCCGAGATCGCGAGCCACCGCGATCATGCCCGAGAGGTCGCCGACGTCGAGCTTGTTGTCGAGGTTGATGAGGATCCTGTCCCTGGTTGCCATGAGCATCTCGCGCAGCGTCGAAACCGTCTCATTGGTGACGGCGCCGGTGCCCTCGATCACCAGCCTGCAGGTCTTCAGTTCGGCCAGTGTGTATTTGACCACCTCGCCCTTGCAGGTCGTGGTGCGGTCGAGCCAGCTGTCATGCATGACGACGAACTCACCGTCCTTCGAGCGCCTGATATCGACCTCGACGATTTCTGCGCCCATCGCGATCGCCCCCTCCACGGCGGCAATCGAATTTTCCGCGTAGAGCGTCTTGCCCGCCTGCATGCTGCCGGCGCGATGCGCGACCACCATGACGTGGTCGCGCCACTGGTTGGCGTGCTCGAAGCGGTCAAGAATCTGCCTGGCGCGGGTCTCGCCGGCCAATGACTGGCCAGAAAAGGCCGCAAGTGCCGAGGAAAACAGAAGGCTCAGCCAGATGGTCCGCATCGAGAATCGCTCCTTGCCGGATCGAAATCGGGATAGGCGACCCTCGTGACATCCAGGTGAACGAAGCCGGCTAGCGGTTGTTCGCGGGGAGTGCGCGTCAGATGCGTTTTGAGAGCCTGCGGAACCACGCCATGGCCGGCATCTCAATGAGGCGCCAAGTGATCCAGGAGGCGGCAATGGTGGCGGCGAGCATGACGGCGATTGCCACCGCTCCCATCCAGCCGGCACCGAAGCCGGTGGCAGGCTGGCCGCGCAGCGTGAAGCCGCCGATCAGGCCGAGGCCGAGCTTGCGCTCGACGAGCCCGGCGACGTTGATCATGCGCGCCTGGACGAAGATGTGGACCATGTAGATCGAGTAGGACAGCGCGCCGAGGGTCAGCATGAACGGCGCCCTCAGCAAGGCGCTGATCCAGCCGCCTTCATGGGCGAACAGAAACAGCGCCAGCGCGAACACCAGGGGTGCCGCGATGCCGAAATCATTGCCGCCGGCCAGCGAAACGAAAAGCACGATGACGGCCACCATGACGATCTCGGCAAGGGTCCAGTCCATCCGCGGGCCATTCCTGGCGAGGACCTGTCGCGCGCCTGCAATGGAATCATGCTGAAACCAGGCCAGCAAGGCGCCGAGCGAGAAGCCGTACAGGCAGCGGATGAAGCCGAAATCGAAGGACACATCCATATGATGGGTCGAGAAGCCGAGCAGGAACAGCGGCGCGGTGGCGGCGGCGGCGACGAACCATATCCAGGCGCGCGCGCCGGCGACGAAGACCACGCCGGCAAACAAGAGATAGGCGAAGAACTCGGCGGAAATGCTCCAGCTTGGCGCATTCCAGGTCAATTGATCCTCGAAGCCGACACCTTGCAGCAGCAGAAGATTGGCAAGCAGACTCCCAGGGTCGAAGCCTCCGGTGAAGGGCGCAGCCCCGGTGCCGTGCAATTGCGGCAGCATCAGCCGCAGCAGCTCGAAGCCAGCGAAGGCGGCAAGCATCAGAAGGTGCAGTGGGTAGATACGGCCGAAACGGACCAGGGCGAAACGCGCGACCTGTTCCGGCTGGTTCAGCCGATCGCCGTAGCTGCTGGCGATGACAAAACCGGAAAGGACGAAGAAGAAGTCGACGAAAAGGTAGGACGAACCGATGAAGGCGCTTTGCGAAATCGTCGAAGCGGTCGGAAAGTGAAACAGCGCCACCAGAAGCGCGCAGATGCCACGCCACGAATCGAGCACCAGGAAGCGTTCACCGGCGACCGTGCCGGTGTGGGTCGACGCCGCGGCACGGGTGGGGTTGAGAAACGCGGTCTGCGTCATGATGATACAATCCTGTCTTGCCGTGGCACTCGGGCAGCGCCATTCCGTCTCGCCAAGCTGTGACTGGCATCTTCCGTGCCGGTTCTGTAGTTGTTGCAACCCGATGAAAAACGAGGATCCGTAATGGCGAACAACAACATCGACAACGCCTTCACCGCCCGTTCCAAAACGGGCGCCGCGTTCGAGCCGACCTATTCCGGCGCGCTGTCGTTCATGCGGCGCAAATACACCAAGGACGTGAAGGGCGCGGATGCTGTGGTATGGGGTATTCCCTTCGATGCCGCCGTCACCAACCGGCCGGGCGCCCGCTTCGGGCCGCAGGCCATCCGCCGCGCCTCGGCGATCCTCGACAACGACCCGCAATATCCGTTTTCACGCGATCTGTTCGAGCATCTGGCGGTCGTCGACTATGGCGATTGCCTGCTCGATTCGGGCAATCACCAGAAGACCCCCGGCACGATCGAGCGCGAAGCGGCCAAGATCCTCAAATCCGGCGCCTTCCTGCTGACGCTCGGCGGCGACCATTTCGTCACCTGGCCGCTGCTCAAGGCGCATGCCGCCATCCATGGTCCGCTCGCACTGGTGCAGTTCGACGCCCATCAGGATACCTGGCCGGACGACGGCAAGCGCATCGACCACGGATCCTTCGTTGGCCGTGCCGTCAAGGAAGGCATCATCGATCCCGACCGTTCGATCCAGATCGGCATCCGCACCCATGCGCCCGACACGTTCGGCATCAAGATCCTCCATGGCCATGAAATCGAGGAGATGCGGGCGTCCGATATCGCCTACGCCATCGTCGACCGCACCGGCGGCAAGAAGACCTATCTCACCTTCGACATCGACTGCCTCGATCCGGCCTATGCGCCTGGCACAGGCACGCCAGTTGCCGGCGGGCCGTCCTCGGCGAAGATCCTGTCGACGCTGCGTCAACTCAACCAGGTCGATATTGTCGGCGCCGATGTCGTAGAGGTTGCGCCGGCCTATGATCACGCCGATATAACGGCGATCGCCGGCTCGATGGTGGCTATGCAATATCTCGGCCTGCTGGCTGAGCGAAAGGCCCGGCTTGAAGAGTTGAACAACGGCAACCACAATGGTGCCGCAGTGATTCAAGGTCAGGGCATATAGTCTTGAAATATCAAGGAATTTGATCAACCCATGAAACCGAAAATCTTCATCGACGGCGAACACGGCACCACAGGCCTGCAGATCAGGGCGCTGCTTGCCGAGCGCAGTGATCTGGAGATCATTTCCATCCCGACCGAGCGCCGCAAGGAAACGGCGGCACGCGCCGAGTTCCTCAACGCCGCCGATGTCGCGATACTGTGCCTGCCCGACGATGCGGCGAAGGAAAGCGTCTCGCTGATCGCCAACGACACCACCAAAGTCATCGATGCGTCGACCGCGCATCGCGTGGCTGAAGGCTGGGCATATGGTTTCGCCGAGATGGACAAGGACCAGGCAAAGGCGATCGCCTCGGCAAAACGCGTCGCCAACCCCGGCTGCTGGCCGCAGGGACCGATCGCCACGCTGCGGCCGCTGGTCGCCGCCGGCCTGCTGCCGGCGGATTTCCCGATCACCGTCAACGGCATTTCGGGCTATTCGGGCGGCGGACGGCCGATGATTGAGGACTATGTCGCCAAGGGCGAGGACGCCTCGGAATTCCTGCCCTACGGCCTCACCCTTCAGCACAAGCACGTGCCGGAATTGAGGGCCTATGCCAGGCTGTCGCATGATCCGATCATGCAGCCGGCGGTCGGCAATTTCGCGCAAGGCATGATCACCGTCGTGCCGTTGCAGCTTGGCGGCCTCGACCATGTGCCGACCGGTGCGGAACTGCATGCGGCGATTGCCGACCATTTCGCCGCTATCAAGGGCGGCGTGGTCGAGGTGGCGCCCTATGCGCATTCGGAGCGCATGCCGGAGATCGATCCCGAGGTCTACAACGGCACCAACCGGATGAAGGTCTATGTCTTCGCCAATGACAAACGGGCGCAGGCCCTGCTGCTGGCGGTCTACGACAATCTCGGCAAGGGTGCCTCGGGCGCCGCCGTGCAGAACATGGATCTGATGCTCGGCCTCTGATGGACACGCCCGCCTTTCCGGCGCGCTGGAAAGTCAGCGCACCCGAACTCATTGCCGAGACCTTTTCGAGCCGCATCTGGAAGGTTTTGCGCGCAGACGGCTCGCCGGCGATCGTCAAGGCGCTCAAGCCTTTCGACGACGTCGCCGACGAGTTGCGCGGCGAGCATTATCTCGCCTGGCGACGCGGCGAAGGCGCGGTGCGCCTGCTCGGCCGCGACGGCCACAGCATGCTGCTCGAATATGCCGGTGAGACCTTGTTGGAGCAGGTGCTCGACCAACAGGGCGACAACGCCGCCACCGAAATCGCGGCCGAGGTGATGGCGAAACTATTTTCACAGGGGAAAGACCCCTTCCCGCCCGAGCTTCAGCCGCTCCGGGAACGGTTTTCAAGCCTGTTCAAGAAGGCGACATCGACCGCGATTCGGGCCATGACAGCCTCTATGTCGAGGCCGCCATCATCGCCGATCGACTGCTGGCCAATCCGCACGATATCAGGCCCCTGCACGGCGACCTGCATCACGAAAACATCCTGCACGGGCCGCGCGGCTGGCTGGCGATCGATCCGAAGGGCGTTCTCGGCGACCCCGGCTTCGACGCCGCGAACATGTTCTACAACCCGCTCGACCGGGACGAGCTTTGCCTCGATCCGGAGCGGATCGCGCATATGGCCGAGATCTTCGCCAAAACACTGGGCCAGACGCCACCAGCCGTCCTTGATCATGCCATCGCCTATGGTTGCCTGTCGGCTGCCTGGCATCATGAGGACGACAATGAGGTCGAGGAGAGCCGCGAATTGTCGATCGCCGAGGCGATCCGGGCGGTGCGGGCAAGCTTCTGATCGCGGGCTGCGGCGCGGTAATCGCTTGTTCACAGCGATGGGCTACTGACTGGCCTCGGCTCCACTTCGGGATTTGTCATGGTCAGCGCGATTTCGGGTTCCTCCCAGGCAGCCCAGTATTCCTCGTCGAGTTCCTCGAGCAATGCAGCCCAGGAGGCCGCGCTCGAAAAGCAGATCCAGGACCTGGAAGACCAGGCCAAGGCGATCACGGATCAGGTAAAGGCTGCCCAGGTGCAGCAGGATATCGCCGTGGCCCAGGCCAGGCTCGATGCGCTCAAGGCCGCCGACAAGGTAGCCAAAGCCGCTCAGGACCAGTCCGCGCCGTCCGCCGCGGCGTTGCGGCAGGCGGAATTCGATGGCGAGAAGACGACATCTACAAACGAATTCTGGATGTAGTTGGCCGATCGGTTCGAGGTCAGGCCCTGCGTGCGATTTCGTGCGGCAAGGGATAGGCGCCCTTGGTGCCGCGCCAATGGGCGGCTGCAAACCCCAGGACGATGAGCGCAAATCCCTGATGGGTCAGCGCCATATGCAGCGGCACATGCATCAGCAGCGTGCCGATGCCGATCGAGGCCTGCACCAGCACAGCCAAGAACAGCAGCGTCGCGCGGCGCGCATGCGTTGTTTCAGGCAGCCGCCGGCGCGTGGCGATCACGTGCCACAACGCCACGACGAATACCGTGTAGGCGCCAAGCCGATGGACGAACTGCACCGTCTTTGGGCTCTCGAAAAAATTGCGCCATGCCGGCTCGAGGATCAGCAGATCGCCCGGGATGATCTTGCCGTCCATCAACGGCCAGGTGTTGTAGCTCAAGCCCGCGTCAAGCCCGGCGACCAGGCCGCCGAGATAGATCTGGATCAGCGCCAGCAGCACGATGAAGCCGGCCAGCCTCTGCGTCGATCCATCGGCGGCAGGCTCGGAATGCGGCGCCAGTCCGCGCGCGACCACCATGGTGGCGGTGAAGATCAGCGCGGCAAGCGTCAGGTGGGTCGCCAGCCGGTACTGGCTGACGGAGACGCGGTCGACCAATCCTGAAGCCACCATCCACCAGCCGATGGCGCCCTGCAGGCCGCCGAGCAGGAGAATGCCCACGAGTTTCGGGCCCAGGCCGCGCTCGATGCGGCGCGTCGCCCAGAAAACCAGCAGCGGCAACGCAAAGACCAGACCGACGCTGCGCGCCAGGATGCGGTGCGCCCATTCCCACCAGAAGATCGACTTGAAGGCCTCGATGCTCATGCCCTTGTTGAGCTCGGCATATTGCGGGATCTGCTGGTAGAGCTGGAATTCCTCTTGCCACTCGGCATCGTTGAGCGGCGGGATCACGCCGTGGATCGGTTTCCACTGCGTAATCGACAGGCCGGAATCGGTCAGCCTGGTGGCGCCGCCGACCAGCACCAGCGCAAACAGCACCAGAAGCACCACATAGAGCCAGCCGCGCAGCAGCGCCCGGTTATGCAGGTCGCGGTCGCGGGCAACGTATGGCGCGGCAGCTGATATGGCAGCCATGATCTTGTCCCGGCAGGTTGATTTGGCGGATTGGTGGACCATCGCACCCGTGCTGGCAAGACCATACGGCGCGGCACGCCGTCGCGCCGCGTCTCACCGGTTGCACAGTCTCGCCTCAAGGCCTATGCGAGGCCAATACCCCTTGAGCCGGCCAGGCCGCCTGTGCGAATTCCGGCATGCTCGATCAGGAGACCACCATGCCCCTGCGCCTGAAAAAGCTGATCGGAATGTTTCTGCTGGTGGCGCTGGTCATTGTCTATGCGCTGGTCGCATCGATCTTCGCGGTCGCCCGGCTGTCGGAGTCGGGTCCGTGGGTGCATTTCCTTTTTTTCTTGCTCAGCGGCCTGCTCTGGGTGCTGCCGGCGATGGGCATCATCAAGTGGCTGATGCTGGAGCCGAGAGCCAAGCGCTAGGCGAAAACGCCAGCGTCAGATGGTGACGACCATCTTGCCGGCGTTGGCGAGCGGCGTCGTCACGCCCGACAGCATGGTGCGGATGTGGGCGAGGCTCTGGTAGCGGCCGTTGACGGAGATGCGCGGCAAGGCGTGCAGGAACCCGGCATGCTCGGCGCGCAGCACGCCGTGGCGCGTCGTCACGGCGGAGGTATAGCCGGCGTCGCGGGCAAAGCCCACTTCGCGGCAGCCGACGGCGCTGGCATAGCCATAGGGATAAGCGAAATGGCGGGGCATTTCGCCCAGTTCGGCCTGCAACATGGCGCGCACGGCGCCAACCTCGTGCCGGGCATCGGCTTCGGAGAGCCGCTTCAGGTTGCTGTGGTTGATCGTATGGGCGCCGATCGTCACCAGCGGATGCGCGGCGATGCGACGGATTTCATCCCAGCTCATCAATGTGCGCAAGCGTGGGCCGTCGGCGTCGATGCCGTTTGCGCGAGCCAGGTCACGCAACACGGCCTGCAGGTCCTCCTCGCGGACTTCCGAGGTGAGATAGGCGTGCAGGCGTGCATTGGCCTGCAATTTCTTCGCGGGGGTCGAGCAATCGATCGTCAGGGGACCGTTCGGCCGCGTCAGAGTGAGGGTATCGCGCGCGTTGACGATGTCCTCGACAACGTCCCACCACAGGTCGGCTGTGCCGTTGATCAGCCCGGGCGCGACATAGATGGTGATCGGCGCGCCGTGCTTCTCGAGCACCGGCAGCGCCTCGACCATGTTGTCGCGATAGGCATCGTCGGCGGTGATCGTGGCAAACTGACCGCCTTTGCCGCCCACCTTGATGCACTCCACCGCTTCGTCCATGGAGACGAAGGCATAGCCATGCGCCTTCATGTCGGCGATCATGGCGTCAAGGAAGCCGGGCGCGATATTCAGATGCCGGTTGACGCTGTCCGGCTTTTCCGGGGTCGCGGTAACACGGTGCAGCATCAGGATGGCGCCAATGCCGCCGATGAACGGCTTGGCCAGCGGTGCAAGGCCGGTATAGCGGGCGACGTTCAGCGCCAGTTTCCGGATTGCCTCCCCGCCGTCGATCATTCATTCACCTTTTGCGCCTAGGCTGATCCAAGCACGGAATGCGCCTATGCGAACCCCCAAATCGCGATCAATACGCCCTAAGGATTGAGGTATGGTTGACGCAACTGCGTCATTTGACGGCAATCGGCTTGCGGCGACCGAGGCATCGTCGCGGGCCTTGCCACGGGACCATGCCGACCTGTCGATTTCAGTGGCGTCCACGGACGGACTCGCGGCCTATGCCGAGTTCTGCCGCTCGGCTTTGTTTGGGCCGGCGCAGAGTGCTGCCTGGATCCTGAACTGGGCGGCCGAGACACGACCGGACCTGCTTGTCGCGACGCTGAGTGTCGAGGGCAAACCGGTTTTTTCGCTGGCGCTGGAGGTTGCCTCCAAGGGGCTGTTCCGGATCGCCCGCTTCATGGGTGGGCGCCACGCCAACGGCAACTTCGTCGCCGCGGACCCGAACTGGCTGGCCAAGGCGGATATACCGGCCCTCCGATCGGTACTGGCGGCCATCGCCAAGGCACGCCCGGACATCGATCTGGTCGCGCTCGAGCGGTTGCTGCCCGATCTCGACGGCGTCGCCAATCCGCTCGCATCGCTTGACCATTTTTCCAGCCCCAATCTGTCGCTGGCCGTCGATCTCGCCGGCGGCTTCGATGCGCTGCTTTCCCGCGCCAGCGGCAAACGCAAACGCAAGAAGCACCGGTCGCAGATCCGGAAATTCGAGGCCGTAGGCAGCTATCGGCGCATTGAGGCCCGCACCCCCGACGAGGTGGACACGCTGCTCGACGCCTTCTTCGAGATGAAGGAGCTCCGCTTCCGCAAGATGGGCATCGCCAATGTTTTTGGCGACGCGCAGGTACGCGGCTTCTTCCGCGCGCTGTTCATGCAGGCGCTTGCCGAGGACAAGCCTTCGTTCGTGCTGCACGGACTCGCGGTTGCCGGCAAGCTGCGCGCCATCACCGGTTCAAGCCGCTCGGGCAAACGCCTGATCTGCGAATTCGGAGCGATCGCCGAGGACGATCTCGGGCACGCCAGCCCCGGCGACTTCCTGTTCTTCGACAACATCCAGGAAGCCTGCGAGACCGGTTTCGAGGTCTATGACTTTTCGGTCGGAGATGAGCCTTACAAGCGGCTGTGGTGCGATATCGAAACGCGGCATTTCGAAGTGTTGGTCCCGTTGACCGTGAAGGGCCGCATGCTGGCGCTGACGCTTCGGCAAGGCGCGCGGCTGAAAGCCTTCGTCAAGAACAGCCCGGTGATCTGGAAGCTGACCAAGGTGCTGCGCCGCAAAGCCGCCGGCCAGGCAGCGCCCTCGGAAGAAGATAGCTGACACCATGAAGCCGATCATCCGCACACTGTCCCTGCAGGAACTGGCGCTTCTCGTCGACTGGGCGGCCGCGGAAGGCTGGAACCCAGGTCTTGACGACCCGGCGATGCTCCAGGCGGCGGACCCCGAAGGCTTCATCGGCGCCTTTGTCGGCGACGACATGGCCGCGGCAATTTCGGCCGTGGCCTATGGAAGCGAATTCGGTTTCATCGGCCTCTACATCTCCCGGCCTGACATGCGCGGCATGGGCTACGGCAAGACAGTGTGGGACGCCGGCATGAAAAGGCTCGCTGGCCGGACCGTCGGCCTTGACGGCGTCGTCGAGCAGCAGGCCAATTACCGGCGCAAGGGCTTCGCACCGGCCTACGAGACCATCCGCTTCACCGGGCGCAAGGCAGGCCTGGCGGTCAGGGACGATGGGTTGCGGATGATTACAACGCAGCTCCTGTCCGATGTCATCGCCTATGACTCCCATTGTTTTCTGGCGCCCCGAGGCACCTTTCTGAAGCGATGGCTGCAGGAGCCGCATCATGGGCTGGCGGCGATCGGTTCGCGCGGCGTGACCGGCTTTGGTGTGGCGCGCCGCTGTCGATCCGGCTTCAAGATCGGCCCGCTGTTTGCCGACGGTATGGAAATCGCTTTGCAACTCCTGGAGGGACTGGCCCGTGCCTGTGAGGGCGGTGAGCTGCACATCGACGTCCCCGCCGACAATACCGGCTTCATAACTGCGCTCGATGCGGCCGGCTTTGCGCCGACCTTCACCACCACGCGCATGTACAAAGGTCCTGCCCCGGAACTGGACCTGCAAAGGGTGTTCGGCGTAACGACGCTTGAACTGGGATAGATCGGGCGAACCGCTGAGCGGCTCCGCCAAACGATCCGCGGCTCTCTCAGGCGGCGGCAGTGCGCCGTCCCGGCACCGGATTGCCGGGCGGTTCGTGGCCGAGCGGCGTCACCAGCGTCAGGTCGGGATAGCCGTTCTCGATCAGCTTGACCGCAGCCTGCGTCACCTCGTCGTCGGCCTCCAGCATGGAGAGAAAGACCTCGGTGGCGTCGCCAGTCAGACGGCCGATGCCTTGCGCGTCGGCCGGTCCGCACTCGACCAGGACGAGGTCGTAGGCTGTCGTCAGCGACTGCATGATGATCGGCAGCCGGTCGGCGGCACGCATGGCACGAACCGGATCGGCGGTTCCGACGGGAATGACGTGACAGTCCGAGTAGAGATCGGCGTGGATGACGTCGCTGAACTGCGCTTCCGAAGCGAGCAGGTTGGTGATGCCCGGGAAAAGGCCGCTGTCCAGCATCGGCCGCGAGGCGGCCCCCGACGCAGTGAGGTCCAGCAACAGCACGCGCAGGCCGGCGTCGGCGACCTCGCGCGCCACCAGGATCGCGGATGCAGCCGCCTCGTCGCCTTCCGGCGAGACGAATATGGCGCGCGCCGCACCGCTGGAGATCAGCTTTTCGGCAGCTTTCTCGATATCGATCTCGCCCAAGGTGGAACGCGCCGGTTCGGGCTCGACAGCCGTTTGCTCTGTCGCCGCAGTTGCGGGCATTGCGACCACATCCGGCGCCTCGACCATGGCCGGCATCGCGGCGGCATAGGGCTCCGCATCTGCTTCATCCGCAGGTTCAGGCAGCTCCTGGCGAACGACGGGGTCCTGCAAAACGGCAGGCTCCTGGCGGAGAAATGGCTTGGCGACCGGCGCCTGCGCCACATGGGGCATTGCGACCTCATCGATCCGTTCGAAACGGGAACCGCTCGCCGGCCGCATCGCGCGGCCTGAAAACAGCTCCCGCAGAAGCGTCACGATGGCCATGATCAGCAGCGATGCGGCGAAAGCCGCGCCGACGATCGGCCCGACGTTCGGGAAATAGGCCTCGGAGGGAACCGAAGCCTTCGAGGCGATCCGGGCGTCGACGGGCAGATAGTTGCGATCCTGGCGCGAAGCGGCTTCGCGGTAGTTGGTCAGGTAGAGCTCGAGTTGCTGTCGCTTGGCGGTCGCGTCGCGCTGCAGTGCGTCGAGATCGACCTGTTGTTCGCCGGCCTGCGCCGAAGCGGCCTTCAACGTGTTGACGTCTGCGACAAGCTGGTTCTCGCGGGCCTTTGCCGTCTCGGCCTGCATCAACAGGCCTTTCATGATCTTCTGGGCCTCGCTGCGGATCTGTGCGTCGAGATCGGACAGTTGCGATTTCAGCGCGCGAATGCGCGGATGATTGCCAAGCAGTGTCGTCGACAGATCGGCGATGTTGGAGCGCAATTCGACCTGTCGCTCACGCAAGCGCTGGATCAGGTCCGATGACAGAACCTCCGGCACGGCATCCAGCGAACCGCCATTCTGCAGCGCCCTGCGCACACCGTCGGCGGTCGCTTCCGCAGCGGCGCGGTTGGCGCGCACTTTCGACAGTTCGCTCGACAGTTCTGAAAGCTGCTGGGTGGCCAGCACCGAATTGTTGCCACCCATCAGAAGATCGGACTGGGCGCGATAAGCGGCGACCTTCGCCTCGGCATCCTTGACCTGCCGCTGCAGGTCGGCGATTTCCGGCGCCAGGAAGTCCGCCGCGGCGCTGTTCGATTCGAGCTTGGCCGCCCCTTGCCCCGCTATATAGGCGGCGGCGATCGCGTCTGGTATGGCGGCCGCGAGCTTGGGATCTTCCGATGAGAACTCGATGGCAATGATGCGGGTCTTCTCGACGCCATAGACGTTGAGCTTCTCGTGCATTTTCTTGAGCACGCGCTCTTCCGTCGGAATTTCCATCGGGTCGCTTTTCAGGCCGACCAGGACCAGAGCGCGGCTCAGCGCCGACATGTCGAGCGCTTCATTGAACTCGGGCAGTTTTTCCAGACCGAGCTTTTGCGAGACCTGCTTGAGGATTTCGTTGGAGGAAATGATCTGGACCTGGGTGGCGACGCCCTGTTCGTCGAGAATAGGCTTGTCGGTGTCGTTGTTGTTGCTGGCCGGCCGCGTGTAGATGGATTCGCGCGGCGCGATCTCCACCTGCGTCTCGGCTTTGTAGTGCCGGGTTGCCAGCGAGGCGAAAGCGAAGGCCAGCCCGGTTGCCAACAGGACGACGAGGACTATACGCAGCCAGTTCCTCGCCAGGCTGGCGAAGAGCTGCCTGAGATCGACATCGACATCTGCGGCCGCGGACTGAACGGACATGCATCCCTACTCCGATACTGGGTCAGCACGCACCGTAAACAACTATGGTAACTCAGCCGTTAAGATCGTGGTAAGTTTCCGTTAGGGTTTACTGGCGGGTGACAAACAAAACCGCCAAAAATCACAAAAACTCTTGCCGATGCGCCACGTGTCGGCCGCTCCCTTTACCGGCCATTAACCCTAACAGGATGATAACGGACCTCGATCCCTAGAGTTGCTGCGACGTTGCAGCGACCAGTCGAAGGTACCTGTCCGGCCATGAAAAGCACTGCTTCCCTGTTTCGCGCGCTGCTTGCCGTATCGATGCTGGCTGGCTGTTCCAGCTACCGGCCGACGCCGGCCGCCTTCCATGAGGTGCTCGATCAGCCCTACCGTCTTGGCGCCGGCGACCGCGTCCGCGTGACCGTGTTCGAGCAGGACGGGCTGACCAACACCTACAGCGTCGATCAATCCGGCTATCTCTCCTTCCCGCTTGTCGGCGCCATACCAGCGCGCGGCCACACCGCGCAGCAAATGGAAAAGGAGATTGCCGACAAATTGCGGCAAGGCTATCTGCGCGATCCCGACGTTTCGGTCGAGATCGACCGCTACCGCCCGATCTTCGTCATGGGCGAAGTGGGTGCCGCCGGCCAATATTCCTATGTTCCCGGCCTGACGGTGCAGAAGGCGATCGCCATTGCCGGCGGCTTCACGCCGCGCGCCAACCAGGAAAGCGTCGACATCACCCGCGACATCAACGGCAAGGTGATGACCGGCCGCGTGGTCACCTCCGACCCGCTGCTGCCCGGCGATACGGTCTACGTCCGCGAACGTCTGTTCTGACAGATATCAAGTGGCGGACAGGCTCAGGATCGTCCATTGCTTTCGCTCACCCGTCGGAGGAATTTTCCGGCATGTGCGCGACCTGGCCGAGGCGCAGGTCGCCGCCGGGCATTCCGTTGGCATCGTCTGCGATTCGACGACAGGCGGCGCGTTCGAGGAACATTTGTTCGAGCAGATGAAGGACATGCTGGCGCTCGGCATTCATCGCACGCCGATGCAGCGCCACGTCGGTTCCGGAGACCTTGCCTCGGCTTGGCGCACGTACAGGATCATCAAGGAATTGCGGCCGGACGTACTGCACGGGCACGGCGCCAAGGGTGGCGCCTATGCCCGTCTGTTCGGCTCATTGTTGCGGGTATCAAGGTCTCGCGTAGCCCGCCTTTATTCGCCGCATGGCGGCTCGCTCCACTATGACGAGAACACGGTCATCGGAAAGCTGTTCTTCGCGCTCGAGCGCTTCATGGCTCGCTTCACCGACTCTCTGCTGTTTGTCTCGGACTATGAGCGGCGGACCTATCGCCACAAGGTCGGCGAACCGCCCATTCCCAACACCCTCGTCTATAACGGCCTGCGCGCCACTGAATTCGAGCCGGTGATCACCGCGCCGGACGCAGCCGACCTGCTTTATATCGGCATGATGCGCGACCTGAAGGGACCGGACATCTTCATCGACGCATTGGCCCTTGCCGGCCCGCGGTTCGGCCGCGCGCTGACCGCGGTGATGGTTGGCGATGGCGACGACCTTCCGCGTTACCACGGGCAAGTGAAACGCCTCGGGCTCGAGCGCCATGTCCGGTTCCTACCGCCGATGCCGGCCAGGGAGGCCTTTGCCCTTGCCGCGCTTATCATCGTTCCCTCGCGCGCCGAAGCCATGCCTTATATCGTCCTGGAAACGCTTGCCGCGGGAAAACCGATGATCGCAACCGCGGTCGGCGGCATTCCGGAGATATTCGACACCGGTTCCCCTGCCCTGATCCGACCTGACGCGATCGAGCTCGCCGACAGGATGAGCCAGGCGCTGGCCGACCCGGCCGCCTATCGCGACCTGATGCCCGATGGCGCCAACCTCAAGGCACGCTTCGGCGCCGATGTGATGGCCGCCGACATCGAGAAGGCCTATTTCGCCGCACTCGACAGGTAGGCGCAGGACCAAGCCGTTCCAAAGCCATGCGTTGTTTCAAGGGTTTCTTAGCTCTCTTTTGCTATGACCGGGGGGAAGCTTGCGGAAAGCCCTCATGAACGAGATCGACCCCGCGCGCCGCTTTTCAGCAGAGGCGGTGCGTAAATTCGACGGCCCGGCCGACGGCGACACGCCAAGCGGCATGAACGATGTCGCCCGCCAGGTCGCCTCGCAGTACCGGCGCGATACGATGTCGCCGATCATGGTCAGCGGTGTCCTGCGCATGGTCGAATTCGGCTTGCTGTTCCTGTCCGGACTCGCCGTCTATTTCCACTATGTCGGGTTCTTCAACTATCTCGCCTGGCAATATCCGGTGACGATCGCAGCGGGCTCGTTCCTTGCCGTGGTGCTGCTCGACGTCACCGACTGCTACCAGATCGTCGCCCTGATGCGGCCCATCGCCAATTTCGGCCGCGTGCTGCTCGTCTGGGCCGGCACTTTCGCCCTGATGGCGCTGACGGCATTCGTCATGAAGATGTCGCAGGACTATTCGCGCCTTTTGTTCGGCAGCTGGTTCGTCATCGGCTTCGTTCTCATCTTCGGCCTCAGGCTGGTGATGTCGAAGCTGATCCGGGCCTGGGCGCGCGATGGCCGCATGGAGCGGCGCGCCGTCATCGTCGGCGGCGGCAAGGCGGCGGAAATCCTGATCCGCTCGGTCGAAAAGCAGCCCTACAACGATATCCGCATCTGCGGCATCTTCGACGATCGCGGCGACAAGCGCTCGCCGCCCATCGTCGCCGGCTACCCCAAGCTCGGCACCATTTCGGAACTGATCGAATTCGCCCGCATCGCCCGCATCGACATGCTGATCGTATCGCTGCCGCTGACGGCCGAATCGCGCGTTCTGCAGTTGCTGAAGAAGCTGTGGGTGCTGCCGGTCGACATCCGGCTTTCGGCGCATTCCAACGCGCTGCAGTTTCGCCCGCGCGCCTATTCCTACATCGGCGCGGTGCCGATGCTCGACATCTTCGACAAGCCGATCAACGACTGGGATTCGGTCGCCAAGCGCGCCTTCGACATTGTCTTCAGCCTGATCGGCATCGTCGTGTTCTCGCCGGTGATGCTGGCGACCGGCATCGCCATCAAGCTCGACAGCAAGGGGCCGGTGCTGTTCCATCAGAAGCGGCACGGTTTCAACAATGAGATCATCGAGGTCTACAAGTTCCGTTCGATGTATACGGACAAGGCCGATCCGACCGCCAAGCAGACGGTGACCAAGAACGACCCGCGCGTCACCCGCGTCGGCCGCTTCATCCGCAAGACCTCGATCGACGAGCTGCCGCAGTTCTTCAACTCGCTGCTGGGTTCGCTGTCGCTGGTCGGTCCACGCCCGCATGCCATCGCCGCACAGTCGCATAATTTGCTCTACAACGAGGTTGTCGACGGCTATTTCGCCCGCCACAAGGTCAAGCCCGGCGTCACCGGCTGGGCGCAGATCAATGGCTGGCGCGGCGAGATGGACACCAACGAGAAGATCCGCATGCGCACGGAGTATGATCTCTTCTACATCGAGAACTGGTCGCTGCTGTTCGATTTGCGAATCCTGTTCTTGACGCCGCTCCGGCTGCTCAATACGGAAAACGCCTATTGAGTGCGATCAGCCATGATTTGCCGCGCGCGGCGGTCAACGCCAAGCTGGTCGCGCTGATTTCCTCGGGCGCGGTCTTCCTCGGCATTCTGCTGTCCGGCTTCGTCATCAGCGAGCCGGCGCCCTATGAGCTCTACATGGCCGGGCTGATCGCCATCTGGGCGCTTTTCGGCTTGCGGATTTCCCGCGCGGCCACGCCGCTGCTGGTCCTGCTGGTGACGATGAACATCGGCGGCATGATCTCCATGACGCAGATGGCGGACCTCGCCAACACACCGCTCTATCTCGCCGTCTCGCTGTTTCTCGCCTTCAGCGCGGTGTTCTTCGCATCGATCACCGCCGTACAGCCGGGCCTCTACCGATTGATCTTCATTGCCTATGTGGTTTCGGCCATGGCCACCTCGCTGCTTGGCATTGCAGGCTACTTCCATGCCTTTCCGGGCGCGGAGATGTTCACCAAATACGACCGCGCCGCCGGCGCCTTCCAGGACCCGAACGTGTTCGGCCCCTTCCTGGTGCTGCCCGGCATCTATCTGCTCTATCTGCTTTTGACCGGACCGGTGACACGCATGCCGCTGCTGGCGGTACCGCTGCTGATCATCACCGCCGGCATCTTCTTCTCGTTCTCACGCGGCGCCTGGGGCATGTTCGCCGTCTCGGCCGTCCTGCTCACCGGCTGCCTGTTCCTGCAGAGCGCCAGCGGCAAGTTCCGGCTGCGCGTGGTGGTGATGACGATGGCCGCACTGGCGCTGCTGGTCGTCGCCATGATCGTCATCCTGCAGCTGCCCGGCGTGTCGGAGATGTTCTCCAACCGTGCCCATCTCGAACAGAGCTACGACACCGCCCGCCTCGGCCGCTTCGCCCGCTACACAATCGGCTTCCAGATGGCGATGGAGCATCCGTTCGGCATCGGCCCGCTGGTCTTCGGCACGATCTTCGGCGAGGACACCCACGACATCTGGCTGAAAATGCTGATGGACTATGGCTGGCTCGGCTTCGTGTCGTTCCTCACACTCGTCGCCTGGACGATGGCAGCCGGATTCCGCATCCTGCTGCGCGACCGGCCGTGGCAGCCCTATCTGTTGTGCGCCTATGTCGCCTTCATCGGCAATATCGGGCTCGGCACCTTCATCGACATCGACCACTGGCGCCATGTCTACCTGCTGCTCGGCCTGATCTGGGGCGCCATCGCGCTGGAATACAGCCATCAGCGGCTGTTGCGGCCTGCCTTGCAGGGCTCGCCGGCACCGGCAATCGCAGCGGGATAAAAGTCGCGGAATTCGGTTGACCCGCACGGGGTTATCACGATACATCGCGACCGGTCCGGAGTGTAGCGCAGCCCGGTAGCGCACTTGACTGGGGGTCAAGGGGTCGTCGGTTCGAATCCGGCCACTCCGACCAATTCAAAGCAGGACTTGCCCCCGAAGTCCTTTCCGCCTTTCCACGAGACACCCTTTCCGGGCACCCGAAGGGTAGCACAGACCAAAAATTCCAGCTCTTAGACACGAATTGAGGCTGTCGGCGGCACGAGATGGAAGCCGATTGGCGCGTTGAATCGCTTGTAACCTTGAGTTCAAATCGATTCACGAATGTGTGGCAGTTTCACAACGCTCATATTCCAAACGTTTCCAATCACATGGAAGCGCTTTTCAAGCTTGGGCTGGTGTGTAGATTAAGCAGCGTAGAACCTTGGGGATATCATGAAGACGATCATTCTCTCTTCAGCACTGCTTTTGGCCCTCACGGGCGGGGCGCTTGCCGCCGACCCGATCATCAATGTGCCATCGCAGGATGTGGCGCCTGCCGGTTTCATCTGGACTGGGGGCTATGTGGGTATCGTCGCCGGGGTGAACTACCTGAAGGGCGATTTCGACATCCCGAACTACGATCCTTCCGGCTACAATGCCGACAACACGTCAGCCGAAATTGGTGGCAAAGTCGGATACAATTATCAGTTCGCGAACAATTTCGTACTCGGCGGCGAGGCATCGCTGGTTGCAGTTTTCAACGAGGGTGCGGACAGTACGTTTGATGACGAAGAGATCAATGTACACTCGGACTGGCAAGCTCACATTGTTGCAAAGGTTGGCTACGCGGCAGATAGGTTCATGCCTTATGTAAAGGGCGGCATCGCTTTTCTGCACGCAGATGACGTCTTCTATTCCACCACGGGGGATCGCAGCGATCCTCAAAGCCGAACCTACATTGGCTGGACCATTGGCGCCGGTGTCGACTATGCGCTCAACGAGAAGTGGATTGTCGGCGTCGATTATGCATATGCTCATTTCGGCAGTCACGATTTTGCGAACGACCAGCTTGGGCCAACCATCTTGAAGCCAAGCACCCATACGGTTTCCGCGAGCTTGAGCTACAAATTCTGATCGGCATGGTAGGCTGTGACTGCCGTCGTCAGCCGGTGTCCGCGCCAGCTGTTCACGCCCAATCTGGGACCTCAACCTAGAGCGATTCCTATTTTGAGAGAATCGTAGGATTCCCAAAGCCGGATGTTTGTGATTCAAGATGCTGGCTGGATTGGAGGCCAGCATCTGAT
>NZ_JAMYSF010000051.1:0-21164 GCF_040321775.1 Mesorhizobium sp. M0243 | reverse complement strand
AATCCGCGACGCCTTGCCACGCTTCACCGCCGAGGAGTGCTCAAACTACTTCTGCGCCGCAGGATACGAGCCTGAGTGATCAGATTCTGCTCTAGGACTTCACCTAGGATGCCAAGTTTCGATGTGCGGCGAACCCGTGCAATGATATCTTCCATTCCGTACCCTCGAGAGGCCGCTACATTAGCTTTCCTGAAACGAGGAAGTCGTACTCTGCTCTTTGCCCCAGCGGAAGGAGGCTTCCTTGGAAAACCATGTCGATCGGCGGGTCATTCTTTGTCCTGAGGCCGAGTACAAGAACCTCTACGAGTGGTCAGTCCAAGAGGTCGGCGCAAATGGCAATAAAATTGACCGCGATCAAATACCTTGGGAATGGACACTCTATTTCAAGGCAACCGAACTGACTCTGCATGACACGTTGACCGTCGGGTCTCTCATGTCAGGTGCGCCCCACGACGAGATCAACACTGTGATCGCGAAGCAGAGCATATCCGCGAAACTGCACCCTTTCGGCGCGGCGCGGCCTCCCTCCTACTCGATGTTCGGAACCGGCCGGACAATTACAGACATCAGTCTTTCGATAATTCCATCCGCCGTCAACGACGAGCAGGAACAATGCGTGGCTTGGGGTGTCGTAAGCTACACCTCGGAGATTGATTTCCGCGAAGAAACCACGCCCGACTGCATTGGCTTCTACCTGTTCGTGCGCCCTGACAGATTTGCGCGGTATGCGGAGATGGTCGCCAGCTCTGCCTTGGAGGAGGTGTTATTCTTTGTGGGTCGGGTGCCCGGCTTCTATTCCGATTGGTCGCCATCGACCTCAACAAACCGGATCAAGATACTGGCCGACAAAAACGCCCAGAAGATCGAGATTCCACCCGATTGCGAGATCGATCCTCCGCGCCTCGGTCGAGCGCAATACGCACAGCTCAACATTCGCCATGCGGCCGATCTTTCGAAGGCGACACCGAAAACGCCGGAGGGGACGGCAGGCGAAATACACGGCAAGGGCAACGCCGAAGGGCAGGCCGACGGTGGCCACGCCGCGGCTGCGGAAGACACGGAGGAGTGGACTGATAGGGATGCAAGTCCGAAAGACTTGGCTGACCCGATTGTTCAGGCTCAACCCGATCACCGACCGTCAGCCGCGGACCCTCAAACGGTCGGCCTCCTGTCCTCCATACGGATTGCAGCGTGGGTCATTGCCGGCCTCTTGCTATTGTTACTGATCAACTTGCGGCTATAGCTCTTAGGAAATGGCACGCGCTATATGGCGATTGAAGAACGCAAATATCCCGGTGAGCTGGCATCCCCGCAGCAGGTTCACGAGCTGGCGGAGGAATACCGCAAGGCGGCAAACCACCTGCTTCAACTCGGCCGACCCGGAAAGCCGCTTACCAGAGCGCCGTTCCGATTGGCGGCGATCCATGCGATCGAACTCTACCTGACCGCGCTTTTGCTGCACCGTGGGCACAATGCCAATCAGGTCCGAAAACTGCAGCACGACCTGTCGAGACGCACGGAGCACGCCCTAGAAGCGGGCCTGCGCCTTCGCGCGAAAACAGCCAAGCATCTCCAGTCTCTGAGCCAGAACCGGGAATATCTCGTCACCCGCTACGGCCCGGAACTGGCCGCCACCGCCTCGCAGATAAACCGCCTCACCGCCACCCTTGAAGAGGTGGCGGCAAAGGTCACGGCATTGCTCGCGCTACCCGCCAGATCACAGCAGGCAGACCCAGCTGCCTCCGGCGAGGTTCAAGGCCAGGATTCAACGGCCTCCTCGTCTGCTGCGACAGCTGATCCAATGACATGATGCACCAGGAACACGTCGACGAGGTACGCAGCCTCGTCCCGTGAAATCGGCAACATGTCTGCGGTGATTTCATTATCGACATAAGACTCGGCATCCCAAAGGGTGCGAGTTAGCTCCTCGTTGGCCGGCTCGATCCGCTCAATAACCCTTTCGAACGCGGCATTTGCGGTCTCAATAAGCACAGCCCGGTCGGCCCCGGCGACTGGCAGGGACGCAATAACGGCATGGGTATCCATGACGAATGTTTCCTTTTTGGAATGGCGGTCTCTTGCCTCAGCACTTTCGGTCGCCATGCCGACGCTGGTTCTTGAAGGGGTGGCTCGTCGAAGCGCCAGGCGCCACCTTGTGCTTACATGCGCAGCCGCAGAATACGCGAGAATTCGGCAGATGCAATCGAAGGTTCCTGCCGAAGAATTTGCTGCCGGATGCAGATCACGGCGCATAGCCTGTACAACCAGGCAGTTTGCCAGTGCACGCGGTGATTGATAATAAGACGGGAGGCACGTGAGGAGAGACCCTCAAAATGGCAGACAGGCGACTCATGAAGGCAAGCGACATTCCTGCCTTCGTAGACAGAGTGATCAAGGCCGGCTGTGACATCTGTGCCATCGGTCATTTCAACTATTGCCTGGGCGACATCGAGGAAATGGTGGCGGCGGAGGATGAACTCCAGCGCATAGGTGAAGAATTTGGCGATCGCGATTTTCTGCTGACTGAGATCGTCGCCTACTTGCGAACCATCGGGCGGTACATTGACCCCGGCTCGGGGCTCTCGCATTGGTCGGAGAACGGAAGCGCCCAGTAAGCGCTTCTCGACCTTGACCTTCCCTAATCGGGCCTATGACCGCCTTCGCAGCAATGATCCCGCCAGTTTCCCGCCGAGGCGGGTCTGTAACCCAAGCCTGATCCCCGGCGCCGCCGTCGCGCGTCCCGTCAAGCGCTGGCGCGCGCAGTCCGCAAGGGCTTGAGCGGAGCGTCCCTTGAGGACGAGCACGACTGCGCTAGTGACAAAGCAGCGTCGGCCGCTCCGGCGACTTCGGGCTGGCTGATCCCTGGTGGGTCCAGAGCATCATCTTTCGTCGGCCGCTCAGGAACTGGGATCACGAAGAGCGAAACTCGGCTTCGGCCACACGCGTTGTCTTGGCCGGCGGATAGATGAAGGGTTTGACTTCTGATACACAATAGAAATCTATACAGTCGAGGGGGGCGACAATGGTTGAATTGTTCCGGAAAGGGAGTGGTACACTCGAACACGAGGGGCCCGCGCTCGGGAGAATCCATGCGCAGGCAAATCACCGCAAGGCGTTGGGGTACTGGCTCGGATTCTTGAAGGGCGTGATGGCCAGCGAGCGGGTCGAGCGAGCGGAGATGCCGCCCCTCAGGGCCGAATCTGAACAGTTCCTGTCCCTTCTTCACGACGATGATGCTGCCGAACTCATCCGCGATCTGGACATCTGGGGTGACGCGCCGGAGGAGGTCTACGCCGTCCTTGAAACAATAATCGGCATACGCTCGCGGGAGTTTGCGGTCGCCAATGACAAGGACGAAGTCAACGAGTTCTACGGGTTCTGTGCCGGCATCGCCTGCGACAACTCCATCACACCGACAGAGGTCGAAAAACTGCTGACCAGGTTGGATTCGAGTGTGGTTCTGCTGAAGGATAGCCGCGTGGCATCTCTCGGAGAGACCGCCAGAAGGTCCATCGCAGACGGTCGCATAACCGCCGAGGAGGCTGAAGACATATGCGGGTGGATTTCGCGTCTTGTCGGCGACAGCGCGACAGACACGGGGCTGGCTACCTTCGGCAACGTAGGTGTCATTGACGGCGCCTTGGAGGATGCAAGCCAGTTCGTGATTCCGAACCGGATGTTCGTCCTTACGGGAAAATTCGTAATCGGTCCTCGAAAGGTAATCGCCGGGATGATTTTCGAACGCGGTGGTGATTGGAAGGAGACCGTCTGCGGCCGGACCGACTACCTCGTCGTCGCGGCCGAAGCATCTCGGGACTGGAAGCACAGCCACGAAGGCACGAAGATCATCAAAGCTATGGAGCTTCGCCAAAAGGGAGGTCGGCCTGATCTAGTTCTTGAGCCGATGCTAGCCAAGGCGTTGGATCTCTAACCATCCTCTGGAAGCTCAATCTACACACTCATTGGACACTCGGACTCCGGATAAAGTTCGAATCCGGCCACTGCGACTATAAGAACAGGGGTCCTTAGTCACATCCCCAGAGGTGGCTATGAAGCTTCTAGCCGCATTGTAGCCAATGTAACGGAAGCCTAAGCGACGCGGTGCGGGATTTCATTGCCATTCGCTTCAATTGCTTCGGCGACTGATCTGGCACGGCAAAGGCCCGAGCATCGAATGCCTCCTTCCGCAGGGGCACGACATCATCCGGTTGACTCCAGCCAAGACGAGAACAAATGTAGAACATATCGCGGGCTTTCTGCGTTTCAAGGGTCAGATGAGTGTATCGGCGCCCCTGCTGCCATTTCCGAGCTTCGAGACCGCATTGCGCGTCTCGAAGGCGGAAACGCGCGCGCCCGCACGGTTTTGCCGTTCGGAGTGGTCGCGATCGACAGTGTACTGCCGGGAGGGGATTGGTCTTTGGCGGTCTGCACGACGTCGCGGGTGGTGGAAATGGCGCCGTCGATGGCGCGGCCGCGGCACTCTTCGCTGCCGGTATTGCCGCGCGCACGGTTGGCAAGGTGCTGTGGTGCGTTACCCGGCCCGATCTTTTCGCGCCTGCGATCGAACAGGCCGGCCTGCCTCCGGGAAGGGTGATCTATGTCGAAGCCGGCGACGAAAAATCAGTTCTCGCCTGTTTCGAAGAACGCCTTCGTGGCGGTTTTGGCCCTGTCGTTGCCGAGATTGCCCGGCTTTCGATGACGGCCTTGCGGCGGCTTCAGCTTGCCGCCGAAAGCTCCGGCCGCCATCGGGATCGCCATTCGCCGCTGGCGCCGCCAGACGGAGGCAACCGATTTCGGCAAGCCGACCGCCGCCGAGACACGCTGGCGGGTGTCGGTCCTGCCGTCGACACCATTGCCCGTTCAGGGGGTTTGGGCGCGCAAGATGTCAGCTCGAGTTGATCCGATGCCGAGCAGGAGAGAGTGCGGATTTTACAGTGGAGGCATGCGATGCCAAGGTCGTATCGCTCTTCCTTCCGATGTGGCCGACAGACCGCTTCAGAAGGAAATCGGGCGACACCGCGCCTCCGCTTGAGACGCCGCTCGTTTTGATCGGCCGCGACGGCCGCCGCCGTGTTGTGCTTGCCGCCGACGGGGCAGCGCGCGCCGCCGGTCTGCGTGTCGGCATGCCAGCGAGCAAGGGGCAGGCTCTCGTCCCGGGTCTCGCGATTCATGACGCTGAGCCCGAGGCCGACGAAATCGCACTCGAGCGGTTGGCGCTGTGGGCGCTGCGCCGCTACGCGCTGATCGTCGCTGCCGATCCGCTGGACGGCATCGTGATCGATACGACCGGCGCCGACCATCTGCATGGCGGCGAGGCGGCAATGCTCACCGATATGGTAGATCGTCTTGCGCGTCCGGCTTCGCCGCGCGTGCCGCAGTCGCCGACACCTGGGGTGCCGCCCACGCTCTGGCCCGCTTCGGTACACGGCAGACGCGCTTGTGGTTCCATCCGGCGAGATTGCAAAAGCGATCCTGCCCTTGCCGATCGCTGCCCTTCGCCTTCCCTCCGCGACGATTGACAGCCTGCGACGGCTTGGCTTCGAGACAATCGCTGATCTTGGCGGCAGGCCGCGCGCGTCGCTCGCCTTGCGTTTTGGACCGGAACCCGGCCGTCGTCTCGACCAGGCTTTTGGACGGATGAGCGAACCGATCGAGCCGATCCGGCCGCAGGAAATCGTCGAAGCGCGCCGCAATTTTGCCGAGCCGATCGGCGCGGCAGAAACAATTGCGCGCTATCCGGCAAGCTGGTCGCTGAACTGTGCGCCTCACTCGAGACGCGAGGGCTTGGCGCACGCCGGCTCGATCTTCTGTTCTTCCGCGTCGACAATCGCATCGAGGCGATCCGTGTCGGGACAGCAATGCCGGTGCGTGACACAAAGCGGTTGACCCGGCTTCTCGCAGATAAAATCGAAACTATCGATCCAGGGTTCGGCATCGAGCTGATGCGGCTTGCCGCGACCGTTGCCGAGCCGCTGCGGGCCAAGCAGATGATGTAGTCCGGTGTCACCGACTTCCTGATCGGGACTGCAGGCGTAAGGGCAACCGGCACTTCTGCAGAGACACCTCCGGCCGTCCCTTTCAGGGCCGCGTGCACTTGGCCGATGAGGGCAGGGAGATCCCCCACCGGGATCGGATTGTTGGAGACATAGGCTGAGACGACATCGGCGGTGAGCTCGACGAGGGTGTCGATTTTTTTCGGCTTCTTCTGTCATGAAACTCTCCAGGCGGCGTGAAACACAGTCGGCGAAGCGTCGCTTCATGGTGGCGGTCGCCACCGAAAGCAAATACAGCCCGGCAGGACTATCGCGATGCTCGTCGGCACCGAGGACGGTCTTGAGCTTTTTGCAATTCATCCCTAACCTGGGTTGAACCGCTCAGAAGATGCGCATATCGCCTCGAGCGGGCGCTTGCGGGTCATGATCGCGATGTTGTCTTGGCTACGATGTTTCCCATCCGCTTGGTTAGGCTGCGAAAAGAAACAATCGCTCTCAATCACTTACTTCCGGAGCCCGATATCATGATGAAATATCCAGAGGTTAAACCAGGTCTTAAAGAAGAAGTGCCCTGGTCTGACAGCCTGACCACCTACGACCGTCAGCACTTCACGACCTACCTGAGGCTCCTGGATGCAGGTGCCGATGAGGCAAGCTATGGGGAGATGGCGCAGGTCATCCTCGGCATCGATCCGGTGCAAGAGCCGGAGCGCGCCCGGAAAATCGTGCGAAGCCATCTCGATCGGGCGAACTGGATGGTGACGACCGGTTACAAGGAATTGTTCGCCGGATGAGGGCGAAAAGGGGGCGACACGCTCCGCTTGTCAGATGTGGATACGGCGCCCGCGACAAGACCGGTCTGACGGTCGGGGCTGCGGGAATTAGTTCAAATTGAAAGACCTCAGTTCTTTGCTCGACATGACCATCGACTAGATGGCCGGCGACTGGTGCGAGTACCAGACCCGCCACGCTGGACGACAGCAACACGACGTCAACCAAACCCGAACCGCCAATATGAAAAGCCAACCATGCTGGCAGGACAATTCCGACGCCAACGATAAAGAAAAAAGCCGATGAAAAAGGTATAAACAGCGGGTCTTTCCGAATCGTCAAGCGAGACACTTTCCCGGCCTCCGATCAAGCTTGGTGTTTTGCGCCGCTTGTCAGTTCCCCGGCTGCTTGAATATTCGCCCGGTTCCGTGCGGCCCTTGTCGAGCATTTCAAGGAAGGCCGCTTCATCCACCCGTCGGCGCGGTTTTGGCCTACTCCGGAAAAGCTGACCTCCTGGCTGAAGAAGAACGAGGCCAGGGAACAGCCTGACGACGGCACGCCGGAGGACCAGGACGAGCTCGACGGCGATGCGATCGTCGATCCTGCACATGACCATGTCGGCGACGATGACGCTGCGCAGGACGAGGACCTCACCGACGAACAGATCGAGCCTTACAAGGTGGCCGTCGAGTAGGCGGCTGCGCCTTACGTTTCCCTTCGAACGATCGTTCCGCCGCCGGCACATCACCGGCGGCGGTTCTGTTCACCATGAGACGGAGAAAACTATGTCCGCCCAATTAATCTATGACCTTGTTCCACTCGCATCCATCGTGACTTATTCCGACGGATCCCCACGCCCGCCAGAGCGGCATCGCAAGAAGCTCGCAGCCTGGGAAAATCGCAACGGCGGCGGTCGCCTTATCCGCAAACAGGCCGAGGCCCGCGTCGGCAGTACGACGCTGCCCGCCTCGATCACCCTGCACAAGGGCGACTATGGCAGTCAGGGAACCATTGTGCTGCGCGTCCACCAGACGTTCTCGGTGAACAGCGACCTGAAGTTTTCGGTCAAGGAGCGACCCGCAATCGGCTCCGTCCTGGTGCTCGACCGCGCCGGCGACGATGCGGAGCTTGTCCATCTTGCCGCCAATCGCGCGGCCGCCGAGGAATGGCTTGCTTGCCACGGCTATTCGAACGCCGTGTTTCAGCAGGTCACGGCCGACACGGTAGCGGCGGACACCATAGAAGGGAGGACGGCAGCATGACTGCGCGAAGTTCTGAAACCCATGTCGTCGAAACCCCCGGTTCTCCGGGAGTTTCTTTTGGCCGAAGCGTCGAAGGTTATCCCGTTGCGCTTGTCGGTGAAACGGCGTTCGCCATGGCTCCGGGCCGCGATGGCCGGCACTATCTTGTCACGGGCTGGCGTATCCGCCGGCCTATGGCCGAATGGACGCTCGGCGATTTCTACGGCCATGCCGGAGAGCTTGCCGACGAGGCGGCATTTCGCGCGCATGTCGAGGAGCGCGCTCTCCACCAGCGCCAGAGCGCTGCTCTGGGACGTCGCGAGATCCATTCCCGTGCCCACACGCCATGGGGAACGCGCAGGGAGCGACCGTCTATGCCGAGGGCGTCGTGGCTCACTCAACGGCAGGCCATGGCGGGTTCCGTCTGTCGACGGAGCGAAATCGCAAAGTCCATGACATGCTCCGTGCCAATGGCGGCTGGTATGAAGAGGACTGCCATTGGGCGGCCGTCGCCCAAGCCTTCCCCCAGCTCTTCACGGACTTCGAGAAGGCATGTGCGGAAACGACGATCCGCGACTGGTACCCGGATGCCTGGGAGATGATCCACGGGAGGGTGCTCGAACCCGGCCAATCCGCGAAAAAGGACGAGCGGGCATTTTTCGAGAAGCATACCGATGACTGGGTCGTGGTGTCGGCGATCCGTTCCGAGCACCAGCCCGGTTTCACCGAGGTTATCGCGACCCCTGGCGGCAGGCGCGGACCGGGCACGGAGGAACGTCGCTTTCAAGCCCCAGCGTACCGACCCCCAACGCCGAAACACTGCTGATGCCAGGACCTTTCTGGAACGGTATCGATCGAACCTTGCCGCGATCACACAGGAAAGGCAGCACGAAATCGGTGCGCTCTCACGCAAACTGGCGAGCCAGGACGCTGCAATCGCGGCACTGCGTGACAGGATCCCGCAGGACCTGCTGCGCGCCTAATACTGGTGCCTGCTTAGCGCTAGCGTACGAATTCGCTTCGCAACACCAGCCCCTTGATCGCATCATGGCGGCAATCGATTTCTTCGGGATTTTCGGTGAGCCGGATCGACTTGATCACGGTCCCCTGCTTCAGGGTCTGGCCGGCACCCTTGACCTTGAGGTCCTTGACGAGGACGACGGAGTCGCCGTCGGCGAGCACATTGCCGGCGGCATCGCGTACTTCAATTTTCCCGGCAGAAGCTGCAATGGCAGCCATCTCCGATGCTGGTCGCCATTCCCCTGTCGTGTCGTCATAGACGTAGTCGTCATTCTGATCGGTCATTGCTGCCCTCGTTTCGGAGTTGAACACGCTACGCTGCCAGCCGACATGGGAGCAGGCCAAAGAGTTGATCCGCAGCGGCGGACCGGCGCAGCTCATCTATACCGGCAGGAGCCGAAGTTCAAACCGCTGACGTCCCTCGCGCAGCCTGGCGGGCAGGCGTATTGGCGGCGGGAATGAACACTGCATTTCCTCGCGCATGCCGATGTCCGAATTCATCCCTTGCCGGTCTTCCCGGGGGGTTTGCTGCGGTCTGAACCGGCGGCTGTTCGCTTCAAGGCCGCTATCGCGCCGCGGGGCGGCCGGATCCCGCCGATCTCGGCAAGGCTGGCCCGCGTCCCGCGCAGGGCCAGTGAAGAACTGACCCCGCTTGTCCGCAAGCCAACCTCGCTCGCCTGGCAGGCTCCGGACCCTGAAGCGTCCAGCTTCCGCCGGTTCCTTTTGACCGCACCCGCAGGAAAGACCGGCAAGGGCCGGAACACCTGAAGGGCATCGCTAGAAAGGAAAGCTCAATGTCCAGTTCAACCCGCTCCACCAAGGCCAAGGCCCGCGTCGTCCAGCTCCGCAAGGGCACAACCCTCGAAATGGTCCGGCTCTGCTGCCCGGATGGCCACCAGGCCACCCTCATTTCAGAAAGCTTCGGCCTCTCCATCCTCGACAGTGACGGCATCCGTGAATTCCACGAGCGCAGTCTGACCGAAAGCGCCGATACGCTCTCCGAGGGCCTTTCCGAAAAGGCCATGCAGATCCACCTGCAAAGAATCGTCGGGTCCCATGTCGGCTCCGCCTTTGGAGCAGGCCAGTTCTATTCGAAGGCCGTCACCGAGGCGAAGAATGCCACGGCCAAGCTCGCCAATGACACCCGCGACGAGGACATTGACGGTCCGGTCGGCTTCGACAGCAAGGCCCAACGCAAGCGCGAATTCGCCGCCGAAATGGGCCTTCAGGCACATGCCCTGCGCATGGCCGCCGAGGGCGCCGTTGCCGCCTACGAGCACATCGTCGGCGAGAGCTGGAAGCCCTACGAACGCCAGACCGAGAACCCCGGCCAGACCGTCAACCGGCAGGCAGCCGATCTCCAGATGGCGGCCCTTGGCTAACTGCCATCGGGCGGAGCTTCGGCTCCGCCCGATCTTCTCATACTGAGGCTGGCGTCCGTTCGGGAGCCGGCCTCTTTGCTGTGCCAAAGGCACCCGGCTCAAAGATGGACACGGCAAGTGATTAAGACCGCGCCAATCGCGGCCGTCACGAATGATGGTCCTGCTCCGGTCCTCGTCCCGCGAAACGGCTGCGCCGTCCTCCACTGACGTTGCGGCCCGCAAGCGATGGTTCTCAGCTTCCCCATCGATCCTGCGCGGGTTCGCGGACCTGCGGTCCTGCGCGTGCGGACCTCGTGACGGCCGCGATTGGCGCGGCCTCGAATGGAGGTTTGAAATGGACAGAAACAACAACAAGCCCCGCGTCGACATCTACGCGAAAATCACCGATCGTATCGTCGCGGATCTGCAGAAGGGCGTGCGTCCCTGGGTCAAACCGTGGAGCGTTGCGAACACGACCGGTCGCATCACACGGCCGCTCCGTCACAACGGCCTGCCGTATCAAGGGATCAATACACTGCTTTTGTGGTCGGAGGCGGTCGCGAGGGGCTTTGTCTCTCCGGTCTGGATGACGTTCAAGCAGAGTGCGGAGCTCGGGGGTCATGTTCGCAAGGGCGAGACCGGCTCTATGGTTGTTTATGCCAGCCGGTTCACTAGGACCGAAACCGACGCGCATGGCGAGGAAGTCGAGCGGGGTATTCCGTTCCTCAAGGCCTACACGGTGTTTTGCGCCGACCAGATTGAAGGTCTGCCGCCGCACTATCATGCGGCACCAGAGCCTGCCGCCGATCCTGTCCAGCGCATCGAGCATGCTGACCGTTTTTTCGACAACACCGGAGCGGTTGTGCGGTATGGCGGAGACAAGGCCTATTATTCTCCCTCTTCCGACCATGTGCAGTTGCCGTCACCGGAATTTTTCCGGGATATGGCTTCATTTGTCGCTACGAGAGCGCATGAGACCCTGCATTGGACATCGGCTCCTCACCGGCTGAACAGGGACCTCAGCCGCTACCACAAGGACCGCACGGATCGCGCGCGCGAAGAATTGCTCGTGGAGTTGGGTGCTGCAATGCTCTGCGCGGACCTCGATATCGTCCCCGAGCTCGAGCCGAGGCCCGATCATGCCGCCTATATTCAGGGCTGGGCCAGCCTGCTGGGCAGCGACAAGCGGGCGATCTTTCAGGCAGCCGCCCACGCACAACGCGCGGTCAATTATCTCCACGAATTCCAGCCGCAGGCGGAAGAATTGGGGAGGGCGGCCTGATGTTACGCTCTCCGCTGTTGCAAGGGGAGAGCGCCGAGCCCTCCCCGATCCGCTTTCGCGTCATCAGTCTGGGCGCCGGAGTGCAATCGACCCCTTCGTCCTGATGGCGGCACACGGTTATTTTTGCCCTATATTCGCCGATACTTGCTGGGAAGCGGCCGTGTCTACGACCATCTTCGCTGGTTGCCTCGCCGAATGTGCTGCCCTTTGCGCGAAATCTCCCCAACGTCGCTGAGGGCAAGCATCGGGCATCGATTCCCGCTTTACCTCGGCACCGTCGACCGGGATTTCCATGCGGAGAAGCCGAGCCGCGAGACCATAGAGAAGCGCATAGCTCGGCGGGATTGCCTCAACTAGGTCGACATCTTGACGTGGCCGGCTAAGGCCAGCTCGACCTTTGGCCAAATGAAGGATGTGCGGCGTGTGATGGTCCAGTTTGGCAAGCGTCGTTCGCTCGGCAGAGCACATCAGGGTGAGGCCCCGCCTTGCGGCTGGCCCCGTTCGGGCGGTAACCCGGGGCCGAACCCTGATGTGCCGGCTGGTGCCGGTGTCCAGCCCAAAGATGGCTATCGATGTCCGCTATGCGGCCGCTCCTGCTTGAACAGCAGATTATCGGGCTCCTGGGACTCGCCTCGCGGCCCGTCATCGTTCCAGGAGGCGGGTGCGGCTCTTTCCGAGCTGTCCGTCGTTCTACAATGACGCGTGACGGGGACGGCCAGGCTTGATGGTGCCTGACGTTAGTCGAAGTTGCGGTGATCATGCCGATGGGAGCTCGACCGTCGTCTGGCCGGCGGTTTCATGGAAAGGCCCACCACCCGCGTCCTCGATGGGGCTGGTCTGACCGAAGGCCGTCTTCGCTGCGCTACGCCTCGTTCTCAAACCCGCAACAGCCGGTCGCGACTTTCTTCCCCTGACGGCTGCACCGTCATTCCGCGCGGAACAAGAAAGCCTCGCCCTGGCTGCCCTTCACTGTCGTTGCGGCCCTAAGGACCACCCCATTGCGCACACGCAAATGGGACCCCGGTGGGTGCGGGCCGATCGCCTCCGGTCCATCGACCGCCATCGAGGTCGCGGTGGTCGCGGCCCGAGAAACTCACGGAGACGACAAATGGCTACCATCGGCACATTCACCTCAAACGGCAACGGCTTTTCCGGAGCCATCAAAACCCTCAACCTCAACGTCAAAGCCAAGCTGATCCGCGTCGAGAACCCTTCCGACAAAGGCCCCCACTTCCGCGTCTACTCGGGTAGCGTCGATCTCGGAGCCGCCTGGCAGAAGGTCTCCAACGAGGGCCGCGACTATCTCTCGGTCAAGCTGGACGACCCGAGCTTCCCCGCTCCGATCTACGCCACCCTGATCGAGGTGGAAGGCGAGGAAGGCCTGCAGCTGATCTGGTCTCGCCCCAACCGGGACTGATCGCCTCGACGAGGGCTCCGCCGCAAGGCGGGGCCTTCGGCCGTTCCCAAACCAAGCCCGCAGGCGGAACGAGAAAGCGTGACGAAGCGATGGCTGCGGAGCAGGGGCTCGGGTCCCGTCTTCTGGTCGCGTCTCAGTTGGGATCAGTCGTTGTGAGGAGTCCTGATCGCCTTGGCCGACCCGAAGGCCTCCTATTCAGTTTCAGGCGAAGAGGCTTCAAGCGCCAGCACATCCAGCCCCTCAATCTCCTGCATCACTTTTCCGGCGATACCCTGCAAGTCACCATACATGCCGACAGTCGACTCGATCACCCCTTGGATCTGCGCCTCGCGCTTGGCCCACAGGCGTGTTGTGACCTTGCGTTCCTTGGCGAGGTCCTCCTGCATATCCGAGAATTTCTCTACGATCGCCTCGACACGGTGGCGGAAGCGCGGACCGGTCAGATAGCCGTAGACCTGTTCCATTTTTGTGGCCTGGCCGTCCTGGACGAGGCGGGAGTTCGCCAGTTCGATCAGGGATTGCCGAAGCATGATGGCGATCGGGATCGCACACTTGGGATGGGCGACATAAACTCCGTCCACAAGATCGAAGGTTTCCACGCCGGGAGGCAGTGCTTCCGAGATCATCAGCGCAATATCCGCTTTCGCGGCTCGTTGATCTCCTCTGAGTTTCCCAAGCCAGCCCTGGCTCCAGTTCTTGGTGCGTTTCGATTCCCACAAAATGGCGCCGCATGGCTGGCCGGCGGGTCCGACCACGCGGTGCAGGACATCTCCGCCGAACTCGCCCTTGGCGACCGGTTCGATGGTGTCCATCGGGAACCGGCTGGCAATGAGGGACTCGAGCTCAAGCTCGAGGACCTCGCCCTGCAGCTGCTGAGAACCCTGTTCCGCACGGCGCTTCAGCTCCTCGATCTGACGCTGCATGCCGGCGATCTGTTCTTCTTTTTCCGCAACCTTCATTTTGAGGCCGTCTTCGGCTTCGGACCTCGCCTTTACGCGAACGGCGTCCAATCCCTCCTGGATCTTCCTTTCGATGGTCAGCGCCATCTCGCGCTTTTCATCGTCAAGCGCACGCTGCTGTTTGAGAAATTCCGCCTGTTGCTGCTGGGCCTCGGCGAGCTTTTCGTCGCGCGCCTTCAACGTCGCCTCCAGCTCGGCAAGCTTGTTATCCCTGTCCTCCAGGTCTACCGAAAGCAGCAATTTTGCCTTGCGTGCTTCCTCGACCGCGATTGCGGCACGCTCAAGCTTGATTTGCTCAGCGACCTGGTTGCCGATGTCCTCTTTGGCGGCATCCATCGCGGCCTGCTCGCGTTTAAGCTTTTCCTCCCGGGCCGCCATGGACGCGTTGCTCTGCTCCAAACGCCGTTCATAGTCCTCGCGAGTCGCGGCAATCAGCGGCGCCGCGAGCGACTCGTTGAGCTTGATCTCCGTTTTGCAGCTTGGGCAGCTGATTGTCGGTTCACTGAGAATCCTGGGCTGCACAGTCATTTGGCGCGCTGACTCACTGAGGGCTGATGTAGTTTCAGACTATATATAACCGCTCTTTTTTGGAAAAGAACAAAGAGCGAACAGGGGTGTTATCCCCAGCGTAAGGACGGAACGCCGATTTCGTCGTCGGATTCCCGGCAAAACGGCACGGTGAATCCGCCGTCTTCTACGAATGACTGTTTCTCTTTTGCGATCTGATCGGCATTCCGCGGGAACGTGACCCGAGAATGAAATCAAACACGGCTTGAGGCTGACCCAGCGCTGTCGCCTGCAAGGCTGCCGGAATCCTTGCTGCGGCTTCGGCCTGTTCGGCAAGCACGGTGAGTGACATGCCGAGCGCGCATTCGAAGGCGCGATCCGGCGCGTTCATCAGCCGACGAAGGAGCGCCGCGGCGCGTCCGGCATGACGCACCGCCGCCGCATGCTTGCCCTCGCGGATCTTCACGCCGGCCGCCGATAACAGGATCAATCCCTTGAAGAGCATCCGAAGCGGAGCGCCTCGATCTGCAACCTGCCAAAGACCTTCCCAAGCCTCATGGGCTTCCCAGTAATAGCCATGATTGAAGAGGTCGATACCCCAGAGGAACATGTCCGAGTCAAGCGACGCCTCTTCAGCAATCTGAATTGCTTCGCTGTGATAGCTGTGTCCTGCAGGATCGCGCACGGGATGCGGCTGCCGGCCGGGAAGATACGCATAGGACGGAAAATTCTTTTCCGGTAGCCAGCGCGGGCGCAACGTCGAACCAATAGCCATCAAAGACGCATTTTGTCACTTGGCAATCGATTACGATAGAGGTGATTTGGCCGCGACGGGCGGGGCCCGCAGGCCGGTCGCCCTCGTCCGGTACTCTGGAACAGGAACCCACCCCTTGCGGGTTGTCTCCAGGCAGTCTCGTGTGCCTGCGCGTCTGCCGCCCAGCGCAGCTTGAAGGGTGCTCCCGACCGAGCGGCGTCAGACGGCTGGCCTTGTGACAGCCCCGACGCACAGCCCGGCCGTACCGCGCGGCAACTTCGAGAGCATCTCATCTAACCCCCACATTTCTCCGCTATTCCGGCGATACATTCCTCGAGTCGCTCCAGGCGGAATTTCGCAATGCGAAGTTCGTTCCCGGCTTCGAAACGTCGATGGCGTCCCTGAGGTGTGGTCGCAATGAGGTTGCGCTCAAGTTCGGCAATGTGCGCACGCACCTGTTGGGCATCGTCCTGACGCAACGCCTTGATCCATCCACGCCCGCGCATCAGTCTTCCTGCCAGCACCCCCAAAGTCATGCCCGAGTTATGCCACCGAGACCCTAATTTGCGGCAAGCCGAAACAGTCGAAATTTAACTTCCGCTAATGCGCATTCATCCGGTGGAGCGGGACCAGGATCGGGTGAAGAACCTCTAGCGGCCCTGTTCGATTGAACTCGTGCCCTTGGGCGCGAAGAAACACGTCCATCTGAACCTCTGGTAGGCCTCGAACTTCATGTGAGGAATGATCGTTCGATAGAAGGTCATCAACCGCTCACAGAGATGGTAGCGATCATCGGCCGAGGCTTGGACGCGCTCCCTAGGAATAAACCACTCTGGCTCTTGTGGCTCATTCAGATAGGAAGGGCGAAGCAGCCTGACGTAATAGCCGTCTTTCGTCTCCCTGACATCGCGAGAGTCTATCGGATGGCAATCTTTGTTGCCGCAGCAATCATATTGCAGAACCGGATCAGTCTTGCCGGTGTACCAATCGTGAGCATCCGCATTGCCAGTTAAGACAAGCCACGCCAGCGCGATACGTCTTCGTGGCTGTCTCATGACATCCCCCACATGCCGCATAGAATATATTAGCTCAGTCTAATTGTCATCCTGGAGCCGCATGCATGCGGTCGAAGCCCATTTGCCTCCGACAAATGTGGCCACAGCTCCTCCTGACCAGTGGTCGGCGGCCGAGACGCAGACGTGGGCCAGCTCACTCGCCTTCGACGACATCACCTGGGTGAAGCTCGGATTCATGCTTGTCGTTTGACGCGCCATGCTTCATCAACGGGCACTTTGCTGAACGATGCCTTTTCGCGAAACGCTACCCTGTTTTTTCGCTGAAAGCTCGCTCACCAACGGCGTTCGATGCGTTGAGTGTGGCTTGGGAGAGTGAGGACGCTTGCAGATCTTTGACAGGATCGATTCCCTGATAGACGCAGGCGATTGTCGGGCCGCGATCCAAGAGGCGCGCGCCTTGCTACTTCAATTCGAACAAAGGTCCGATGCGCTCACACATGCGATCGACGACTTTCTGCTCGATCTCATGACACTGGCTTTCATTGTTGAATGTTATGGACGCGGCTTTGAACTTCTGGCGCGAACGCTTGCCCGTAGAAGACTGGCAAAGGTCAGGCTTTTGTCGGAAGGGGTCGATTTCGCCAGGGAGAAATGACACCAAAGCTTGCTGGCTGAACCGGCGATCGCGCCGCGTTCCACACAGTGACGAAGGCAATCAACGACGTTCGGCCGCCAAAAAAATAGGGCCATCGGTAAACCGAGGCCCTTTAGGTGTGAAGGTCAAAACCTTCAGAGGGGAACAGCTGATACGATGGAATGGGAGGAAACCATCGCGTGCATCAGCTGTAGGCTTAATGGCTAAAAGTTGTGCAATGCGCAAACACGTTTTGTGCAATGCAGCTATGCAAGAACGGAGAGGGTCCCTCTCCACCCTCAAAACTTGCGCTTGGAATGTTTGTGCTGCTCGCAGGTGCTGATGAGGGAGATCCTGACGCTCGTGCACCTCCAGCAGGAGCAGAGACGATCATCGCTCGATCGGCGGTTTCGATCTCGAATGTGAGGGTCAGCGCTTCGGCGGGGAGCTACCGTTACAGCACCATGCCGATGGGGACCGGCGCGGATTACGAGATCGAGCCCCCCATGACCGTGACGCCGCTTGGGCCGTCCCGCCCTCGAGCCCGCCCTCGACGGGTGAACGGGAGCGCTTGCGCCAGCTTTTTATGCGCCCGCAGGCTCGTGTCATACCAGTCGCGTGATAGTGGTGACTTTTGCGTTCACCGGCGATCTGGCCGAGAAGCGTCGTCAATTCGCCGAGGTGGAGGCAACCGACATCGAGCGCGGTGACGAAGGCGAGGTCACTTGTACGTAGGGCGCTTCCGATAGCGGATGAATTTCGCTCCGGTTTGGACGGCTCGAATTACTCATTATGCGATCCAACTTCCGCGTCGCGAAAATTCCCAGTATTGTTTCAGATGATAAGCTGACGTTTGCTACGCATCAAACTCAGGAGTGCTGCGACAGGGCGAATACGTTCGTCGCCTTTTGAAACGTCTCAGCCCACAAATCATTGGTCAACG
Source organism: Mesorhizobium sp. M0243 (assembly GCF_040321775.1). Taxonomy (NCBI): domain Bacteria; kingdom Pseudomonadati; phylum Pseudomonadota; class Alphaproteobacteria; order Hyphomicrobiales; family Phyllobacteriaceae; genus Mesorhizobium; species Mesorhizobium sp. M0243. Next base: position 3,266 of record NZ_JAMYSF010000051.1, on the reverse strand, counting down.
CACAATAGCGCGCGAGAAACAGCAGCGAGCGGACTTCAGCAAGGCCCATGAAAAGGGGCAGCACGTCGAGCTCAATCTTCGACAACGGGCGGATCTTTTCATATCCGGATATCAATGAAGCGACCATCTCACCGGAATTGGGGCTTTCGGCGCGCGCTAAGTGCCATGCCGCCGTGCCGAGGTCGAGAACAAGAGGGCCGTGCCCAAAATCATCAAAATCGAAAAAGTGGACCTTCCCATGGTGAACGCGAGTATTGCCTGTCCAGGCATCGCCGTGACACAGGCCGGCTGGAAGGGAGTGCAACTCAGATCGCCGCAAGCATGCCAGGTAGTCGTGCTCAATCACTCCCGAGACTTCGCGGCTCTCAAGGATGGGAGAAAGTGCCAGCAACGTATCTTGGACTATCGCTATCGGCTCAAGGCTTCGGATGTCTCCGCCAATGGCGGTTGGCATAGCCAGGTGCAGGTGCGCGATGAACGCTCCAAACTGCGCCATACCAGCAGGTGTAAGCTCGATCGGGTCCCCTTCGACACTTTCGAAAAGGTAGGCATGACGAAGGCTACCACCACATGCCAATTCAAGGATATGGGCGGACCGGTCGGCCGTGGCGACAGGTTGGCTAACACCCACATCCGCGCGGTCAGGAAACTGCGTCAGCAGGGTTACCTCGGCAATGATCTGCGAAAGGGGCCTTCCCGATGCGCGGTAGTGTGAATCGGCGTGCAAAATTGACCCCATAAGCCGGGGAATCGGCGTTCAATTTTGACCCCCCTGATGCTTTGATTTGCGACCATCAGCTCGTCGTAGCGAGCGGATGGTGTGGGGATGAAGTCGGTGGATACGATTGCCCGGGTTCGGCGCGCCTTCCATGTGCAGGGATGGTCGCTCAAGCGGATTTGCCGCGAGCTGCATGTGTCGCGGAACACCGTCCGCAAGATTCTCAGATCCGATGAGACATCGTTCTCCTACGAACGCGAGCGGCAGCCCAAGCCGAAGATCGGTCCGTGGCAGGATCAGCTTGACGGGTTTTTGAATGGCAACCGTGGCAAGGCGGCGCGCGAGCAACTGACACTGATCCGGATTTACGAAGAGCTTTGCAGCCTCGGCTACGAGGGAGGCTATGACGCCGTCCGCCGATATGCGAAGAGCTGGGCGAAGGCGCAGGGGTCGGCGATGTCGGACGCCTATGTGCCGCTGTTCTTCGCGCCGGGCGAGGCCTACCAGTTCGACTGGAGCCACGAGATCGTCCTGATCAACGGCGTGACGGTGACCGTGAAGGTCGCCCATGTCCGGCTCTGCCACAGCCGCATGATGTTCGTCAGGGCCTATCCGCGGGAGACGCAGGAGATGGTGTTCGACGCGCACGACCGGGCCTTTGCCTTCTTCGGTGGCGCCTGCACGCGCGGCATCTACGACAACATGAAGACGGCGGTGGAAACGATCTTCGTTGGCAAGGACCGACAATACAATCGCCGCTTCATGCAGATGTGCAGCCACTATCTGGTGCAGCCGGTCGCCTGCACGCCGGCGTCGGGCTGGGAGAAAGGTCAGGTCGAGAATCAGGTCGGGCTGGTGCGCGAGCGCTTCTTCACGCCCAGGCTGCGCTTCAAGACCTATGAGGAGCTGAACGCCTGGCTGCATGACAAGTGCGTCGCCTACGCCAAGGCGCACCGTCACATCGAACAGCCGGAACGAACGATCTGGAACGTGTTCGAAGAGGAGCGCGGCAAGCTGGTCGAATACCGCGGCCCCTTCGACGGATTCCATACGGTGCCGGCCTCGGTGTCGAAGACCTGCACAGTTCGCTTCGACAACAACAAATACTCGGTGATGTCGACCGCCGTCGGCCGCCCGGTCGAGATCCATGCCTATGCCGGCAAGATCGTCATCCGCCAGGACGGCGTGGTCGTCGCCGAACATGCCCGCTCCTTCGGCCGCAACGAGACGGTCTACGATCCCTGGCACTATGTTCCGGTCCTTGCCCGCAAGCCCGGTGCACTGCGCAACGGTGCGCCCTTCCAAGGCTGGGTTCTGCCCTCGGCGATGGAGCGTATCCGACGCAAATTGAAGGCGGCGCATGACGGCGATCGGCAGATGGTGTCGATCCTGGCCACGGTGTTGACCGACGGCATTGATGCCGTGGAAGCCGCCAGCCAGGAGGCGCTCGATCAGAACCTCTGCTCCGCCGCCGTCATCATCAACATCCTGGCGCGGCGGCGCGATCCGGCGCCGGCCGTCACCATTCTCACCCCGGACGCTCTTCGCCTGCAGCACGAGCCGCAGGCTGACTGCGCCCGCTACGACAGCCTCAGGAGGGCAAGCTGATGGAACGCACGCAGGTTCTGGAACTGATGGGGACGCTGAAGCTCTACGGGATGCGCGGCGCCTATGACGAGGTCATGGCGACAGGCATCAAGCGCCAGCACGAGCCGCCGAGGATCGTCGGCGATCTGCTGTCGGCCGAGATCGCCGAGAAGCAGGCCCGCTCCATCAAATACCAGCTCACTGTCGCCAAGCTGCCGATCGCCAAGGACATCGATGAGTTCGACTTCGACGGCACGCCGGTCAACGAGGTGCTGGTCCGGGACCTTGCCAACGGCACCTTCGTCGCCGACCAGCGCAACGCCGTGCTCATCGGCGGCACTGGAACCGGCAAGTCGCATCTCGCAATCGCCATTGCCCGCGCCCTGATCCGCAACGGCTCACGTGGCCGCTTCTTCAACGTCGTCGATCTCGTCAACCGGCTCGAGACCGAGCACCGCGGCGGCAAGCAGGGCCGTATCGCCGATTACCTCACCCGGCTCGACTTCGTCGTGCTCGATGAACTCGGCTATCTTCCGTTCGCGCAAGCCGGCGGGCAATTGCTCTTCCACCTGATCAGCAGGCTCTATGAACGGACCTCGATCATCGTCACCACCAACCTGGCGTTCGGCGAATGGCCCGCCGTCTTCGGCGACGCCAAGATGACGACGGCGCTGCTCGACCGTCTCACCCATCATTGCGAGATCATCGAGACCGGAAACGAATCCTGGCGCTTCAAGAACCGCGCCTGATCACCTGCCAAGCGCCATCCGCGCTCGCCCGGGCTGCGCAACCCTGACCAGCTCCGCCCGGGCGAACGCTGACCGCCGCGCATTACATAAGGGGGGTCAAAATTGGACGCCGATCGAGGGTCAGTTTTGGAAACGATGACGTAATTGCTGCCGTCGCTCCTTTGAACGAAGATTCGGCTGACGGCAAAAGCCGCCGACCATTGAGATCGAGG
>NZ_JAMYSF010000050.1:0-21307 GCF_040321775.1 Mesorhizobium sp. M0243 | reverse complement strand
TTGGTGATCGCCGCCGTCAGCGACGTCTTGCCATGGTCGACGTGGCCAATCGTGCCGATGTTCACGTGAGGCTTGTTACGCTCGAATTTACCTTTGGCCATAATCGTTCTCCGTCTATTCTACCCGCTTGGGGGAAATTGTTATTCGCTCTTCAGATCCGGCACCGCGAAGGGACGCGATCCGGCGGCTAAGGAACCCTTACGCGTATTTCTTCTGGACTTCCTGGGCCACCGCCGTAGGGACCGGCTCGTAGTGATCGAACTGCATCGTGTAGGCCGCACGGCCCTGGCTCATCGAGCGCAGGTTGTCGACGTACTTGAACATGTTGGCGAGCGGCACCATCGCATTGATGACCACGGCCACGCCACGCGCTTCCTGACCCTGGATCTGGCCACGACGACCGTTCAGATCGCCGATGACGCTGCCGACGTAGTCTTCCGGCGTCACCACTTCGACCTTCATGATCGGCTCGAGCAGCTGCACGCCAAGCTTGGGTGCGGCCTCACGGAAACAGGCGCGGCCGGCGATTTCGAAGGCCAGAACGCTGGAGTCCACGTCGTGGTAGGCACCGTCGATCAGCGTCGCCTTGACGCCGATCATCGGGAAGCCCGCGAACGGACCCGAGGTCATGACGCTGTTGATGCCCTTTTCGACACCGGGGATGTATTCCTTCGGCACAGCGCCGCCAACGATCTTGGTTTCGAACTGGAACTCGCTGCTGTCCGGGTTCGGTTCGAAGACGATCTTGACGCGAGCGAACTGACCGGTACCGCCGGTCTGCTTCTTGTGCGTGTAATCCTGCTCGTGCCTGCGGGTGATCGTCTCGCGATAGGCCACCTGCGGAGCGCCGACATTGGCCTCGACCTTGAACTCGCGACGCATGCGGTCGACGATGATGTCCAGGTGAAGTTCGCCCATGCCGGAAATGATGGTCTGGCCGCTTTCCTCGTCGGTCTTGACACGGAAGGACGGATCCTCGGCAGCCAGGCGGTGAAGGGCGAGGCCCATCTTTTCCTGGTCGTTCTTGGTCTTCGGCTCGATGGCGATCTGGATGACCGGATCGGGGAATTCCATGCGCTCGAGAATGACCGGATGCAGCGGATCGCTCAGCGTGTCGCCGGTGGTCGTGTCCTTGAGACCGGCAAGAGCAACGATGTCGCCGGCAAAAGCCTCTTCGACGTCAGCGCGCGAGTTCGCATGCATCTGCAGCATGCGGCCGATGCGCTCTTTCTTGCCCTTCACGGTGTTGTCGACCGAGATGCCCTTGGTGAGCTTGCCCGAATAGATGCGGGCAAAGGTCAGCGAACCGACGAACGGGTCGTTCATGATCTTGAAGGCGAGCATCGACAGCGGCTCGTTGTCGTCGGCATGACGCTCGATCTCGGCGTCGGTCTTGGCATCGACGCCCTTGATGGCGGGAACATCGGCCGGCGACGGCAGATATTCGACGACGGCGTCGAGCAGCGGCTGCACGCCCTTGTTCTTGAAGGCCGAGCCACAGAACATCGGGTAGAACTTGACCGCGATGGTGCCCTTGCGGATCAGCGCACGGATCTCGTCATTCGACGGCATCTTGCCTTCGAGGTAATTCTCAAGCGCCGTCTCGTCCATTTCGACGGCGGCCTCGATCATCTTCTCGCGGTATTCTTCGGCACGAGCCTTGAGATCGTCCGGGATCTCGACGACATCCCAGGCAGCGCCCAGCGTCTCGTCGCGCCAGACCAGCGCATTCATCTCGACGAGGTCGACGACACCCTTGAACTCGGTCTCGGCGCCGATCGGCAGCTGCATGACAACGGCATGCGCGCCGAGGCGCGAACCGATCATCTCGACCGAGCGATAGAAGTCGGCACCGATCTTGTCCATCTTGTTGCAGAAGATCATGCGCGGAACGCGATACTTGTCGGCCTGGCGCCAGACGGTCTCGGTCTGCGGCTCAACGCCGGCATTGGCATCGAGCAGCGCAATGGCGCCGTCGAGAACGCGCAGCGAACGCTCAACTTCGATGGTGAAGTCGACGTGGCCGGGAGTGTCGATGATGTTGAAGCGGTGCATCTTGCCGTCACGAGCCTTCCAGAAGGTCGTGGTCGCGGCGGACGTGATGGTGATGCCGCGCTCCTGCTCCTGCTCCATCCAATCCATGGTGGCAGCGCCGTCGTGGACTTCGCCGATCTTGTGCGACTTGCCCGTGTAGTAGAGGACGCGCTCGGTGGTCGTCGTCTTGCCGGCGTCAATATGCGCCATGATACCGAAATTGCGGTAGTCTTCGATTTTGTATTCGCGGGCCATCGTAGCTGCCTCTCAGTCTCGTTCGCGCTTTACCAGCGGTAGTGCGCGAAAGCGCGGTTGGCTTCAGCCATCTTGTGGGTGTCTTCACGCTTCTTGACAGCCGTGCCGCGGTTGTTGGCCGCATCCATCAGCTCGCCGGAGAGGCGGTCGACCATCGTGGTCTCGTTGCGATTGCGGGCCGCCGCGATCAGCCAGCGAATGGCCAATGCCTGGCGGCGCTCGGGGCGCACGTCGACCGGAACCTGGTAGGTGGCGCCACCGACACGACGCGAACGCACTTCAACATGCGGCGCGACATTGTCGAGCGCCTGATGGAAGACGGTGACCGGCTCCTGCTTGGTCTTCGACTGAACCTGGTCGAGCGCGCCGTAGACGATTGTCTCGGCGACCGACTTCTTGCCGTCATACATGACGGCGTTCATGAACTTGGTGACGATCAGATCGCCGAACTTCGGGTCCGGATTGATCTCACGCTTTTCTGCACTGTGACGACGCGACATGGCTTTTGTCTCTCAATCTCATAGCCCGACGCACTCAAGAAGCGCCAAGGCCGGAAAATCTTACTTCGGACGCCCCTTACTTCGGACGCTTGGCGCCGTACTTCGAACGGCGCTGCTTGCGGTTCTTCACACCCTGCGTGTCGAGCACGCCGCGGATGATGTGGTAGCGAACGCCCGGAAGATCCTTGACGCGGCCGCCGCGGATCATGACCACGGAGTGCTCCTGAAGGTTGTGGCCTTCGCCGGGGATGTACCCGATCACTTCAAAACCATTGGTCAGGCGGATCTTGGCCACCTTGCGCAGCGCCGAGTTCGGCTTCTTCGGCGTCGTTGTATAGACGCGCGTGCAGACGCCCCGCTTCTGCGGGTTCTGCTGCATGGCCGGGACCTTGTTGCGCTTCACCGGCGCAATGCGCGGCTTGCGGATCAGCTGGTTGACGGTAGGCATTAAACCCTCTTGTCTCTCAATTCCGTGTCTCGCCCGGTCAGGGCCGCTCAAAGCGTCATTTCCATACGCAAATTCGGGCCATAAACCGCGCCTCGCGGTCTTGCCCGAACAAAAGGCAGAGGAAGCGGAAGCCGCTTCGTGCACGCCGGAAATGTCTTTTCGCTCGTAAAACGAACCCTGTTTGAGGCAAACTCCAAAGCGTGTCGCTTCGGAAGGGAGAGCCTCACATCGGTTCTGACTGGGCGGCTTCTACTCGTAAGACCGCGGACCGTCAAGCCCGGAGCACCAAATATTGCACGCCGACCAAGGATTGGCAGCCATGCGAAAACCGCATGTAATTTTCTTTCGCATTTTTGCAAGAGCGAGGAAGAAAGTGACAAGCCTTCAGGCAAAGTGAATGGGTTTGCGCTGTTGCGCGGCCTTGCTTCATGCGAAAAGGCCGCATGAGCAGTCAAAACCCCCTCGCCCGCCCACCCGCTGCCAAGAGGAATCGGCCCGTGAACGACAACGAAGAACGCCCGGTCACCATCATCACCGGCCGGGTGTGGAAGAAAAAAGGCGGCAAACCGGAAGGCGTCCACGTCATGCTGGTTGCGCCCGACGACGATTCGGCGGTGCGCCGGGCACTCGAATCGCTTGCCGCCGAAGGGTACGCCGAGGCGGAGCTCGACCAGATCGGTGACATGGACGGCATCCCCGACGAAGAGCCGCATATCTCCGCCTTCCAGGGCGCGCTCGAAGGCGAAGTGTCGATCGTTACCTTCGACGTGCCGATCTGACCCCGACCTCCCGGTCCAGCTTTCGAATCGGCTACCGAGACGAATCGGCGACCGAGGCCTTCCCAGCCGAAAAAAGGTGTGCACTGCCGCTCGAGGAAGGCTGAGCTTGCCTGCTCGGCTTCGGCTTGCCTGGGGCAAGTGTTCTGATAAGAAACCATCACCATCATCAAACAGACGGAGCGGCCGTGTCCCAGCCCATCAAGATAGGCATCGTCGGCGTCGGCAAGATCGTCCGCGACCAGCACCTGCCGGCCCTGGCGAAAGACCAGGACTATCGCCTCATCGCGGGCGCCAGCCGTCACGGCAAGGTAGATGACATCGCGAATTTTTCTGACATCGAAGCCATGATCGACGCGGTGCCCGAACTCGAGGCCGTATCGCTCTGCATGCCGCCGCAGTTCCGCTACGACGCGGCGCGGACGGCGCTGATAGCAAAGAAACATGTCTTCCTGGAGAAGCCGCCTGGCGCCACTGTCAGCGAGGTCGAGGACCTCAAGACATTGGCCGCGCAGAACGGCGTCTCGCTGTTCGCCAGCTGGCACTCGCGCTATGCGCCGGCGGTCGAGGCCGCGCGCGCATTTCTCGACACGTCCAAGATCAAGTCGGCCGCCATCAACTGGAAGGAAGATGTGCGCCGCTGGCACCCGAACCAGGAATGGATCTGGGCGCCCGGTGGTTTTGGCGTCTTCGATCCCGGCATCAACGCGCTGTCGATTGCGACCCATATCCTGCCGGCGATGTTCATCACCTCGGCGGTGCTGGATTTTCCCGAAAACCGCGCCTCCCCGGTTGCCGCGCGCGTCGCCTTCCGCACCTCGAATGGATTGCCGGTGACGATGGATCTCGACTGGCTGCAGACCGGCCCGCAAAGCTGGGACATCCTGGCCGAGACCGACAAGGGCGCCATGGTGCTGTCGGGCGGCGGGTCGAAGCTCGCCATCGACGGCAAGGTAGTTCATGACGAGCCGGAGGCCGAGTACCCGATGCTCTACAAGCGCTTCGCCGAGATCGTGCGTGCCGGGACCTCAGATGTCGACCTCGCGCCCCTGCAGCATGTCGCCGACGCCTTCATGCTCGGCAAGCGCAACGTGGTCGAGGCGTTCTTCGATTGAACAGGGACGGCTTGGCTGTTCGCCGATCGGCCGTCACTCCACGATCGCAATGGCAAAGCCGTCATAGCCTTTGGCGCCAACGGTCTGGATGGCGGTGCCGTCCAGACGCTTCTCGCTGCCGATGAACGAGAATGCGGCGCGTGCCCCTTCGACATTGGCGTCGCGGCCATCTTCATTCACCACGGCTCCATCGCGTATGACGTTGTCGCAGACGATGACGGTTCCGGGCCGCGACAACCGCATGGCCCAGGATAGGTAGTGCGGATTGTTCGGCTTGTCGGCATCGATGAAGATGATGTCGAATGGCCCGGCATTCTCGGCGCCAAGTGCTGCAAGCGACTGCAGCGCCGGACCGACCCGTAGTTCCACCCGCTCCAAGACGCCTGCCCGCTCGAAATTCGATCGCGCGACAGCGGCATGGTGCGGATCGAGTTCAAGCGTCACGATCTTGCCGCCGGCAGGCAGTGCGCGCGCCATCCAGATGGTCGAATAGCCGCCCAGCGTGCCGATTTCGAGAACCTTCTTGGCTCCCCGCATCCGCGCAAGAAGGGAAAGCAACTTGCCCTGCGCCGGCGACACGTCGATCGCCGGCAGGCCCTGATCGTGGTTGGCCGCCAGAACGGCATCAAGCACGGGGTCCGCCTCAAACAGGGAACCGACGATGTAGTCGTCGACTGCCGCCCAGCTTCTTTTGCTCATCGCTTTCTTCTCCGATCCAATTGGAGACCTAAACGCGAAAAGGGGCCATTCGGCCCCTTTTCCTCTTCTCTTTCCGTCCGCTTACTGCGCGGCGGTTGTCATGTCGGCCAGCATCGGCTCGGCGACTTCCACACCCGAGGCCTTGCGGCGCTCGTCGATGATCAGTTCGTCGCGCGAGGTGGCGATGCGCCGAATCTGGCTCATCGTGCCGCCGGTGCCGGCCGGGATAAGCCGGCCGACGATGACGTTTTCCTTCAGTCCCTGCAGCATGTCGGTCTTGCCGGCAACCGCGGCTTCCGTCAGCACTCGGGTCGTCTCCTGGAAGGAGGCGGCCGAGATGAAGGATGGCGTCTGCAGCGATGCCTTGGTGATGCCCAAGAGCACCGGCAGGCCTTCGGCCGGCTTCTTGCCGTCCTCGACCAGACGCTCGTTGACCTCTTCCAGTTCGATCACGTCGACATGATCGCCCGGAATGTAGGTCGAGTCGCCCTGCACCGTGATCTCGACCTTCTGCAGCATCTGGCGAACGATGACCTCGATGTGCTTGTCGTTGATCTGCACGCCCTGCAGACGATAGACTTCCTGGATCTCGTTGACGAGGTAGGAAGCAAGTGCCTCCACGCCCTTGATCGCCAGGATGTCGTGCGGCGCCGGATTGCCGTCGAGGATGTAGTCGCCCTTCTCGATGACGTCGCCGTCCTGGAGATGGAACGGCTTGCCCTTCGGGATCAGGTATTCGACCGGCTCAAGCGTCGAGTCATGCGGCTCGATGATGATGCGACGCTTGTTCTTGTAGTCGCGGCCGAAGCGGATCGTGCCGTCGATCTCGGCGATGATGGCGTGATCCTTCGGACGACGTGCCTCGAACAGTTCGGCAACACGCGGCAGACCGCCGGTGATGTCCTTGGTCTTGGCGCTTTCCATCGGAATACGCGCCAGCACGTCGCCGGGGCGAACCTGCGAGCCCGGCTCGACCGAAAGAATGGCCTCGACCGAGAGCAGGAAGCGGGCGTCGCCGCCCTTCGACAGCTTGCCGACCTTGCCCTTGGCGTCCTGGATCGCGATCGCCGGCTTCAGGTCGTTACCGCGTGGCGTCGAGCGCCAGTCGATGACCTCACGCTTGGTGATGCCGGTCGACTCGTCGGCCGTTTCCTGAACGGAAATGCCGTCGACCAGATCCTCGTACGACACCCTGCCCTCGATTTCGGTGAGGACTGGACGGGTATAGGGATCCCACTCGGCGATACGCTGGCCGCGCTTCACCTTGTCACCATCGTCCACGAAGATGCGCGAACCATAGGTGAGACGGTGCGAGGCGCGTTCCTTACCGGCTTCGTCGAGGATCAGCACCGCCATGTTGCGGCCCATGACCATCTGCTGGCCGTCGGAGTTGCGCACCACGTTGCGGTTGCGGATCTCGACCTTGCCCTCATACGAGGCTTCAAGGAACGAGCTGTCCACCACCTGCGCGGTACCGCCCATGTGGAAGGTACGCATGGTGAGCTGCGTGCCCGGCTCGCCGATCGACTGCGCCGCGATGACGCCGACGGCTTCGCCCTGGTTGACCGGGGTGCCGCGGGCCAGATCGCGACCGTAGCAGACCGCGCAGACGCCAACCCTGACTTCGCAAGTCAGTGCCGAGCGGATGCGGACCGACTGGACGCCGGCCTTTTCGATCTGTTCCACGTCACGCTCGTCCATCAGCGTTCCGGCCTTGACCAGGATCTCGCCCGACACCGGATGTGTGATGTCGTCGAGCGACGTACGGCCCAGCACGCGCTGGCCGACCGAAGCGACGACCTGACCGGCATCGACGATCGGCTGCATGGTGAGGCCCTTGTCGGTGCCGCAGTCGACGGAGTTGACGATGCAGTCCTGCGCCACGTCGACCAGACGACGGGTGAGGTAACCCGAGTTCGCCGTCTTCAAGGCGGTGTCGGCCAGACCCTTGCGGGCGCCGTGGGTCGAGTTGAAGTACTCGAGCACGGTCAGGCCTTCCTTGAAGTTCGAGATGATCGGCGTTTCGATGATTTCACCCGACGGCTTGGCCATAAGGCCGCGCATGCCGGCAAGCTGACGCATCTGGGTGGGCGAGCCACGCGCACCGGAGTGCGACATCATGTAGATCGAGTTCATCGGCTTTTGACGGCCATTGTCCTCGAACTCGACCGCCTTGATGCGGGCCATCATTTCGTCGGCGACCTTTTCCGAGCACTTGGCCCAGGCGTCGACGACCTTGTTGTACTTCTCGCCCTGCGTGATCAGACCGTCATTGTACTGCTGCTCGTATTCCTTGGCCAAAGCCTCGGTGTCGGAGACCAGCTTGATCTTGGCATCCGGGATCAGCATGTCGTCCTTGCCGAACGAAATGCCGGCACGGCAGGCATGGCTGAAGCCGAGCGCCATGATGCGATCGCAGAAAATGACCGTCTCCTTCTGACCGCAATGGCGGTAGACGGTGTCGATCATCTTGGAGATGTTCTTCTTGGTCATCTCCTGGTTGGCGGTCTCGTAAGGCACGTTGACGTTCTTCGGCAGAAGCTCGCCGATGATCATGCGGCCAGGCGTGGTGTCATGGATCTTCGACACGACCTTGCCTTCGGCGTCGACCGTACGGAAACGACCCTTGATCTTGGAGTGCAGCGTCACCGCCTTGGTCTCGAGCGCGTGCTGGAGTTCGCCCATATCGGCAAACACCATGCCTTCGCCCGGCTCGTTCTGGTTGACGATCGAGAGATAGTAGAGACCCAGAACCATGTCCTGCGACGGCACGATGATCGGCGCGCCGGAAGCCGGGTGCAGGATGTTGTTGGTCGACATCATCAGCACGCGGGCTTCAAGCTGCGCTTCCAGCGACAGCGGCACGTGAACGGCCATCTGGTCGCCGTCGAAGTCGGCGTTGAAGGCCGTGCAGACCAGCGGGTGCAGCTGGATCGCCTTGCCCTCGATCAGGATCGGCTCGAACGCCTGGATGCCGAGACGGTGCAGCGTCGGCGCACGGTTCAGCAGCACCGGATGCTCGCGGATGACCTCGTCGAGGATATCCCAGACTTCCGGACGCTCCTTTTCGACCAGCTTCTTCGCCTGCTTGACGGTCGAGGAGTAACCCTTGGCGTCGAGACGGGCGTAGATGAAGGGCTTGAACAGTTCGAGCGCCATCTTCTTGGGCAGGCCGCACTGGTGCAGCTTGAGCTCCGGACCGGTCACGATGACCGAGCGGCCGGAATAGTCGACGCGCTTGCCGAGCAGGTTCTGACGGAACCGGCCCTGCTTGCCCTTGAGCATGTCGGACAGCGACTTCAGCGGACGCTTGTTGGCGCCGGTGATGACGCGGCCGCGGCGGCCGTTGTCGAACAGCGCATCGACGGCTTCCTGCAGCATGCGCTTTTCATTGCGCACGATGATGCCGGGAGCGCGCAGCTCGATCAGCCGCTTCAGACGGTTGTTGCGGTTGATGACGCGGCGATAGAGGTCGTTCAGATCCGACGTGGCGAAGCGGCCGCCGTCCAGCGGGACGAGCGGGCGCAAGTCCGGCGGGATCACCGGAACCACCTTCATGATCATCCATTCCGGACGGTTGCCGGATTCCATGAAGTTCTCGACGACCTTGAGCCGCTTCAGATACTTCTTCTGCTTCAGCTCGGAGGTGGTCGAAGCCAGTTCCGAACGCAGGTCGCCGGCGATCTTCTCCAGGTCCATGCCGGCCAGAAGGTCGTGAATGGCCTCGGCGCCGATCATGGCGGTGAACGAATCCTCGCCATACTCGTCGACGGCGATCATGTACTCTTCCTCGCTGAGCAGCTGGTGCTCCTTCAGCGCGGTGAGGCCAGGTTCGGTGACGATGTAGTTCTCGAAGTAGAGGACGCGCTCGATGTCCTTCAGGGTCATGTCGAGCAGCGTGCCGATGCGCGACGGCAGCGACTTCAGGAACCAGATATGGGCGACCGGTGCCGCCAGCTCGATATGGCCCATGCGCTCGCGGCGAACGCGCGACAGCGTGACTTCAACGCCGCACTTCTCGCAGATGACGCCCTTGTACTTCATGCGCTTGTACTTGCCGCACAGGCACTCATAGTCCTTGATCGGGCCAAAAATGCGCGCGCAGAACAGACCGTCACGCTCCGGCTTGAAGGTGCGGTAGTTGATGGTCTCCGGCTTCTTGATCTCGCCGAAAGACCAGGACAGAATCTTCTCAGGGCTGGCAAGCGATATCCGGATGGAATCGAACACCTGCGCAGGCGCCTGCGGATTGAAGAGATTCATGACCTCTTGGTTCATGCCGTTCTCCTTTTCGGGATCCTCGAAGACCCCTTGCATCTAGTCGCGAGCCAAACGCCCGCCGTCGTGTGTCGGCCACCGGCCGAAGAATTTGGTGCGCTCGGTCGCGATTTCCGCGACCGAGCGTCTTGTTTACTCGGCCGCGTCGGGCAGCCGGACAGGGTTGTCGTCGAGCTTGGTGTTCTCCAGCTCGACATTGAGGCCGAGAGACCGCATTTCCTTGACGAGAACGTTGAAGCTCTCGGGGATGCCGGCCTCGAAGGTGTCGTCGCCACGGACGATCGCCTCGTAGACCTTGGTACGGCCGGCGACGTCGTCGGACTTCACCGTCAGCATTTCCTGCAGCGTGTAGGCGGCGCCGTATGCTTCGAGCGCCCAGACTTCCATCTCGCCGAAGCGCTGGCCACCGAACTGCGCCTTGCCGCCCAGCGGCTGCTGCGTGACGAGCGAGTACGGACCGATCGAACGCGCGTGGATCTTGTCGTCCACGAGATGGTGAAGCTTGAGCATATATATGTAGCCCATCGTCACCTTGCGATCGAACGGCTCGCCCGTGCGTCCGTCATAGAGCTGCGACTGACCGCTGGTGTGCAGGCCCGCCTGCTCCAGCATGATGTTGATGTCAGCCTCATGCGCGCCGTCGAACACCGGGGTCGCGATCGAGACGCCGCGGCGCATCTGCTCGCTGAGGCGAACGATGCTCTCGTCGTCATAGTCACGAACCGGCTCGTTGCGGTCGTTGGCCGGGATGAAGCTCTCGAGCGTCTTGCGCAGCGGCTTGATGTCGCCGGCTGCCTTGTACGTGTCGATCAGCTCGCCGATCTTCCTGCCCATGCCCGCGCATGCCCAGCCCAGATGCGTTTCCAGGATCTGGCCGACATTCATGCGGCTCGGCACACCCAGCGGGTTGAGCACGATATCGGCATGCGTGCCGTCCTCGAGGAAAGGCATGTCCTCGACCGGAACGATCCGCGACACGACACCCTTGTTGCCGTGACGGCCGGCCATCTTGTCGCCGGGCTGCATCTTGCGCTTCACGGCCACGAAGACCTTGACCATCTTCATGACGCCCGGAGGCATTTCGTCGCCGCGCTGGACCTTCTCGACCTTGTCCATGAAACGCTGTTCGAGCGCCTTCTTGGAATCGTCGTACTGGCCACGCAGGGCTTCGAGTTCGCTCTGGAGCTTTTCGTTCTCCACGGCAAACTGCCACCACTGCGAACGCGGATACTCGTCGAGCATATCCTTGGACAGCGTCGAGCCCTTCTTGAAGCCCTTCGGTCCAGCGATCGCTTCCTTGCCGACGAGCACGTCGGAAAGACGCGCATAGACGTTACGGTCCAGGATGGCCTGCTCGTCGTCGCGGTCCTTGGCGAGGCGTTCGATCTCCTCGCGCTCGATCGCCATGGCGCGCTCGTCCTTCTCCACACCGTGGCGATTGAAGACGCGCACCTCGACGACGGTGCCGAAAGTGCCAGGAGGCATGCGCATCGAGGTGTCGCGCACATCGGATGCCTTTTCGCCGAAGATGGCGCGCAGAAGCTTCTCTTCCGGCGTCATCGGGCTTTCGCCCTTCGGCGTGATCTTGCCGACCAGGATGTCGCCCGGCTGAACTTCGGCACCGATATAGACGATGCCGGCTTCGTCGAGGTTCTTCAGCGCTTCTTCCGAGACGTTTGGAATATCGCGCGTGATTTCCTCCGGCCCGAGCTTGGTATCGCGCGCCATGACCTCGAACTCCTCGATGTGGATCGAGGTGAAGACGTCATCGGCGACGATGCGTTCGGACAGGAGGATCGAGTCCTCGTAGTTGTAGCCATTCCACGGCATGAACGCGACCAGCACGTTGCGGCCGAGCGCCAGATCACCGAGCTCGGTCGACGGACCGTCGGCGATGATGTCGCCCTTGTTGACGAGGTCACCCATGCGAACCAGCGGACGCTGGTTGATGCAGGTGTTCTGGTTCGAACGCTGGAACTTCATCAGCCGGTAGATGTCGACGCCGGACTTGCCCGGATCGAGATCTTCGGTAGCGCGGATAACGATACGCGTCGCATCCACCTGGTCGACGATGCCGCCGCGGCGGGCGCCGATGGCAGCGCCCGAGTCACGGGCAACGATCGGCTCCATGCCGGTGCCGACGAACGGCGCCTCGGCGCGCACCAGCGGCACGGCCTGACGCTGCATGTTCGAGCCCATCAGAGCGCGGTTGGCGTCGTCGTTTTCCAGGAACGGGATCAGGGCCGCGGCCACCGACACCATCTGCTTGGGCGACACGTCCATCAGATCGACGTTTTCGCGCGGCGCCATCATCACTTCGCCGGCACTGCGGCAAATGACGAATTCGTCGACGAAACCACCGTTCTTGTCGAGCTCGGCGTTGGCCTGCGCGACATGGTGCTTGGCCTCTTCCATCGCCGAGAGATAGACGACGTCATTGGTCAGCTTGCCGTCGACGATCTTGCGGTACGGGCTCTCGATGAAGCCGTACTTGTTGACGCGTGCGAAGGTGGCCAGCGAGTTGATCAGACCGATATTCGGGCCTTCCGGCGTCTCGATCGGGCAGATGCGGCCGTAATGCGTCGGGTGCACGTCGCGCACTTCGAAGCCGGCGCGCTCGCGGGTCAGACCGCCCGGTCCAAGCGCCGAGAGGCGGCGCTTGTGGGTGATCTCCGACAGCGGGTTGGTCTGGTCCATGAACTGCGACAGCTGCGAGGAACCGAAGAACTCGCGCACGGCGGCAGCCGCCGGCTTGGCGTTGATCAGGTCCTGCGGCATGACCGTGTCGATCTCGATCGAGGACATACGCTCCTTGATCGCGCGCTCCATGCGCAGCAGGCCGACGCGGTACTGGTTTTCCATCAGCTCGCCGACCGAACGCACGCGGCGGTTGCCGAGATTGTCGATGTCGTCGATCTCGCCCTTGCCATCGCGCAGTTCAACCAGCGTCCTGACCACGGCCAGGATGTCGTCCTTGCGCAGCACGCGCACGGTGTCCTCAGCCTTGAGCTCGAGGCGCATGTTCATCTTGACGCGGCCGACGGCTGACAGATCGTAGCGCTCACTGTCGAAGAACAGCGAGTTGAACATGGCTTCGGCGGTTTCGAGCGTCGGCGGCTCGCCGGGGCGCATGACACGATAGATGTCGAACAGCGCGTCCTGGCGGCTCTCGTTCTTGTCGACGTTGAGCGTGTTGCGGATATAGGCGCCGACATTGACGTGGTCGATGTCGAGAACCTTGATCTCGTCTTCGCCGGTGCCGAGCAGAACCTTCAGCGTCTTCTCGTCGATCTCGTCCCCGGCTTCGAGGAATATCTCGCCGGTGGCGTAGTTGACGATGTCCTCGGCCAGGTAGTTGCCGAGCAGATCCTCGTCGGTCGCCTTGATCGCCTTCAGACCCTTTTCGCCAAGCGCCCGAGCCTGACGTGCCGTGATCTTCTTGCCGGCTTCGACGACGACTTCGCCGGTATCGGCATCGACCAGGTCGCCGACGGCCTTGAGGCCGCGGAAACGCTCCACGTTGAACGGAATGCGCCAATGGTCGCCGGCGCGCTTGTAGGTGATCTTGTTGTAGAAGGTCGACAGGATCTCTTCGCCGTCCATGCCGAGCGCCATCAGCAGCGACGTCACCGGAATCTTGCGGCGGCGATCGATGCGGGCGTGCACGACGTCCTTGGAATCGAACTCGATATCGAGCCACGAACCGCGATAGGGGATGACGCGCGCGGCAAACAGAAGCTTGCCCGACGAGTGCGACTTGCCCTTGTCATGGTCGAAGAAGACGCCCGGCGAGCGGTGCATCTGCGAGACGATGACGCGCTCGGTGCCGTTGACGATGAAGGTGCCATTCAGCGTCATGAGCGGCATGTCGCCCATGTAGACGTCCTGCTCCTTGATGTCCTTGATGGACTTGGCGCCGGTATCCTCGTCGATATCGAACACGATGAGGCGCAGCGTCACCTTGAGCGGCGCGGCATAGGTCAGGTCGCGCTGACGGCATTCGTCAACGTCGAATTTCGGTCCTTCGAACTCATACTTCACGAACTCCAGCATCGAGGAGCCGGAAAAATCGGAGATCGGGAAGACCGACTTGAAAACAGCCTGCAGTCCCTCGTCCGGACGCCCACCCTTGGGCTCCGCCACCATCAGGAACTGGTCATAGGATGCCTTCTGAACCTCGATCAGGTTCGGCATCTCCGCAACTTCCGGAATCTTTCCGAAGAACTTGCGTACGCGTCTGCGGCCATTGAAAGTCTGGGTCTGGGCCATCGTCGCTCCTTAGCTCTAAACTCGGGACGAGCCTCGCCGCGGCTCGCCTTGCATGCTGGGCCACCTTGGCGGCAACCCTCTGTCTGTTTTCCCGGCGCCTGTCGGCGGCCGGCTAGAACGGGAGAAAACCCGTTTCCTGAAGGCCGGTTTTCGGCCCTCAGGAAAGAGGTTCTCGTAGATCTCGCGTTACGCGCACTCCCTTCGGGCGAAGGGAGTGGCGGACGGCGCGAGGCCGCCCGCCGCTTTTACGCTTACTTCAGTTCGACCTTGGCGCCGGCTGCTTCCAGCTGGGCCTTGAACTTGTCAGCGTCGGCCTTGGAAACGGCTTCCTTGACCGGCTTCGGAGCCGCTTCGACCAGGTCCTTGGCTTCCTTGAGGCCAAGACCGGTGATGGCGCGGACTTCCTTGATGACGTTGATCTTCTGAGCGCCTGCCTCGGTGAGGACGACGTCGAATTCCGTCTTTTCCTCGACCGGAGCAGCAGCGGCCGCACCACCGCCAGCGGCGGCAACAGCCACCGGAGCAGCGGCGGAAACGCCCCACTTTTCTTCCAGAAGCTTCGACAGCTCAGCCGCCTCGAGGACGGTCAGCTTCGAAAGGTCGTCTACGATCTTTGCGAGATCAGCCATTGTTGTGTTCCTTCATAAGGTTCGAACGTGTGTTTGTGATAGCGAGGAACGGCCTCATGCCGCCTCGTCCTTCCGGGCGTAAGCGCCGATGACGCGCGCGACCGAAGCCGCTGGCGCATTGACGATCTGGGCGATCCGGGTTGCCGGCGTGGCGATCATGCCAACCAGCCTGGCGCGCAGCTCATCGAGCGACGGAAGTGTGGCGAGTGCCTTCACACCGTCGGCATTGAGCGAGGTGGTGCCCATTGCGCCACCGAGAATGACGAGCTTGTCATTTCCCTTGGCGAAATCGGACGCGACCTTCGGCGCCGCAATCGGATCCTCCGAATAAGCAATCAGCGTCTGTCCCTTGAACAGCTCGATGATCGATGCGGAGTCCGTGCCCTGAAGAGCGATTTTGGCGAGACGGTTCTTCGCGACTTTGACGGTGCCACCGGCGGCGCGCATTTTCGACCGAAGGTCGTTCATTTGCGCGACGGTGATACCGGCGTAGTGGGCCACGACCACTGAACCTGCGTTCGAGAACGCACCGTTCAGGCCCGTGACGAGTTCGCGTTTTTCCGCTCTGTCCACTGCCTATCTCCAGTTGACCCCAATCCTGTTAACGGGAACATCCCATTGACGAGGACAGGCGTCGGGTTGCCTTTTGTCGGCCGGGCCATCCAGTAACGGATCTCCCGAACGACGCTCGAGGATCCTGCCCCCTTTCGCCACATCGACAGTCAAGCCGGCGATGCGCAGACAAAAGGCAAACACGGTTCGAACCTTTCATTGGAGCAATCGCTCCGTTGTCCGGTCTTCACCCGTCTCATGCAGGCCCAAATCGAATTAAGGCTTCTGGGCCGCCTGCAATCTCGGACAGGATGTCCGGAAGCCTTTCGACTTCCGGCACCGGGCCACCAACTAGGTCGGAGGCCCGGAATTCACTTGCGGATCAGCCGCTTAGCGGCCGATCCAAATGTTCGTATCAGGACGCGTTGAGCGTCGCGACGTCGAGCTTGAGGCCCGGGCCCATCGTCGAGGTGACCGACACCTTCTTGACGTAGTTGCCCTTGGCGCCAGTCGGCTTTGCCTTGGTCACCGCATCGGCGAAGGCGCGGATGTTCTCTTCCAGCGCCTTGACGTCGAACGAGACCTTGCCGACGCCGGCATGGACGATGCCAGCCTTCTCGACACGGAACTCGACGGCGCCGCCCTTGGATGCCTTGACGGCGGCGGCAACGTCGGTGGTGACGGTGCCGACCTTCGGGTTCGGCATCATTCCGCGCGGGCCGAGCACTTTGCCCAGACGACCGACCAGCGGCATCATGTCCGGCGTGGCGATGCAGCGATCGAAATCGATCGTGCCCTTCTGGACGATGTCGACCAGATCCTCGGCACCAACGATGTCGGCGCCGGCGGCGCGCGCTTCGTCGGCCTTGTCGCCACGGGCGAACACGGCGACACGCACCGATCGGCCGGTGCCGTTCGGCAGGTTGACCACGCCGCGGACCATCTGGTCGGCATGGCGCGGGTCGACGCCGAGATTCATGGCGACTTCGATGGTCTCATCGAACTTCACCGAGGAACGGTCCTTGAGCAGCTTCAGCGCATCACCCAGGGCATAAGCCTTGTTGGGATCGATGCCTTCGCGGGTCTTCGATACACGCTTTGCAATCTTTGCCATGATCTTAGCCCACCACTTCCAGACCCATCGAGCGGGCGGAGCCCTCGACCATGCGCATGGCCGCTTCGACGTCGTTTGCGTTCAGGTCTTTCATCTTCGCGGTGGCAATCTCGCGGACCTTGTCACGCGAAACCGTACCGGCCTTGACCTTGCCCGGCTCCTTGGAACCGGACGTCAGGTTCGCTGCCTTCTTCAGGAAGTAGCTCACCGGCGCCGTCTTCATGACGAAGGTGAAGGACTTGTCCTGATAGTAGGTGATGACGACCGGAACCGGCGATCCCTTTTCCATTTCCTGGGTCTGCGCGTTGAACGCCTTGCAGAACTCCATGATGTTGATGCCACGCTGACCAAGCGCCGGGCCGATCGGGGGAGACGGCGTAGCCGATCCCGCTTTCACCTGGAGCTTGAGCTGGCCTGCAATTTTCTTAGCCATCTCTTTTCCTGCCTTTGTCTATGCCGGTCATGCCGGCGGTTGCAGTCTGGTGGTGCGATCCATGCGGCCGGCTAAAGCCGCATTCGTCTCCCACCGTTCTCAGGCCGCGCTTCCGCGCCGCCTCCCCTGATCGCCAAACCGGCGTCAGGGATTTCGGATCAGCCCTTTTCGACCTGTCCGAATTCCAGATCGACCGGCACGGCGCGCCCGAAGATCGAAACTTCCACCTTGAGCCGCGCCCGCTCCTCGTCCACTTCCTGGACGAAACCGTTGAACGACGCGAAGGGACCATCCGAAACGCGGATCGCTTCGCCGATCTCGAACGTGACCGAGGGCTTGGGCCGCTCGACGCCTTCCTGCACCTGGTTCAGGATGCGCTGCGCTTCCGCCTCGGTGATCGGCACCGGCTTGGAGTCACCCAGGAAGCCGGTGACCTTCGGTGTGTTCTTGACCAGCGAGAACACAGCGTCGGTCAAATTCGCCTTCAGCAGCACATAGCCCGGGAAGAACTTGCGCTCGGCATCGACCTTGCGGCCGCGGCGAACTTCGACGACCTTCTCGGTCGGAACCACGATCTGGTGGATGTCGGCGGACAGGCCCTTCTGCTTGGCCTTGTTCTCGATATCCTCGGCGACCTTCTTTTCAAAGTTCGAATAGGCGTGGACGATGTACCAGCGCGCGGTCATTTCAAGACTTCTCCGTAATCGCCGGACTTAGCGTCCGATGCCCAGAATCTGTTCGACCGCAAGGCCCATGAGCTGATCGGCGGTGAAGAAAAAGATCATCGCGATCACTGCGAAGGCCAGAACCATCACCGTCGAGATCATCGTTTCGCGCCGCGACGGCCAAGTCACCTTGGCGGTCTCCGCGCGGACCTGCTGGAGAAAGACGAAAGGATTTGTGGTTTTCGAAGCCATATGCCGCTCTGTCTTCAAGACCCGTTGGCCGGGTCTCCTGGATGATCCCGCTGGCCGGGACGTACCGCCTGAGCGAATTTCGCGCCGAATCAGCGCAATCATTTCGCCCATGCAAATCAGACGCGTAAAGCCGGTTTCCCAGCTCCACGCGTCGCGCGTCTGTTTCGTCTACATAAAACCGATTCTTGATCCACGCAAGTGGCAAGTCTCCGCTTTATGACCAAACACCGCCTCGGAACCATCCAGTCGTTCCGTCCCGGCTATGGCGCTCTTATGCCCCAATCGGGCTAATATGGCAAGCGGGTCGCCGATTTTCAAAGGGCAGACCGCAGAAATGTCGCTGATGGCCACACGAAACAATTCCGAAAGCCTAAGCAAAGCGGCTTGGGCGGAACTTGGCAAGCAGCGGGTGCTCTCTTCCGGTGGCGATCTCGTCGGCAATGAGTTCACCGGCGATCAGGCCAAGCGTCGCGCCGCTGTGGCTGAAGGCGACGTAGTATCCCTGGATATCTTTCAACAAGCCGAAGACCGGCTCGCCGTCGCCCGGAATCGGCTTGGGGCCGACACCATAACTCTCCAATTCCAGCTTTGGATGTCCCTCGAGGACCTTCGCGGCTTGTTCAAGAAGTCCATCAATCGTCGAGCCCTTCACCCCATAGGTGCCGTCTGCATTGATGATTACCTCTTCTTCCGACCAGGCGGAATCGAGCGCGAGGGCTCCGTCCGGCGTCGGGCGGATGGCGACGCGCGGCGTGTTGAGCACGGCCCGAAGAGCCAAATCGACCGGCTTGGTCCTGACCAGCAGCGCGATCGGCGTCCCATCCTCGATATGGTGGCCTGTGGCCGCAACCATTCGCGGCACATCACTGCCGGTCGCCAGGAGGACTGCATCGGCAGGAAAGTCGATGCCGCTGGTCGTGGTGGCGCCAGTGGCACGACCATCGACAACCGTGACCGTGGCCCTGCCGGCATCGGTGACCAGTCGCCCGCCGCGCTCCACGAACTCCGCAATTAATGCATCGATCAGCGATGGCAGGTCGACCCAGCCTTCCCCTGGGTTGAAAATGGCTCCCTGCGGCGTGACGGCGCCTGCGGCAACGCCTGGTGTGACCGCCGCTATGGCGGCCGCGGTCAGGTGCTGTGCGTCATAGCCGAGATCCTTTTCATGGGCGAAGACATCAGCAATCTGGTTCGAGGCGTCGTCCGCATCCCATGTCAGGCCGCCATCGAAACGCAGCCACGCAGCATCCGGATATCTCGCCGACAACGTCCGGTAGCGGTCGATACCGATCATGCGCAAGCGATGATACTCAGCCGACCGCTTGCGCGCTGAATTGAGCCAGGAGAGCGAGCGGCCCGACGCCCCCTTGGCAAGCGGTCCATCGTTGACGAGGATCGTTTCGATGCCAAGCCGCGCGAGATGAACGGCTGTGGAGACACCGAAAATGCCGCCTCCGACAACGACGACCTTCGAGACCGGATGCGATGTAACCATGAGATGTTCTTTCACTGTGTAGAGAGTGGATTGAGCGACCGAAGGCGTTCCACGCATATCGGCCAGATGGCGATGCGGATCACAGCACTTCGGCGAGGAAGTGCTTCAAGCGCGCGCTTTTGGGAGTGTCGAAGATCGCAGCGGGCGTGCCGGCCTCGATGACACGGCCCTCATCCATGAAGATGACCTGATCGGCGACCTTGCGGGCAAAACCCATTTCATGGGTCACCACGACCATTGTCATGCCACGTCGGCCGAGGTCAGCCATCAGGTTGAGAACGCCCTTCACCAGTTCCGGATCGAGAGCGCTCGTCACCTCGTCGAACAGGATCACCTCAGGGTCCATTGCCAGTGCACGGGCGATTGCCACCCGCTGCTGCTGGCCACCGGAAAGACTGCCGGGACGATGGTGTTTGCGTGCGGCAAGGCCAACATCGGCGAGGCGCGCCTCGGCGATGCGCTCGGCTTCCCGCACCGGAAGGCCCTTGACCTTGGTCAGCGACAGCATGACGTTTTCCAGGGCTGTGTGGTCGGGAAACAGGTTGAACTGCTGGAACACCATGCCGACACGCCGGCGCAGCTTTTCGGGCTTCATCGCCAGGATGCTCGCGCCATCGAGCAGCACGTCACCGCCCTTGGGCTCGACCAAGCGGTTAAGGCAGCGCAGCAAGGTCGACTTGCCCGACCCTGACGGACCGATGACGCAGGTGACCGTGCCCGGCTTGACCGTCAGGCTGACGCCCTTCAGGACATCGAGATCGCCATAGGCCATGTCGAGATTGGTGACGGCGAGACTACCACCCTTGAAGCGTGAAAGCGCCGAGCTGTCTTCAGGGCTGGCCTCGGAGAGCGGGCTGCCGACGGCGCTCTCCAGTTCGCTCACCTCGGCAAGGCCGCTGGTGACGAGGCCTGCCTTTTGCTTTCCGACCCGCAGCGAGTTGTCGATGTAATTAACCACGTGGGTCAACGGCACGGTGATCACGAGATAGAACACGCCGGCCAGCAGCAATGGCGACAGGTTTCCGGTGACCACCGCCTGGTCCTGACCGACGCGGAAAATCTCGCGCTCCGATGCGAGCAGACCGAGGAAGTAGACGAGGCTCGAATCCTTGACGTTGCCGATGAACTGGTTGACCAGCGCCGGCAGGACGCGGCGGATGCCCTGCGGGATGACGATCAGGCGCATGCCCTGCCCGTAGCTCATGCTGAGCGCCCGGCAGGCTTCCATTTGCCCGCGCTCGACGCTCTGGATGCCCGAGCGGAAGATTTCGCCGATATAGGCGCCGGCGATCAGGCTGAGGGCCAGAATGCCGAGCGGAAAGGGCGAAGGCCCAAAGATTTCACGGCCGATGCGCGCAAAGCCCTGGCCGATCAGAAGGATCGTGACGATCGCCGGAAGGCCACGGAAAATGTCCGTGTAGACCCGGGCCGGAATGCGCAGCCAGCGCGATTGCGAGATGCCCATGACTGCCAGGATCATGCCGAGCACGACACCCAGCACCGTGGATGCGGCCGCGAGGATCAAGGTGTTCTTCAATCCGATGGTGATCATGCTTGGCAGCACGTCCGCCATGGCTTGCCAGTCAAGGAAACTGCGCCGCAAGTTTTCAAGCCAGTTCATTCGGCCCCCTTTCGGTTGCGCTGTCCGCATCGTCCGACATCAAACGCGGCAGCGCGTGGTCCGGGGGCCGGCCCCCCAACCCCCGGGGGGGGGGGGGGGGAGTTGTGTGGGGGGGTTTTGTGGGGGGAGGGGGGCGGGGGGGGCCCCCGGAATGTTTTAAAGAAAAACCGCC
>NZ_JAMYSF010000049.1:0-21749 GCF_040321775.1 Mesorhizobium sp. M0243 | reverse complement strand
AAAACACGGGGGCGATCATGCCCCCGTGTCGTCAAAAAGCTACCAGCCAAATATCCTGTCAGAACACTGAAGGTGCCTAAGTGAACTGCATTACGGCCGAAGCCGCCCTTTTGGAAGAATGGGTCCCTCCATCAAAGGAAAATGATCACCCTGCCATGCCTGTGGTGATGGTTGTGGTGATGGTTGTAGTGCTTCCACCAGTACTTCTTGAAGTGCTTCTTGTGATGGTTGTAGTTGTGGTGATGGCCGTGCATGCCGTGGGCTGACGACGTGCCGACAGTGCCGGCGAGCGCGCCGGTGGCGACGAAGATGGCGACGAGGCCTGAGGTAACAGTGCGCTTGAACATGATGATCTCCTGGATCTTTTGATCGAGGCGACCCATTCGCCTCTAACCATCAGTCGGCGCGGCGCGGCAAAAGGTTCGAAAGGCTTGGAGATTTTTTGTGGAGCGCCATTGGCGCAAACGAGCAACGACGGCAAGGACACCAATGAACCGTCGCCCCCTATTCCCCTATTCCCCTATTCCCCTATTCCCCTATTCCCCTATTCCCCTATTTCCTCACCCCATCCCCGTGACATGGCGCAGCCAGAAGGCCATCGCGATGAAGCCGATGATGGTGGTGACGCCGGTCCAGTCGACATTGGCCTTCTTCACATCGCTGATGATCTTCACCAGCAGCATCCAGGCCACGAAGATGATCGGGAGAATGATGACTAATCTGATCATGCGACACCTCTGCGCAAAGCGATTGCACCTTCCCCAGATGTAGGAAGCAATCTAGGGCTTTTCAGGATGCCCTCGCCGACGGGCCACGCGGCATGCCAGGAAAAAACGGAGTTTTGTCTTTACTGGCGCAACAAATATGCTAACCGGAGCGCCGTGCCCTTGTAGCTCAGCTGGTAGAGCAGCGGTTTTGTAAACCGAAGGTCGGCGGTTCGATTCCGTCCGGGGGCACCAGCACAGTGCGAATGGCAGCGCCGCGCGGCCGCGTGCAACCATTGATCGCTTTCTGCATTGTTACCCGCATAACGAGCGGAGATAGCAACAATGTGGATCTTGGCGGCTGTTTGTATTGGGTTCGCGTTAGCCTTGTCTCTGGGGTGGGCTATGGGGCTTTCGAAGTAGGTGCACATAGTGATCCGCCCACTGAAGCAGTATTCGCCTTCCAATACGCCGACTTGCTCTAATGAGAGGGTTCGCCTCCGTTCGCTGCTGTTGGGTGTTGCTGATTGAGCAGTGTCGACAGCGCCGTAATAATCTGGGGGAGGAAGAATGGCTTGACGATCATCACGCTGTCTGGGACGCCTTCAGACCCCCACAAATCCGCACTATTGCCGCTGATGTAGACCACAGGTAGGCTTGAGTTGCCTCGCCTTACATGCCTGGCTATTTCCCACCCAGATTCTCCTGAGCCGAGGCGAATGTCCGTAAGGAGGCCGGCGAACTTGCTTGGATCCTCATCAAACGCCTCCACGGCGGCTTCGGCATTCGGCACTCCTACGACGAGAAAGCCAGCTTCCTGCAAAGCTGTTTCAAGGTCGAGCAGGATCAGGGGTTCGTCTTCGACGACCAGAATAGCAATGTCGCTCATGAGGCCCCCTACATCGGCCAAAGCAACGGCGGGACAGAACTTTAGTTCCATCTAAAGGGTAACTTGGATGTGATATGGCTTGGTATGAAACCAACCTACGCCTCGCTTTTGACCCGCCTATGAACGCCATTGACACCGTGCTGAATGACCTGGAGCTAGCACGTGCCCTGCGCGCCAGCCTTGCGCATGAGCGGGCCCGAATGCGTGCGCTGCTCGACGATATTGCTCATGTTCGCATGGAAGTCAGAGACGCCGCCGCAATCCGGTTTCATGTGCGTTCTTCACCCGACGACAAAAAGTTCTTACGGTTTGAAGAGGCCAGCGCGCCGTGTCTCTTCCCGCCCGCAACATAGCAGCGGAGCCATTGTACGAATCGTACCCAACGGCTGGTTAGACGTTTAAATGTAGCCTTTGATCGATTTCAGGAGGATAAATCTCCATCGCCTGCTAACTTTTTGGGCGCAGGCGACTGAGAGATAGCTGAGGTGCGGTGCTCTTGCCCCAAACTGGGAGGCGAGAGCGTGGCTCAGCTTCATCAACCACACATCCGTAATCGGCTACTGACGTCTTTGTCGCCAGATGACTTCGCGCTCATCGCGCCGCATCTCGAACCGGTCACGTTGGGGGCCCGCGAACACTTGTTCAAAGCGGAGCAGCAGATCACGCATGTAACCTTCCCGGAACGAGGGATTGCCTCGATTGTCGCCGACACCGAGGAAGGACGGTTTGAGGTAGGCATGGTCGGATCAGAGGGCCTCGCGGGAATTTCTGTCGTGCTCGGCGTCGACCGCACGCCTCACACCTGCATGGTTCAGGCTGCGGGTGAAGCATTCCGTATCGGGGCGGTCGAGCTTCAGGCGGCGATGGACCACAGCGCCACGCTGCGCGAGCTTCTTCTTCGCTTCGTGCATACCTTCATCGTGCAAGTCAGTCAGACCGCGTATGCCAATGCTGGCTACTCCATCGAGGAGCGGCTGGCGCGCTGGCTGCTTATGACCCATGATCGGCTGGAACAGGACGACATGCCTGTAACGCATGAGTTCATGAGCATCATGCTGGGCGCGCGTCGCCCCGGTGTGACCCTTGCGGTGCAGATGCTGGAGGGCGTCGGTGCGATCAAGAACACGCGTGGTCAGATCCTGCTGAAGGATCGCGCCAAGCTGGAATCGATCGCAGGACAGGCCTATGGTTATGCCGAGAGGGAATACTCGAACGTGTTCCAGTTCCCCATCAAGCGAGAGCAATGAGAGGGGCACTTGCGCTACTTCATGAACGTGCGCTGCCGGGGAAGGCTAATCCCCGACCACGAGGGCGACGAACTGGCCGATGACAGCGCCGTGCACGGCCATGCATTGGCGAACGCGCGTGATCTCGTTTTCAACACTCGCATGGACACGATGCGCAGTTGGTTCGACTGCAGCTTCGAAGTCACGGACGAGAGCGGCAGAACGGTGCTCGTGATGCCGTTCAGCGAGGTGGTTGAGGATCGGTTCTGAACTGCCACCCGCTGCCCCATTCACGGCAGCAGCGGGCGTGTCCAAGGAGGACGTGCCGGGAGGGCGGTCCCTGCCAAGCCATAACCATTAGCATTACCTGATGTTCCATCAAGTAGGCCCGGACCGCTTGGGTGAGTACCGATGCGGGTCCGACCAAGGTTGCTTTTCTTCGATCAGCAGCGCGGGGCGCGCTGCCGCTAAGAACCCCTAAATCATCGGGCAGCCCTCATGTCCCTTCATTGGTAAGCGGTCTCGGCCGCACAATGTTCAAATCAAACTTGGTTGGCAGGTCGGGTCTCGTATTGTGAATGGCGGTGGTCGTCATTCGATGGACGGGCGGGATGATTACCATCCGGACGTTTCGTTCAGGCCAGAGCGGCTTTCCGAAGATCAGGAACGCGACTGCTATCAGGACGGCGACCAACCCCGCTGCAAATGCGTTCGCAATGATCTGGCCAAGCTGCATGCGCTCTCCGTGAATGATTACCCGCCACGCCAAGCGAGCCGTGGCGGGTAATCAACGAACCGGCGATGAAGGGACGATGATCGACGGCCACGTTCCAAATGTCGAAAAGGCTGTGTTGTTTCAGGGGTCAGACCTTTGCGCCTCGGCATCGGGCTTTAGTCGGACCCAAACAAGGCCTTGGCGGTTGCGTCATTGGCAGAGGGTTGGCGTAGCAGCGTCAACGCGAAGGCCCGTCACTGATCAGCAATGACGGGCCCTGCCTCAAGACCACTTGGCCGGGGGGCTAAGCCAAGCTAACAACCAGACTTCATTTTCAGAACCAGGTTCCCTTGACCAAAAATCGGAGTTTCAGTGGGGCCGCCCCCACTTCCGGGCAGAGGCGGACCGGCCGGGGCTTGGGTGCCTCGACCGGCAGCGGGCAAGCTGCCGCTTTTTCCAACCCGCATTGGCAGTTCGTCGAGCTCCCGCCTCCTGTCCTGGATGACATCGCGCTAAGGGCGCCCATCCACAGCGGACCGGAACTATGCCGAGTCTGCCGCGTTGCCGGTCATGACTGACTACAACGAAACCACAAACCCGATCCTGACCGGTTTCAAGGGCCAGTGCCCACGGTGTCAGCAGGGACACCTGTTCGCAGGTTACCTGAAGCTTGCTCCACGTTGTGATGTCTGTGGGCTCGATTTTTCCTTTGCCGACCCGGCTGATGGGCCTGCATTTTTCTCAATGTCGATAATTGCATTCCCGGCCCTTGCCTTTGCTCTTTGGCTTCAGTTGCGGTTCGAGCCACCTTTCTGGATACACATTCTCACAAGCCTGCCCCTGACCATCGGGGCATGCATATTGTTGCTTCGACCCCTTAAAGGCTGGCTCGTGTGTTCTCAATATTTCCACAAGGCAGCAGAAGGTTCGATTGACCGAGATTGGCATGCCGCTGAGGCCGACCGCCAAAGGTTGGAGCCGCACGGTAAATAGATGAGGCATTGGCCCCTGCCGCGTGATATCAAACACCCGCCCCGCAGCACGCGCCACATATCCGCCCAATAGGCTGTGACAAGCGAGGCCGGCGCCGCCGCAGCCATGCCAGTGACGCCCAAGGCCCCCAGGCCCATCAACTTCCAACGGGTGACCTCGGCAGTTACCGGCTTCACGCCCGTAATATCCCGTTGAGCTTGGTAACAGCGGATTCCATGAGCGAGCGCGAATGCACGTCTTGTTTGAACAGCTTACTCACGCCCGAATGCTCGTTAGAGACGCCGCCGCGATCCGCGCCCATCTGCGCGCGGCCCTTGCGTATCAAACCGTACGTTGAATCCTTCTTGGGTCACGCGTGAGAAGAGAGTAAATAAATCCCTTCGCAGCAAGGGAGGCCGCGATGGTTGAAACGCATATGGAAGTCGCACGCGCGGCTATCGAAACCAGCTTTCGGTTGCGGCACCATTCCCTGGCCGGAACTGCCTCATTTCGCCGGGATATGGATCACTCCCGACGCGCAATCGAGGCATCACGCGAACTGCTCACGCGCCTTCGCCAACGTCACCGCGATGAAATGGCCCAGGGGTGGGAAGATCCGGGCCCGACTCCTGCTTCCGTCTCCGCCTTCGATGCTGATATTCTTCGCTCTGCATTTCGAGCCCTGGTCAGGGATATGAGCGTGCCTGAATGTCAATGGCGCGATTTGGCTGAGAGCTTGGTCCGCGAATATGTCGGGTGCGAGCAGATCGACGTTGGCCTGTTGGATTGGATCACCCACAAGTAGTCACCAACGCAAAACAGCCCGTCCCGCCCACATTGCCGGTGACACGAAACGGGCTGCGGAAGCCGGCATGCGGTGCTTCCTGCAATCCAACTTTGTGTGCGCACGGTTGTTCCGTCAGCTTCTGCTGAAAGCGGGTACATTCTGCTGCCGTGGCCATTCGACAGTCGCTGGTAGAGTAGACCCGCCGCTCCATTTGCGAAGCGACGGGCTCTCGCCCACCCCATACCTGTCAGAGCAATTTAGATGCCAAACTTATTGACCCGTTATGGGGCAGCGTTTGGCGCGATGGCTTCTAATGTGTGACGATCGGGTCCACGGCGAACGCCTTGCGGTCACCCATGAGTTTCTCGCCGTCATGCTTGGAGCAAGCCAGGGGTTACAGTTGGGCTGCAAGTGCTGGAAGGACGTGGTCTCATCTATTCTCGACGTGGCGAAGTGCATATCAGGCGTGGCGGCCTTGCGGGCCGCGCAAATGGCACCTACGGCAAGCCAGAAGCCGATTACGTTCGGCTATTTGGATTATAGCGCCCTCTAAGAATGCCGGACGTAGACCACTACAATAGAGTGCTTCCAGACAACTGCGTCCGGCGCCAGCAAAACAGCCCGTCCCGCCCACATTGCCGGTGACACGAAACGGGCTGCGGAAGCCGTGATGCGATGCCTGCGATCCAACTTTGGACGCGCCGGGATATTCCGTAAGCTTATGCTGAAATGGCGGGAACATTGTACTGCTGCAGTCAGCTACCGCGACACCGAAACAATCGTCGTTCATATCCCGTGGATCAGTACAAGGTAGATCGCCGGGACTAACATCAACCAGCCGCCCATTCCAAGAACCACCAAAATGGCCATGCGCTCTGTTCGCCTGACAAGGTCGGCAATGTTTTCCTCGTCCGGCAAACAGACGGCGTCCACAAACCCGGGCGCATGATCATCATTGTCATTTCCCGGTTGGTTTGCGCTGCCACTCTCATTCGATCTCTGGGCCAATGTCATTGTTATCGTTCACCAAAGGAATCTAACCGGCCCGTTCTCGGCGCGTGAGCCGGAACGGGCCAAGGCGGAAAACTACCTAAAATCGAAGCACGACCGAAGGACCGCGTCGGCGGTAGCACCGGACGCGACGGCGGCCATGCCGCCAGTAACTGCGGCAGACCCGTCTCCAACCCCGCCGGCGGCGGTGGGGACGGTGGTGCCAGTCCCGATGGTAGACTTGCTGCACTTCTGCCTGTGCATCTTCGTCAAAGGCTCCTGTTTGTGGCGTCTCAAGTTCATCGAGGATGCCGCGTCCGGCTCCTGGAACACCCGCCATTGCGTCAGTTGGGCGGACAGTGCTTGCAAGGGCCGCTGCCCCGGCAACACCAAACATTGCAGTCAAGAAGGATCGCCGATCCATAATAAACCTCCCAAGGTGCATGAGCTAAGAACGCGCCTAGGCTGCCGAATGAGCAGGCCCAGCGCATGGTGAAATTCAGGACCCGCAGCCGCCGAAGCGGCTCACGGGCCCTATCAGCGCAGGAAGGGACGTAGCTGCGCCGATCCACGCCATATCAGCGAAGGACTATTCCCATCACCAGGAAGGTGATGGCTGTTGCGAAAATCGGTGCGAGCAACCATCGCGCCTGGCCGACACTTTTTTCCACTGTTTCTCTCCGAATTTGGAGAGACAACAACCTTTAGGCCTAAGCCGTTCCGCCTACTCCCAACGGGTAAGACCATTGCGTTTTCCAATCAGACTTTGGTCCTGCGCAGATTCAGACAGAAGCCCGTATGAGGAACGTTTGGCCTGGCGACGTGTTCGGTGGCTGGCGCGCAGCCGATCGTGCTGCCGCCAGGTTACAAGAGGAGAAAAACAATGAGGATGCACCTAAGCAGCGCCGCTGCGGCGCTCTTGCTGTTGGCCAGCGTCGGCGCGGTTGCGGCACAGGATGTGGTTATCACATCGGAACAGGACACCGTTGTGCGCGAATATGTGAAGAAGCAGCCCTTGGCTTCTGTGAAGCTTCCAGGGGTGGAGTTGAATGTCGGCACGGCTCTGCCAGACACCGTCGAACTCCACGAGGTTCCCAACGTCAAATACCGCTATACTGTGGTCGACAACCGAACGGTTTTGGTGGACCCGAGCACACGCAAAATTGTGAAAGTCTACGACTGAACCATCGAACCGGACACGCCCGCCGGCAGGAATGGCGGCGGGTTGAGCTCGTCAAATCGCCCCTGAATCGGACAAATAAAATGATGAGCCCTGAAGTCGAGACGTTGCAAGCCCTTGTGGCGCGCCTGGCTGATCTTCAGGCGAGAGCGCGGGCAACACGTATAAACGAGGCCGAAATAAAGACCTCCCAAAAGCTCGTCACGGAGGACGGTTGCGGTCGGCCGGCTCGGGATCTGGCCGCTCAAGGTTCGACGACGACATAGTGGTGCGCGAGGTCACCCCAACCCCCACAAGAATCCGGTTCTGCCTGCCGATCACCGCGCGCAGTTCGGGTTCTCCCCCTCGCGCTTCACGGATTCGATGAACATCATGTTCATGTTGTTGAACATCAGTTCGCCGAGCCCGTGATGCTCCAAATATTCCAAGTTTGCTGTCTTTTATGACACGCTCGCGACCTGGGTGGATGCCCCAACCCCGGTGAACGTGTTCCGGACCCTGACGGACTTGTAGACGTAGGCGACCCAGAGCCCTGTCAGCACAAACGAGACTATGGGGGCCACCAGCGCGTCGCCTGCGAGCACCAGGCTCACCGGAACGCCCAGAGCTGACGCAACCCAGATCGTGTCCAGGATGAAAACGACAGGGATCGCCAGCCACTGGAGCAGAAACAATTGCGGAAAGCGGCGGCTTCGCCGCAACATCGAAACGAGCACGACCAGCTGAAGCGCCAGAAATGCCAGATTGAGGGCAACCTCGCCATACACCGCCAGGGGTCCGTTCGGGAGGGTCATGAGTTGCTGGTAGCCGTCGGCCGAATTGGCGAAGTCGGCGAGTGTGCGCAGCGGTGACAATGTCTGACCGATAGCCAGCAGCATCAGCCAGCCGCCGAAGCCCACAAGAGCCTCAGGGTTCTGTGATGGCTTCGCGGCCGATCGAACCGCAAAGAAAACAGGCACGCCGATCAACAGCAGCAGTATCGCCCAATGCCAGATGGAAAACGCCCCCATTTACCCCTCCCCCGTTTTTGCTCCTATAAGTTGTATCAGGTTTTAAATTCAACTCAAGAGCCGACCTGCATCTGAAACCAGGTCTTATGCGGAAGCAACGCTTTCTCCTGCCCTTTCCTGCCACTCACACCGCAATCGCCGCCACCAGAATCCTGTTCTGCCTCCGTACCGCCGCCCGCAATTCCGCAATCCTCGCCGCGTCGCGCTTCACGAATTCGATGAACATCATGTTCATATTGTTGAAGATCAGTTCGCCGAGCGCCGCCCCGTCTATGTCCTGCCGCACAAGGCCGAGCGCTTGCAGGCGGACGATCAGGGCGCGGATCTGTTCCGTTAGCGCGCGGTCGAGCGCGGTGTAGGCTTGGCCGAACGGGCTATCGGGCAGTTGCGTTGAGATCGCCATCGCCTGCCGCCACATCTCCTTGCTGAGATAGTGCAGCGAGTGCTCGATATAGATGCCGATCAGCGTGTCCAGCGCATCCCCGACATTGGCCGGCGGCCGGGCGACGACGCCCTGACCGGCATTCAGCACCTCGTTGACCTCCAGCGAGACGATGGCGCCGAGGATGTCGCCCTTGTTTTCATAGTAATTGTAGATGGTGCCGACCGAGACCGCGGCCTGGGCGGCGATCGCCTCGATCTTGGCGCCTTCGTAGCCGGCCTCGCGAAACAATTCCGCGGCCGCCTCGATGATGCGTCGGTGCCGGTCTGCCTTTTGCCTTGCCCGCAATCCGCTCATGTCAGCCTCTTGCCATAAAAACAGAATTGACTCAATTTTAGAATTGGTTCAATTTTTTGCAAGAAGCCACAAAGGCAAGGGAGAACACTCGATGTCACACACAGCCAGCAATCCTCTTTCCATCCTGAAAACTCATTTGCGCGCGGCGACCGCAGCCGCGGCACTGCTGCTTTCGACGGGCGCGCAAGCCGCCGACCTCAACGCGCTGATCTGGTGCGATCATGCCGATCCGGCATTGCTGCAGCCGTTCGAGGAGGCCAATGGCGTCAAGGTCAACGTCAAGGAGTTCGAGGGCACCGGCGCTGGGCTGGCCATCGTCGAACAGTCGCAGCCGGGTGACTGGGACGTGATGGTGATTGACAGCATCGACGTGCCGCGCGGTGTCGAAAAGGGCCTGTTCGAGCCGCTGCCGGAAGACAAACTGCCGTTGGCCGACCTGTTTGCGCAGGTGAAGATGGACGGCTCCACCGTCGTCGGCGGCAAGCGCTACGGCATCACCGAAAAGTTCGGCTACAACACGATCGGCTACAACAAGACCAAGGTTGACCCCGCCGACATGCAGTCGATGGCAGCACTCACCGGCGACAAGTACAAGGGCAAGGTCGCCATCTACGACTACTACCTGCCGGTCATCGGCATGGCCGCGCTCGCGATCGGCAAGAAGACGGCCGAGCTCACCGAAGCCGACCTGCCTGCCCTCAAGGAAGAGCTCTTGAAGATGAAGGCCAATGCCAAACTGGTCGGCGAAGTGACCGCCAGCCAGACGGCGCTGGCGACCGGCGAGGTCGACATACTGGTCGGCGGCGGCGAATGGGTGACGGCGGGCCTGGCCAAGGAAAACCCGGCGCTCGACTTCTCCATCCCCAAGGAGGGTGCGGTGCTGTGGTCGCAGTCGCTGGCCATGTTCAAGGATTCCAAGAACAAGGACATGGCGCTGAAGTTCATCCAGTACATTATGAGCCCGGAAGGCCAGGCGCGGCTTGCCACCTCGTCCTGCTACTGGGGCATGCCGGCCAACACCAAGGCGGCGCTGACCGACGACCAGAAGAAGGTGCTGCGCTTCGACGAACAGCCGGGCTTCCTTGCCCGCGCCCAGGCCTATCCGGCGCCGAGTGCCGATCTCGACAAGAAGATGCAGGACATGTGGACCGAAATGCTGCAGGCGAAATGAGCCGATACCGCTCATGAGCAGCTCGGCAAATAACCCCCTGCCCCGGGCGGCCCTGCCCTGGGCGCTGGTCACGCCGGCGCTCGGCTGGACGCTGCTGTTCTTCGTGCTGCCCTTCATCGCCATGGGGTTTTCCAGCCTGACGGCGCATGAGGGCGGCGGTTTCACGGCGTCCAACTACAGCCAGTTCTTCACCAATCCGTCCTACTGGCAGGCGATGGTGAACTCGCTGCAGGTCACCGCCATCGTCACCGTGATCTCCGTGCTGCTCGCCTATCCCTTTGCCTGGATTCTCGCCGAACAGGTGCCGGAACGCTGGCAGCGGCTGGCGCTGATGCTGGCGGTGCTGCCGTTCTGGACCTCCTATGTCGTGCGCTCCTACTCCTGGCTGCTGGTGCTGGCGCAGAATGGCGTGCTCAACCGGGCGCTCACCGGCTCCGGCCTGTTCAGCGAGCCGCTGCAACTCGCCAACACTCGTTTCGCCACCGTCACCGGCTTCGTGCATTTCTTCGTCATGCTGTTGACGCTGACGATCTTCGCCAATCTCAAGCAACTCAGCCCGAGCTACCGCAAGGCAGCCGCCGATCTCGGCGCCGGGCCGGTGCGCACCTTCCTGCATGTCGTGCTGCCGCTGACCTTGCCCGGCATCATGGTCGGCGCCTTCCTGACCTTCGTGCTGTGCATCGGCGACTACATCACGCCGCAGATCCTGGGTGGCAACAACGAGCTGCTGATGCCGCAGCTGGTGATGATGCAGATCGGCCGGCGCGGCGACTTTCCGCTGGCCTCGGCGCTGTCGATCATCCTGATGGCGGTGGTCACCATTGCCTACCTCGCCTGCGCCCGCTGGCTGAAGATCGAGCGGGCCTGAGATGCGCAGGATTGTCCGCATCGCCTCCTGGCTCTACGCCGTCCTGATCTACGGCTTCATCTTCCTGCCGGTGATCGTGCTGGTGCTGTTTTCACTGCAGGCGACGTCGTTTCCGATCCCGCCCTTCACCGGCCCATCGCTGCGCTGGTACGACGCGGTGCTCTCCGACGTCAGGCTGACCTCGGCGCTGGTCAATTCGCTGCTGGTGGCGTCCATCTCGTCGCTCGCCGCCGCCACGCTCGGTTTCCTATCCGCCTGGGGCTTTGCCCGTTTCGTCCTGCCGGGCTCCGGCCTGCTGCGCGGGCTGATCACGCTGCCGCTGACGGTCAGCTATCTCATCATCGGCATGGGGCTGCTGGTGCTGTTCAACTGGGCCGGCTTGCCGAAATCGCTGCTTGCGGCAGGGATCGGCCATGTCGTGATCAACCTGCCGCTGTGCTTTGCCATCATCTACAGCCAGATGGGCGACCACCAGATCAACATCGAACGCGCCGCGCGCGACCTCGGCGCGCCGGAATGGAAGGTGCTGCTGTTGATCACCGTGCCGGTCATGGCGCCGGCCATCTTCGCCGGCTTCTTCCTGTCGATGACCTTCTCCTGGGACGAGTTCGTGATCTCCTTCCTGCTCACCCGCTTCGACACCACGCTGCCGGTCGAAATCTGGAACCTGCTGCGTTCCGGCCTCAACCCGAAGACCAACGCCGTCGGCTCGCTGGTTTTCGCCGTTTCCATCGTGCTGGTCGTGCTGTTCGAATTGACATTGCTGCGCAGGAGAAAGGCATGACTGCGCCTTTGGTCGATATTCGCTCCGTCTCGCATCGCTTCGGCCAGCATACGGTGCTGAAGGACGTTTCGCTGCAGATCGAGCCCGGCAGCTACACGATCCTGCTCGGGCCCTCGGGCTCCGGCAAGACGACGCTGCTGTCCATTCTGGGCGGCTTCGTCACGCCCAGCGAAGGCAAGGTGTTCATCCGTGGCGAGGACTGCACGTCCGTGCCGCCGGCCAAGCGCCCGACGACGACGGTGTTCCAGGACTATGCGCTGTTCCCGCATATGAGCGTTGGCAGCAATGTCGGCTTCGGCCTGCGCATGCAGGGGGTCGATGGCGCGACGCGGGCGGCAAAGGCGCGCGCGGCGCTGGCCCTGGTTGGTCTCGCCGCTGCTTTCGACAAGAAACCGCACCAGCTTTCCGGCGGCCAGCGGCAGCGCGTGGCTCTGGCGCGGGCGCTGGTGATCGAGCCGGCGGTGCTTCTGCTCGACGAGCCGCTCGGCGCGCTCGATCTCAAATTACGCCGGCAGATGCAGGACGAGTTGAAAGCAATCCAGAAGCGCGTCGGCACCGCCTTCATCCACGTCACCCACGACCAGGAAGAAGCGATGGCGCTGGCCGACCATTGCGTGGTGATGAATGACGGGCGCATCGAGGACGAAGGCCCGCCCGAGCGCGTCTACGCACGGCCGGCGACACGCTTTTCGGCGACCTTCATGGGCGAAAGCACGATCCTTGCCGGCACGGTCACGGAGGCCGGGGACCGGACAGGCACTGTCGCGACGCCGGTCGGGCCGGTCTCGGTACCCGGCGCCTTGCCGGTGGGCTCTGGCGTTGTGCTGGCCATACGACCGGAGCATCTTGTGCTCGGCACGGCTGCAGGCAGCGTCAAACTCGGTACTGCCAGAGTGAGCGACATCGTTTTCCAGGGCAGCTTCAAACGCGTGCTCGCCGTCTCCGTCGAAGACCCGTCGCTTCACTTCATCGCCAGGCTGCCCGCGATAGCTACCGTCCGGCCGGGCGACACGGTTGCCGTTTCGTGCGATACCGACCAGATCATTCTGCTGACGGATTGAAATGGGCACGCTCGCGGTCATCGAGGCACCAGACTGGTACGAGACCATCCGCATGAGCGATGGCGTGACCTTGATCCACGAGCCATGGATAAAACCGTTCTTCCGCTGCAACATGTGGCATGTGCGCGGCCGCGACCGCGATCTCCTCTTCGACACTGGGCTCGGCCATTTCAGCCTTCGGCGTCATGTGCCGCTGGTCAGCGAGCGCAAGCTGATTTGCGTCGCCAGCCATACGCATTTCGACCATATCGGCTGCCATCACGAATTTGCGGACCGCTGCGTACACGCCGCCGAGGCCGACATCCTCGCCGATCCGCGCAACGAATGGACGGCAGCCGGCACCTATGCGACCGACGAGATGTTCGATCGCATGCCGCAAGGCTGGGACACGGCGCGCTACGGCATTTTACCCGCACCCGCCGGCCGTCTGCTCGACCATGGCGATATCGTCGATCTCGGCGACCGGGCCTTCGAGGTGATCCACACGCCCGGCCATTCACCCGGCGGCATCGCGCTTTACGAAAACAGGACGGGCATCCTGTTATCCGGCGACATCATCTATGACGGCCCGCTGATCGACGACGTCTACCACTCGGTTGTCGGTGACTATGTCGCCACGCTGCTGTGTATGCGCGACCTCGATGTCTCGGTGGTGCATGGCGGCCATTTCCCCAGCTTCGGCAAGGTGCGCTACCGCCAGCTTGTCGACGAGTATCTGGAACAGAAGCGGCAGGCAGGCTGCCATCTGCGGCAGCCCTGAAAGCGGTTAGCGCATCAGTTCGAAATGCCGCGGAAACGCCTGATGCAGCAGGAGCAGCATGGTCTTGCGCAGCACGTTGGTGTCACGGCTGGACGGATTGAGATGATCCCAATACCAGGCGCCATGAACCAGATAGTTCAGGCTCTCCGACAGCGTGTCGATGTCGACGCCGGTATAACCGCCGCTGCGCGAAATCTCGATCAGCAGCTCGCGCGCCTCGGCGGTGTAGGCGAGATCGCTCGGAAGGCCGATCTCGTCGTAGATCTGCATGCTCTTGCGGTCGCTGGAGAACACGACAAAGACCGAAACCCATTTCGGGTGCTGGCGGGCGAAACGTTGCGCGCAATCGACCGCGCCCAGGGCCCGCTCAACCGGAGACAGGCCGGGCGCCCGCACCAACGTCACCCACAGCTCGTCATAGCGATCGCTGAGATACTGCAGGACGGCGCGAAACAGGTTCTCCTTGCTGCGAAAATGGAAGACGACCAGGGCATTGGACGAGCCGACATGTTCGGCGATGCGCTGCATGGTGACGCTTGCCAGCCCCTCCTCCGCGATGAGCTCGATGGTGGCGTCGATGATCCGCTGCACGCTGGCTTCGCCGCGTTCGCGCCGACGGTCCTTGGGCGGCGCGGCATCGTTTGCCGCACTTCCATTCTTCGCCATTGCGCCTTTGCGTTTTGCCGCCGCGGCCTTTTGTTGCGCCATCTTCGTCCAGCTCCTTTCGGACCTTCTGGCGGCGATCACCGGCGCCGCCACGGATCCGTCTATTCGAGATGTCCGGCGTCGGCTCACCACAACCGAGACCGCGGATCAACCACCATCGCGGCAAAAGCCGCAGCGCCCTGTTATAGCGACGGACGCGTTTCGGCGTTTGTGTACCACTGCCCCTTGGCCGTCTCATAGGCCATGGCCGCGCGGAAAACATCGGCATCGCAATAGGTGCGGCCGACGATCTGGATGCCTGTCGGCACGCCGCTTGCCGCCCGGCCCGAAGGGATGGACAGAACCGGACAACGGCTCATCATGTTGAACGGCGTCGTCATCACCCATCCCAATGACGGGTTCACCTGCTTGCCGTTGATCTCGACCGTACCCGTGGTCTGATCGAATTCCGCCGGCACGGAGGGAAGCGCGTTGGTCGGGCAGACCAGCACATCATAGGTCTCCAGCAACGGCCCCAGCGTCTGGTACATCCTGGCCGCCACGTCCAGGGTTCCGACAAAGTCCGTCGCCTTCGACCTTTGCCCGTCCTCGGCGAACTGCCTGGCATAGCTCGTCATGTCCTTGCCGTGCTTCTTGAGCAACTGCGACAGCGATGCGCCGAACAGATGCTCCAGATAGGCCATGCCCGCCCTGAGCACTTCGTCGCCCCAGCCCAGATCGACTTCCTCGACCGTGGCGCCAAGGGAGCGGAACACATCGCAGGCGGCAAGCGTGTTCTTGCGCACATCGGGATCCACTTCGAAAGAACCAAGGTCCATCGAGAAAGCAATCTTCCAGCCCTTGATCGGCTTGTAGTCGAGCGGCAGCCGCAGTTTCGGGCGCAGCGTAGCGATGTCAAGCGGGCTTGGTCCGGCCATCACATTCTGCAGCAGGATCGCATCTCCGACGTTTCGCGCCAGCGGTCCAGTGTGGCAATAAAAATCGAGGTTGAACGGCGGCTCGTCCGGATTGCGCCCGTAAGGCGGCTTGAAGCCGACGAGACCGCAGGCCGACGCGGGAATGCGGATCGACCCGGCAATGTCGGAACCGGTGGCGATCGACGACGTGCCGGACGCCAGCGTTGCCGCCGCACCGCCGGACGAACCGCCGGGCGTGAAATCCGGGTTCCACGGATTGCGCGTCACGCCCCAGCGTTTCGACCAGGTGTAGCCGGCGCAGCTGAATTCAGGCGTCGCCGTGCGGGCATGGACAATGCCTCCGGCCTTGATGATGCGCTCGTTCATCGTCGAGGTATGGCCGCCTATCGCATCCCCAGACAGCAGCGAGCCATGCGAGGTCGGCTTGCCCTTGATGTAGCTCTCGTCCTTGATGCCGATCGGCAACCCCTCGAGCGCCCCGGTCCGGGCGCCCCTGGCGTATTTCGCCTCGGCCTTCCCAGCCAGGTCCATCGCCTCGTCGAAATGCGTGAAGGTGAAGCAGTTGATCGTCGCCTTGGTTGCCTCTGCGCGGCGGATGGTGGCCTGCATCAGTTCGACAGGCGAAAGCTTCTTCGCCTTGAACAGCCGCAGCGCCTCGCCGGCCGGCATGTAGCAAAGGTCGAGATCGGTCATGGGAAGTCTCCTGCGATCTGCGCATCGCGTTTGGCATGGACGGGAGATGACCGCGCCGCGTGCAGCGGCGCGGAAAACGCGGGTCAGGTCATTTCTGCAGGTCGGTCCAGATCTTCGTGTAGAGCGCCTGCACATCCGGCGGGCAGGCCTGCATGAACTGGCCCTTGGTGGCGAACTCAGCGGGGATGTTCACTTCCGGCGCGGTCTTCATGTCGTCGGGCATGAAGGCTTCCGAGCCCTTGATGCCGTTCGAATAACGCGCAAAGGCTGAGATCAGCGCCGCATTCTGCGGATCCATGATGAAGTTCTGGAACAGCTTGGCGTTGTCGATATTCTTGGCGTCCTTGAGGACAGCGACATTGTCCATCCAGATCGGATAGCCTTCCTTGGGATAGCCATAGACGATCTTGTCGTTCTCAAGCCGCTCGCGCAGCGATATGCCGTTCCAGTTGACGCCCGCGGCGATGTCGCCCCTGCCCAGGCCATCGACGGCCGCATAATCGAGCGAAAGCCATTTCGCCTTCGCCTCCACCAGCTTGTCATGCACCTTCTTCAGCATCTGCATGTCGCTGCTGCAATATTTGCCACCCTCGTAGGCGATGGCGAGGAACATGATGTCACCCATTTCGGGTACGACATTGATCTTGCCGACGAGTTCGGGGGGTGGGTCGAGGAAGATCGCCGATGTGTTCGGGTCGCCGGCATAAACCGACTTGTTCACCGAAATGCCGGTCGTGCCCCACTGCCATGGAACGGTATATTTACGGCCTGGATCGAATGGAACATCGACCCATCTGGGATCGACGTTTTTGAAGTTTTCCATCTTGTTGGGATCGGTCTCCAAGAGCAGACCTTCGCTGATCCAGACCGGCACGACGCTCGCCGAGGGCACGACGATGTCATAGCCGGAGGCGCCCTGCCGGACCTTGGCCAAGGCGGTGTCGTTGGAATCATAGTCGGTGACGGTGACCTTGACCTTGTAGGTCTCTTCGAACTTCTTGATCAGGTCGGGGCTGGTGTAGTTGCCCCAATTGTAGATGTTGAGCTCGCCTTCGGCACGGGCCACGCCCGTGACAGTCAGCAACGACAGGCCGATGGCCGTCGCGGTCAGTTTCCAGTTCATGCTGCATGCTCCCATTGTTGGGACCGGCGGCACTACGGCCCCAAGTCCGTTTCCTGCTGACGAAAAGATGGCCGCGACAATGCCGATCGACGGCACGAGAAAGGCCGTCGACATCGCATTTGCGGCGCGCCGGCAACGGCAAGCCGCATGGCAGTCAAGATATTCCCCCCTTTATTGTGGCCATTCACCGGCTGGAACCCGGCTGTCCAACTCAATTCTCGACCTCAGGAATAACTATGACTAAACATACAGTCAATATCTTATCGTGGATACGGCCATGGCTCGCCCATTGATGCGCCCGATGCGGTGGTGACTCAGTGAGCAGCCAGGAAAGAGGTTTAGCCGCGATGCCGGACGCGTCAGGCCGTTGAGGCCGAAATGCTCGCGGCCGCAATTCGCGGTGGCCGACCGGCCACTGCTTTTAAGGAGAGAAACTGCCGCGCGATGTCGCGCACCGAAGCGGCCGCCAATGCCGCCGGTCATCCGAAAGGATGATCAGGTTACAGCGCTACAGCGCCCTTTGCGGGCATGGCGCTCCGGCTGCATCGCCACAGCGCGACGCCGTGGGCTGCGGCCGGAAGCTCGTCTCTTCGGACTGGCGCACCAGTTCGGCAAAGAGCAGCGCGAAGCTTCCCAGCATCAGAAAGACGATGATCAGGCGTGTTACCGGCAATATGTCGGCCTCGACTGGCTAGCCCCCACGCCACCCATCCACTGCCGGCTAACATGACCGATCCGGCTTTACGAGACTTTAAGGCCGGTCTTAACCATCACATTCGCGTAGCCTTTGACATGATACGCGAACGGCAAGCCCGCATCCGCCGTCCTGCGGCCGCCTTGCCATCCGGCATGGGTCGCATCCGGGATGACAGCTCCCTTTGCAGACGTACCCCGCCCATGCTACCCCGGCGCTGGCGCGGCCCTGCCGCTGCCAATCGGTCGTCATCGGGGAGCCATGAGCAAAGCCGCCAGCCGCATCGCCTTCGTCTCGTCCGACACCGCTGACGCCAAGACGGCGCTGGAAAGCCTGTCGGCGCGCTATGGCCAGTCTTCCGTCGAGGAGGCCGGGATCGTCGTTGCCCTTGGGGGTGACGGCTTCCTGCTGCAGACCCTGCGCGACACGATGGGGACCGGCAAGAAGGTCTACGGCATGAACCGCGGCACCATCGGCTTCCTGATGAACGAGTATCGTTCCGGTGGCCTGACGGAGCGTCTCGAAGCCGCCGTCGCCGAGACGATCCGCCCGCTGGAGATGCTGGCCGTGACCTCGGAAGGCGAAACGATTTCGGCACTGGCGATCAACGAGGTGGCGCTGTGGCGTCAATCGTACCAGACGGCCAAGATCCGCATCACCGTCGACGAACAGGTACGGCTTGAGGAACTGAACTGCGACGGCGTCATGATCGCAACCCCGGCCGGGTCCACCGCCTACAATCTTTCGGCGCACGGACCGATCCTGCCGCTCGACGCGCCGCTGCTGGCGCTGACCCCGGTCAGCCCGTTTCGCCCGCGCCGCTGGCGCGGCGCGCTGCTCTCCAACAAGGCGACCGTACGCTTCGACATCCGCGAGCCGGAAAAGCGGCCGGTGAACGCCGCCGCCGACCATACCGAGGTCAAGGCGGTGACCTCGGTAACGGTGCGAGAATCACCCACGGCGACAGCAACGTTGTTGTTCGATCCCAATCATTCCTGGAACGAGCGTATTCTCGCCGAACAGTTCCGCTATTGAGCCGGCGCTGCGGCCGACAGGTCGATTAAGCATCCCGATTAAGGTTACAACTTCACAATCGTGCCATTGCTGCCCGTTTCTGTTGACAAATCGAGGGCTTGCTCCTAATTGCAATACCAATCTTGCAGGCGCGTGGCGCTTGCCGCGACAGACGCCATTAGACGCCGTTGCGCTTCCCCGAACCAGCCAAAGACAACAACACTTGTCCTCAGACACCACGACCGCTCAAGAAGCGTTGACCTTCGCAGACCTCGGCCTGTCGCCGAAGGTCCTTTCCGCAGTCACCGACGCCGGCTATACCCAGCCGACGCCGATCCAGGCTGGTGCGATCCCACACGCCTTGCTCGGCAAGGATATTCTGGGCATCGCCCAGACCGGCACTGGCAAGACGGCTTCCTTCGTGCTGCCGATGCTGACCCGCCTCGAAAACGGCCGAGCCCGCGCCCGTATGCCGCGCACGCTGATCCTGGAGCCGACGCGCGAACTCGCCGCGCAGGTCGAAGAGAATTTCATCCGATACGGCAAGAACCACAAGCTCAACATCGCGCTCTTGATCGGCGGTGTCTCATTCGACGAACAGAACAAGAAGCTGGAGCGCGGCGTCGACGTGCTGATCGCGACGCCCGGCCGCCTGCTCGACCACCGCGAGCGCGGCAAGCTGTTGCTCAACGGTGTCGAGATCCTCGTCATCGACGAAGCAGACCGCATGCTCGACATGGGCTTCATCCCCGATATCGAGCGCATCTGCGAGATGATCCCGTTCACCAGGCAGACGCTGTTCTTCTCGGCGACGATGCCGCCGGAAAT
The DNA here is from genome assembly GCF_040321775.1 of Mesorhizobium sp. M0243. NCBI lineage: Bacteria > Pseudomonadati > Pseudomonadota > Alphaproteobacteria > Hyphomicrobiales > Phyllobacteriaceae > Mesorhizobium > Mesorhizobium sp. M0243. Next base: position 1,958 of record NZ_JAMYSF010000049.1, on the reverse strand, counting down.
CACCAAGCTGACCGAGAAATTCCTGCACGCGCCGGTGCGCGTCGAGGTCTCGAAGGCAGCATCCGCGGCGACCAACATTATCCAGCGGCTGGTCAAATCAGGCTCCAAGCCATGGGACAAGCGCGAGACGCTGCGCAATCTGATCAAGGCCGAAGACGCGGAGCTGAAGAACGCCATCATCTTCTGCAACCGCAAGGTTGAAGTGGCGGAGCTGTTCCGCTCGCTGCTGAAATATGATTTCGACGCCGGTGCGCTGCATGGTGACATGGACCAGCGCGCGCGCATGCAGATGCTGGCCAATTTCCGCGACGGCAAGCTGCGCTACCTCGTCGCTTCCGACGTCGCCGCGCGCGGCTTGGACATCCCCGATGTCAGCCACGTCTTCAACTATGACGTGCCGATCCACGCCGAGGACTATGTCCACCGTATCGGCCGTACCGGCCGCGCCGGACGCTCCGGAAAATCCTTCACCATCGCGACCAAATCGGACACCAAATACATCGATGCCATCGAACGTCTGATCGGCAACAAGATCGAGTGGCATGACGGCGACTTGTCGACGGTTGTTGCCAGCGAAGGCGGCGAGGATGATGCTCCGCGCCGTGGCAAGGGCGCACCGCGCCGCGCCGGCCGCAAGGACGACGATCGCGGCAGGGAAAAGGGCGGCGAGCGCAAACCGCGCGAACGCCACGCCAAGCGCAGCGAAGACACGGCACCGGAAACAGTCCGCGAGGATCAGCCGGTGGCCGAGGCCGCAGCCGCCGACGTCGGCGAACGGCGCTCGCGCAAGGAAGCGATCCGTTCGGAAAACACCGAGCGCAAATCATCCGATCGCAATGAACAGCGCGCACCGGAACGCGGCGACACGAGGCCGCAGCGCGACAACAGCCGCCCTGCCCGCCAACGACACCAGGAAGACAACGATTCCACCGTCGGCTTCGGCGATGACATGCCGGCCTTCATGCGGATCGTCGCCAAGGTCTGATTCCCGACCGCTTCAAAGGCAAGCCAGCCATCCGGCTTGTCTTCTCGGCAAAGGTTCCTGCCTGACTCGCCCGTTACATCGGCCCAGGCATCATCTTGGTCGGTTTTTCCAGCATCGGAAACTCGGCCTTGTTGCATTTCACGTTCGGATTCGTCGGACTGAACATGCCGTTCGGATTGTCCCCGAGCCAGGCATGCAGGTCGTAGTGGACGAACTCCTTCGGGATGAGAGGGTAGTGCCCCTCCATAGGCCCCATGAAGGTCTGGCCAAACAGCTTCGGGGGTTCCTTGATGTCCGGCGTCAGAGGCACCAGCCATTCCACGCCCACCAGCCGCAAGCCCTTCTTGGTCGGTTCATAGATCAGCACATTGGGGTGCATCGGGTCGAGCTTCTGGCCGACACTCGGGACATTGACGAAGTGGATACCCATGGCGCCCTTCGGGTAGTCCATCGCACCCGCTATCTTTTCTCCGCTGTAGTAGACGCAGCCGACCGTCGACAGATAGAGGTCGCGGACGGCGACGGTGTAATCGTCATATTTGGCGAGCGATTTTTTCAAGGCTTCGATGTCGGCCTTGTTGGCGTCCTCGGCCCGAGCCGAAGCAACGTTCAGCCACGCGCCCACCAAACCTGTCAAAACGAGGACGCCGCAGCGCCCAAGGCTGGCTGTTCTTGTCATGCATTCCTCCCAGATTTCTGATCTGGCCGTGCAAGACCGAGGCGGAAAAATGCTGATTGCGCGGCCAGTGACACCGCCTCATCCCCTCAGGAACAGCGATGATGCTATTCCTTTCCATAGCTGCGGGAAAGCTATATTTTAGCAATGGCTAATCCAACAACGCCAGTATCCGTGCAAACAAAAACGGCCCCCCATGGGATAATGCAGTTCACTTAGGCACCTTCAGTGTTCTGACAGGATATTTGGCTGGTAGCTTTTTGACGACACGGGGGCATGATCGCCCCCGTGTTTTTG
>NZ_JAMYSF010000048.1:0-22882 GCF_040321775.1 Mesorhizobium sp. M0243 | reverse complement strand
TCGACCTCAACCTCTGCAGACGATAAGTGACAAAACTGTTCGCGATGTCCTCGCACACCTGTTCGCGATGTCTCCGGTCCAAACAGGGGGGAGATCGGCAGCTTTGCTGGTAGCGCTTTTCCTGCGGTGTGGAGATTGGCGAAAGCAGGACGGACAGCCAATCTCCCCGCTTGCGGGGGAGATGTCCGGCAGGACAGAGGGGGGTGCTGTCCCACCGGCTTTGCCAATCGGCCGATCCCCGCCAAATCGCCCTACTTCGTCTCGCCAATCCTCTCCGCCTTGTCGAGATTGTCCTTGCCGATGACGATCGGCGTCAAAAGCACCAGCTTCTCCTGCGGCTCGGTCTTGTCCTTGGCAAAGGCCACCGCGATGCGCACCGCGGTGCGCGACTGCTCGCCGGGAAACTGCTCGACGGTGCCCGCAAGCTTGCCGTCGCGCACCGCGACCAGCGCTTCCGGCAGTGCATCGAAGCCGTAGATCTTGACGTCGGTGAAGTTGCGAGCGGCGCAGGCCTCCATGGCGCCGAGCGCCATGTCGTCATTGGCGCAGACGATGGCGTCGGGCTTGCCGTTGGCGGCAAGGCCGGCCTCAGTCACCGACAGCGCCTCGGCGCGGGCGAAGTTGGCGGTCTGCTCGAAGACGATCTGATACTTGTCCTTCAAGGGATCGAGCACATTGTGCACGCCCTTGTTGCGGTCGATCGCCGGGCCGGCACCGGGTTGGCCCTGCAGATGGAACAGCTTGGCGCCGTTCGGGAACGCCGCCACCACGGCGTTGGCTTCCGCCTCGCCGCCCTTCACATTGTCGGCGCCGACATGCGCGAGGATGCCCTCGACGCCGTCGACGCGGCGGTCGATCGTCACTACGGGAACACCGGCCTTGACCGCTTCCTCGATGGCCGGCGCCAGTGCGTTGACGTCGAGCGGCGAGATGACGATGGCGTTGACCTTCTGCACCAGGGCGGCCTCGATGTCGGCGGTCTGCTTGGTGGCCGAGTTCTGGCCGTCGCTTTCGGTCAGATTGACGCCTTGCGTGGCGGCTTCCGCCTTGATCTCGTTCAGCATGTGCACGAAGAACGGAAAGCCGAGACTGGGCACCGAGCCAAGGATGGTGAGCTTGTCCTGCGCAAACACCGAGGGCGCGGCAACCATCATGGCGCCGAAAGCCGCGGACGACAGCAGGAATTCACGTCTGTTCATGGGATCCTCCTCCACAAGGACGCACGCCCGAAAACCGGATCGGTTTCAGGAAGGATCATGCGTCGGTTCAAAGTGTGGAGCATCCTCCCTGCGCCCGAAAACGCATGCCGCTCCAGCTGGCCGCCGCTGTAAAAAGAGCCTCCCACCGACGCCTGCACAGGGATGCTAACCCAGCGCCAACCATTTGTGCAACCTCGATATAACAGCGCCGTCCGGCAAATTATCGGAATTGTCGGATTTTTGGATCGTGCGGCATGCTTCCCAGCACAGTAGACACGGCGCTTCGCCTCCTGCGGCCTATTTGGCGTTGACTGACTTCATATTCCTTGTTGAAAGGCCATCATTAAATGTGTATAAATACACATGAAAAGCGCCGACATTATCCGCCTGTTGGAAGCTGATGGGTGGGTTGAAGTTGCCCGAAGGGGCAGTCATGCGCAATTCAAACACCGCGACAGGCTAGGGCGGGTCACCGTCCCTCATCCCAAGCGCGATATTCCAATAGGCACCCTGCGCAGCATCGAAAAACAATCTGGACTGAAACTGAGGTGACGGCCATGAAGCAGTATATCGGACTTATCCATAAGGATGCCGACAGCGACTTCGGTGTGTCTTTCCCTGATTTCCCAGGCGTGATTACCGCCGGCAAGGATCTGGATGACGCCCGGTCCATGGCTGAAGAGGCCCTCGCCCTCCACATCGAAGGGTTGGTCGAGGATGGCGGGGCTGTTCCTGAACCCTCCAGTTTGGAGGCTGTGATGGCGGACGCCGATAATCGCGACGGTGTTGCAATCCTGGTCTCGGCCCAGACCCAGACCAGGAAAACAGTGCGTATCAACGTGACGCTTCCGGACGACATTCTCCAAAGGATCGATGCCTTTGCCGAAGCTCATGGCTATACCCGATCCGGGTTTCTCGCAAAGGCCGCTGAAAAAGTGATGGCGCTTGAAGCGGCGTGACCCGATGAAGCCGCAAATCATCTGCCATATGCTCGCATCACTCGACGGCAGCCTTCATCCAAGCCGCTACACGACAAGTCCGGACGGGACCCGGGCGGAGTGGTCGAGCCTCTACGAGCATATCCACAATGATCTCGCGGCTGACGCCTGGATCGTCGGCCGCGTCACCATGGCCGAGATGAGCAAGGCCGGCGCGCATCCGCCGGCCAATACCGGCAAGGTCGACCGGCCCTATCATTTCGCGCAAAGGGATGCGGGCAGTTATGCCGTGGCGCTCGATGCCTCGGGCAAGCTTCATTTTTCCAAACCCGACATCGGCGGCGACCATGTCGTGGTGCTGCTTGGGCGTGACGTTGCCGACAGCCATCTGGCCGAGCTCGCATCCGACGGCGTGTCCTATATCGTCGCGGAAACGGCGGATATGGATCTCGCCGCGATGGTCGAGGTGCTCGGACGCGAACTCGGCATCCGCCGGCTGCTGCTCGAGGGCGGTGCCGGCATCAACGGCTCGTTCCTTGCGGCCGGGCTCGTCGATGAACTGAGCCTTCTCGTCGCACCCGCGATCGATGGACGGGCCGCGAACCAGGCGTTCGTCGAGTTCGGCGAGAGTGGCCTGCCGGGCAAGATGCAGTTGTCCCTGAAGAGCTGCGAAGCGCTGGCGCATGGACTTGTCCATCTGCGTTACGCAGTTACTCCTGGATGAGGGCTGACCGCCTCGTACAGAAGGGCCGGCAATCTGACTGAAGATTACCGGCCCCTGTATCGTCAGCTTCAGCGCCGATGCTTCAGTCGATCAAGCAGCGTATCGCATGGCGTCGAGATCGGCGATCAGCGTCGGGCCGGTCGGATGCCAGCCAAGCCGTAGCTGGGTCAGCGCGCTGGAGGCCGGCAGATCCATCGGCGCGAACATCGCCATCCAGCCGAAATGCTCCGCCGCTCTTTCCGGCGCGATGGAAACGACCGGCAATTTCAGGCCCCGGCCAAGCGCCTCGGCGATGGCCCGCACCTCGACGCCTTCCTCGCCGACCGCGTGATAGCGCGCGCCCGGTTGCCGCTTTTCCACGGCCAGCCGGTAAAGCCGCGCGACGTCGAGGAGATGGCCCGCGGAGAAGCGGTTGCGGCCTTCGCCGACATAGGCCGAGACGCCTTTTTCACGCGCGATTTCGATGAGCGGCGAGATAAGCCCTTGCTTGACCGGATTGTGGACCTGCGGCAGCCGCACCACCGACACATTGATGCCGGCGTCCAGCAAGGCATTGCCGGCCAGCTCCGAGGCGATGCGCGGATTGGGATGGCCGGGATTGAAGACGTCCTCGATCGCCAGTTCGCCATGCCCGGGGCTGCCCATGCCGACGCCGGAGGTGATCACCAGCGGCCGGTCGGAGCCGGCCAGGGCGGCGCCGAGTGCGGCGATGACGCGCTTGTCCTTTTCGCAATTTTCGGCAAACCGCGAAAAATCGTGGTCGAACGCTGTGTGGATCACAGCCTCCGCCTTGGCCGCGCCGTCGCGCAGCCCCTCGGGATCCTCGAGCGTCCCCCGGAGCACTTCGGCGCCCGCGGCGGCCAGCGCCTCGGCGCCGGCGTCGGAGCGGGTCACGCCGACCACCTGGTGGCCCGCCTGGATGAGTTCGGGAACCAGCGCCGAACCGATGAAACCCGTCGCGCCGGTGAGAAAGATACGCATGCAAAATCTCCTGCACTAGTTGCCTGCGTAATATTGCTGGTCTATTATTCTATTAAAGTAGTGATCTTATCATGGTATAATGACTAACAGGATGCCCTCCAATTCCGCCGGCTCGCTGGCAGCGTTCCTCAAAGACCGGCGCACGCGGCTCGATCCGGCTTCCTTCGGCTTTTCGGGCCGCCGACGCACGCCGGGACTGCGCCGGGAAGAGGTCGCCCAGCGCGCCAACATAAGCCCGACCTGGTACACATGGCTGGAGCAGGGCCGCGGCGGCGCACCCTCGGCCGATGTCCTCAATCGCATCGCCAAGGGGCTGCTGCTGACCGAGGCGGAACGCGAACATCTTTTCATGCTCGGGCTGGGGCGCCCGCCCGTGGTCCGCTACAGAGGCGACGAGGGCGTCAGCCCCCGGCTGCAGCGCCTCATCGACACACTCGATGCCAGCCCCGCCATAGTCAGGACCGCCACCTGGGACGTCGTTGCCTGGAACCGCGCCGCGCGGGTCGTGCTGACCGACTACAGCGCCCTGCCCGAAGGCGAGCGCAACATCCTGCGTTTCATGTTCCTGCGCCCCGTCATCCGCGCCAAGCAGCACGATTGGAAAAACCTCGCCCGTTTCGTGGTCGCTTCGTTCCGTGCCGATGCGGCACGCGCCGGCGCTGTCTCCGAGGTGCGCGAACTCGTCGACGAGCTCTGCAGCGCCAGCCCGGAATTCGACGCGCTGTGGCGGGAAAACGACGTGCTCAGCCACGGCGACGGGACAAAGCGCCTGAAACACCCGGAACTCGGCGATATCGAGCTGGAATATTCGGGCTTCGCGGTCGACGGCCGGCCGGATTTGAGCCTGACCGTCTACAACCCGGTCGACAGCGCCGTCGCCGACCGCATCCGCGCGCTGGCTCTCGCCCGACACCCCAAAGAGTAAGGGCCGGACGACCCGTCCGCGGGGATGACGCCCGCCCTCCTTCAAGCGCGCTCGCAGACCGCCTTCAGGATTTGCAAGGTCGGACCCCAGTAGAGATTGGCGTGCGGACGGATCGCCGGTTCGGCGAAGTCGCTGAGCGTCAGCGTCAGCTTCGTCCCCCCATCCATCGGCGCCAGATCGAAGCTGACCACGGTGTGGTTTTCGGGCACGTCCGCCAGCCGCGAGGCCGACAGCGTGCTCCAGTAGCCGTACGCGAAGCTCTTTTCCGGCTCAAAAGCGCGGATGGTGCCATGGTTCTCGAACGGCATTCCGTGCAGCAGTCCGCGCATCACGATCGCGCCGCCGGCATGCCCTTGCAGGCTGACGGTCAACTCCTCGTCGGACATCCATTGCGGGATCATTTCTGGCGTCGTCAGTATCCGCCCAACCTTGGCCGGCTCGGCACCGATGACGACTGTCTTGGTGATCGGCGAGATGTCGGGAGACTCACTCATGCGAAGCAAGTTTATCGCGGATGCGGCGGCGACAATATCGCCGGTCCAAGAACCGCGGATGCCGCCACTGCCCCCTTGCTTTGCGCACGATTGCAGCAGCGCGTCTTGCGAAGCCATTGCAGCCCGTGGCATTTGTCGGCTCCACCAGCACAGACGGCAGCATGACACCACGGCAGACACGACAAAGCGGCAGGCAGGCGGCGCCCGGCGTCAGCCTGAACCGGGCGCTGTCGAAGCTCGGCCTGTGCTCTCGCACGCAGGCCGAGGTGCTGATCGCCGAAGGCCGCGTGCGTGTCGGCGGCAAGGTCGTGCGCGATGCAGCCCTGCGCGTCGACCTCGACCGCGACCGCATCGTTGTCGACGACAGGCCGGTGGTTGCCGAGCGCAAGGTCTATCTCGTCCTCAACAAGCCGCGCGGGCTGGTCACCACCCGCGACGACCCGCAACAACGCGACACCGTCTATGCCTGCCTGGAAGGGCTCGACCTGCCCTTCGTCTCCCCGGTCGGTCGCCTCGACAAGGCGAGCGAAGGCCTGCTGTTGATGACCAACGACACCCGGTTTGCCAACCGGCTGATGGATCCGGCCTCGCATTTGCCCAAGACCTATCACGTGCAGATCGGCATGGTGCCGGACGCAGCGATGCTGGACAAATTCCGCGCCGGCGTGACCGTTGATGGCGAGACCCTGAGCGCCAGTTCGATCGAATTTTTGCGCAGCGGCGGCCGCACCGCCTGGCTGGAGATCGTACTCGACGAAGGCCGTAACCGCCACATCCGTCGCCTGCTCGCCGCGCACGGCGTCGAGGTTCTGCGCCTCATCCGCATCGCTATCGGCCGCCTGCCGCTCGGCGACCTCGCCAAGGGTACGGCACGGCATTTGACGCCGGAGGAACTGGAGCTGCTGGCGGGGTGAGCCCCGCCTGCGCTGGTGCAGGCGCACAGCAATCCTTCCTGACGGAAAGCTGTCAGGAGGCCTGCCCTATAGGTCGGATGGGAGCCCGCCACGGCTTCAACGATCAGGAGCCAAAGCAATGAATTTCGTCTCTATCCGCATCATCACTTCGGACGTTCAGCGCCTCGTGCGCTTCTACGGCGAGATCACGGGCATGCCCGTGACGGTCTACACGGAAGACTTCGCGGAACTGGCGACACCGGCCTGCACGCTGGCGATTGGCAGCACGCGCACCTTGAAGCTGTTCGGCGGCGACATCGCCCGCCCCGCCGACAACCGCACCGTCATCCTTGAGTTCCGCGTCGGCGACGTCGATGCTGAATTCGCCAGGCTCTCGGACCTCGTCAGGAATGTTACTGTGCAGAAGCCAACCACAATGCCCTGGGGCAATCGCTCGCTGCTGTTTCGCGACCCCGATGGCAATCTGTTGAATTTCTTTACGCCGGTGACCGCCGAAGCGATCAAGAAATTCGACAGATAGGGCGGAAGCGGCGCCGCTGGCCAAAGCCGCCCTATTTCTGGTTCCATTTCCGGATGACCGGCTCGCTCAAATCATGCTCGTAGCCGAGCACGCTGATGCTGGCTGTTTCGAGCACGAGCAGCGCGCCGCCTTCGGGCGGCAGCCCGATCCAGCGCGCCGCCAGCACGCGCAAAAAATGCGCGCTGGAAAACACCAACATGTCGGCATTGGCCTTGCGTAACCCGTCAATGATCCTGTCGGCCCGCGCGCCCACATCGGCCGCCATCTCGCCCTTTGGACAACCATCGCGAAACACATTCCAGCCGGGGCGCTCGGCCAGGATCTGTTTTGTCGTCAGCCCCTCATAGGCGCCATAGTCCCACTCCTGCAGATCGTCTTTCTTGACGCTCTGCGCGCCGAAGCCGGCCAATACGCTGGTGTTGTAGGCGCGCTGCGACGGGCTCGACCATACGGCCGAAAAGGACAGGCCCTTGAGCCTATCCGCGACGCCCCGCGCGGCGGCCTCGCCAACCGGGGTCAACGGCATGTCGGTGCGGCCGGTATGCTGCCCCGAAAGGCTCCATGCCGTCTCGCCATGCCGGACCAGATGGATTTGGGGATACACGCTGCTCATGAGATGCCTTTCGATGTGGTCCGGCACCTTAAGCGACGATGCGGCAAAGGGGAATCCGCTTGGTACAAAACTGCGTGGTCGCCTGGCCTTGATCCGCGGCGGGCCGGCCCTGTGATCATCCTGGTGCCGCAACTATATCAAGGCCAGCCTCTACAAGGCTCCCGCCACCACAAGGGCACGGGCCCTTGCACAACAAGTCGAGATCATCATGTACAAACATCTGCTCATCGCCACGGACGGATCGGAACTGGCCGACAAGGGCGTTGCCCACGGCCTGACATTGGCCAAGGACCTCGGCGCCTCCGTCACCTTCGTTACCGTCTCGGAACCATTCCCGATCTTCGCCTGGGGCGGCGCCATGGCCGGCTATGCCGCCGGCGATGAGCTCGTCGCCTACAAGGAAGAGGCAGGCCGCTATGCCAAGGAAGTGCTCGCCAAATGCAAGGCGTCGGCGGACGCCGTTGGCGTGGCCGCGGAGGTGGTCCATGTCGAGGACAAGCGGCCCGCCGAAGCCATCCTGGAACTGTCGCAGGCCCTGCGCTGCGACCTGATCGTCATCGCCTCGCACGGCCGTCGCGGACTGGGCAAGCTGCTTCTCGGCAGCCAGACGGCGGAAGTGCTGTCCTACACGGAGATTGCGGTGCTGGTGGTGCGGTAACAGATTTGGCCCAGCGCGCTCCTCACATGCCCGTGAGGCTAAAGCGACAGGATTTATATTGTACGGATTCAATCCGTACCATATAATAGCAGACAAAGGAGATAGCCATGCCTCGCAACGTCGGTGATAACGGTCGAATCGATTTCCGGATTCTGCCCGAAGCGAAAGCCGTGATCGCACGTGCGGCCGCCTTGTCGAATGTCGGCCTGACCGAGTTCGTTACGCGCTCCGCACTGCGTGACGCCCAGGCTGCGATCGAACGCGCCGAACATCTTGCGCTGTCAGAACGGGACAGTCTGCGCGTCCTCGACCTGCTTGAAAACCCGCCCTCCCCGACCAACCGCCTTATCCGCGCCGCCAAAGCCGGCCAGACTCTCGCGTGAACTCCGTCACATGGCAAGAAGTGCCGATCGGGAGACAACATAACCGTGCCGCCTTCGACTGTGGCGACGCGGACCTCAACATCTATTTGCAGCGCTTTGCGCGTCAAAGTCATCAAAGCGGTGGCGCAAAAACTTTCGTCGCCGTGACGGCGCAAGATCCTTTGCGCATCCTCGGCTTCTACTCTCTCAGCCCGGCTTCGATCGACTTTGCCAGGACCCCGGCAGTCGCCAAACGCGGCCTTGGCCGCTATGACGTGCCGGTCTACCGTCTGGGTCGGCTCGCCGTAGACCGTACGATACAAGGCCGCGGCCTTGGCGGCGGTTTGCTGCTCGCCGCCGGGAAGCGCTGTATGGCAGTCGCGGAGGAGCTCGGCGGCGTTGCCTTGCTAATCGATGCCAAAGGTGACCAGGCTGCCCACTGGTATGAAGGTTACGGTGCGATCCGTCTGGATGACGCGCCGCTGTCCCTGGTCCTGCCTTTCGCCGCGATCGCCAAGGCGAGAGCTGCATTCTGAACGCCTGCCGCAAGCTACAGAATACCGTCCTCCACAAGATAGACACCCAGCGCCAGCAATCCGACGAAGAAGACTTTCCGGAAGGTCTCGATGCTCATCCTCCGGCGCAATGCCTGGCCGGCGAACATGCCGGCCAGCGCCGGCGCAAGGGCTGCGACCGATCCCGCCAGTTGCGCGCTCGGCGACGCCAGGGCACCGGTCCTGAACAGCCCGATGGCGAGCGCCGCCGTCGACACGGTGAAGGATAGGCCGAGCGCCTGGATCAGGTCTTCTTTCTCCAGCCGCAGCGATTGCAGATAGGGCACTGCCGGGATGACGAAGACGCCGGTGGCGCCGGTGACCAGCCCGGTCGCCACCCCGACCAGCGGTGACATCAAGGCTTCGTGGCGCACCGGCGTGGTGAAGCCGGCCTTGGCGAGGCCGAGGATCGCATAGAGCACCAGTGCGGCGCCCAGCCCGGCCGAAGCCGCGCCCGTATGCGTGCCGGTCAGCAGCCCGGCACCGGCAACGGTGCCGAGCATCACGCCGGCCATCATCGTCCATAGCCGCTTACACAGGCCGCCGAAGGACGGGCCGGTCAGCAATTGCCAGAGATTGGTGACCAACGACGGGATCAGCAGCAGCGCCGCGGCCTGCGCAGGCGGCATCGTCACCGCCAGCAGGCCCATCGCAACGGTCGGCAGCCCCATGCCGACGACGCCCTTGACGAAGCCGGCGGCGAGGAACACGGCGCCGATCCAGGCGAGGACGCCGGCGCTCAGCATGGTCGTATCTTCAAGGCGGGATCAGTCATGCAGCAGCATATCGGTTGCGTCGGCATCCAGGCTGGCGGCCTTTGCCGGCGCCGCATCGCGGCTGGTGGATACGACCGTCGCCGCGCATCCCCGCAGGCCTGATCCCGCTGGCGCCATGGCAAGGCCAGCCACGGCAATGGCCAGCACGATCGCCGTGCTTTCGAGAATGCCGAGCCGGCCTGACGTCCGTTTGTTCATCACAATTCTCCTTCGAAACTGTTTGACGAAGATCCCGGCCGATCACAATGTGGAAGTTGTGCTGCCAACCTTCGGCCAGGACGAAGGCTGGAGGGCCGATCGCCTTCCCGGGCGCTGAATATTCGCAGGAGCAAAAGAATGCGCTTCGATCTGGTCGATCTCCGCCTGTTCCTGCTGGTGGCCGAACGCGGCAGCATCACCCATGGCGCCGAGCTTGCCGGCCTGGCCCTGGCGTCGGCCAGCGCCCGCATCAAGGGCATGGAGGAGCGGCTCGGCGCGCCGCTCCTGGAGCGCCGCCGCCGTGGTGTGGTGCCAACGCCGGCGGGACAGGCGCTGCTGCATCATGCGCGCGCCGTGCAGAACCAGATCGAGGCCATGACCGGCGATCTGGCCGCCTATGCCACCGGCCTGCGCGCCCGCGTCCGGCTGCTGGCCAACACCGCCGCTACAGCCGAGTTGCTGCGCGACATCCTGCCGGCTTTCCTTGTCGCCCATCCCCAGATCGACATCGATCTCGACGAGCGCCCCAGCCATGAGATCGCGCAAGCCGTGGCCAATGGTGCGGCCGATCTCGGCATCGCCGCAACCTGGGCCGGCCTGTCGCATCTCGAACAGAAACCGTTCTTCACCGACCGGCTGGTGGTGATCGCCGCGCGGAACCGGCCCGGCCTTGAAGGCCGCACCGTCAACCTCACTGAGGTTCTCGGCGAATCTTTCGTCGGCCTCAGCACCGGCCATGCGCTGCAGGAGCACATCACGCGCCAGGCGGCCCGCCTTGGCGGCCATCTGCATGTCCGCATCCGCGTGCCTGGCCTCGACAATGTCTGCCGGCTGGTCGCGCAAGGCGCCGGCATCGCCATCGTGCCGGAAAGTGCGGCGGGTCGTTCCGTGCGCACACTGCGGCTGACCGACGACTGGGCGACGCGCCAGCTCAACCTCTGCGCCCGCCGCTTCGAAGAGCTGACGCCACAGGCAAAACTGTTGGCGGCAGCGCTGGTCTGAGCCCTGACAGCGACCACCTATCACCAGTAGCGCTGAATCATTGCCTTGCTTTTCCAATATCCGTGACGTAGCTTGTTTGCACATTGGCAAAAAAATCGCCAAAGTTTTTTCCTTTTGTGAAAGACGGGGACTTTGCGAGAACATCTCGATCTGACCGATCGGCGGCTGGTCAAACAGCTGTCGCAGGATGCACAGCCGGGCATCAACCGCATCGCGGAGATATTGGCGATTTCGGTGCCGACGGTGCGCACGCGGTTGCGCAACCTGCTCGACCGCAACCTGCTCAAGATCGTCGGCCTGCTGAATCTGACCGAGCGTCCCGAGCTGATCTCGGCCATTGTCGGCATCAATGCCCAAGGGCGCGGCCGGGCCCGCGAACTGGCGCAGCGCATTGCCGAACTGCCCTTCGTCAACTCGGCCTCGGTCGTCACCGGGCGCTTCGACATCATCGTCGACGTAACCGTGGCGGGTGACGTCGCCGACCTCTACCGCGTCACTAGCGAACTGATCCCGGGTGCCGGCGAGCCCGGCGAAGTCGTGCGCAGCGAAACCTTCGTCGTCATGGCGTCCTGCAACAAATGGGTCAGCCTGCCGGAAGGCTGCTGGTCGGACGACCGCAAGGAGCCGGCATGAAGATCGCGGTACTCGGCGGCCTCGGCCTGCAAGGCCGGGCGGCAATCGCCGACCTTGTTGCCAGCGACGGCGTCGAGGAAATCGTCTGCGTCGACACCGCAGCGGATGGCCCGGCCCGGCTTGCCGGCCTGACCGATCTTGCCCGTGTGCGCTTCGTCGTGCCTGAAGGCGCGATCGGCCCGGCGCTGGCCAATGTGCTTGATGATGTCGACGCCGTCATCGACCTGTTGCCGCAGCCATTGATGCGCGAGGCGGTGCAGGCCGCGATCGCCACGCGCACGCCGCTGGTCACCACCAACTACGCCAAGTCGATCGCCGATCTGGCGCCGGCCGCCGAACAAGCCGGCGTCTCGATCATGACCGAATGCGGGCTCGACCCCGGCATCGACCTCGTACTCTACGCGCGCGCCGCCAGGCAGTTCTCTTCGATCACCGCGATCGATTCCTATTGCGGCGGCATCCCCGAGCCGAAGGCGATGGCCAAGCCGCTGTGCTACAAGGTGAGCTGGAATTTCGACATGGTCCTGGTCAGCCAGAACCGCGACAGCGTCATGATCGAGGGCGGAAAGCGCGTCGCGGTGCCGGCCGGCCAGCAGCACGAAAACCCTTTCATCCATGAGATCGAGGTCGCGGGCCTGGGCAGGCTGGAAGCGTTCCCAAATGGCGATGCGCTGCATTATGTCGAGATGCTGGAGGCAGCCAAGGGTCTGCGCCGTTCCGGCCGCTACACGCTGCGCTGGCCGGGATGGTCGGCCTTCTGGGCGCCGCTAAAGGAGCTCGGTTTCCTCTCTGAGGACAAGGTGCCCGGCACCTCCAACAGCCCGCGCGAATTCCTCGGCCGGCTGCTCGGCCCGCAACTGCAATATGGTCCCGGCGAGAAGGACCTGTGCGTGATGCGCAATGTCTTTTCCGGCCTCGAAGGCGGCCGCGCCAAGACGGTGACGTCGGACCTGATCATCGAGCGGGACCTGGCTTCGGGCCTGTTCGGCATGAGCCTCGGCGTCGGCTATCCCGCCAGCATCGTGGCGCAGATGCTGGCGCGTGGCGAGATCACCAAACCCGGCCTGCTCAACCCGCTGCTGGACGTGCCCGACGAACCCTTCTTCGACGAGCTTGCCAGACGCGGCATCAAGGTCACCGAGACGGTGGCCTGGGACTGAGGATTTTCGAACGGTGGCTGCCGCCGGCAACGGCGCTGCCGCTCAAAAAGCACCCCAAAGGGTGAAAAACAACGAAGACATGGAACAATAAAACAAGGAGGACTACCAAATGAAGATTGCCAAGCTTTTCATCGCCGGACTTGCGCTCGCCGGCCTTACCACTGCTGCCTCAGCCGGAACACTGGACGACATCACCAAGCGCGGCGAACTGCGTGTCGCCGTGCAGACCCAGGGACCCCCTTTCTCGCTGGTTGGCGCCAATGGCGAACGCACCGGCAGTTCGGTTGAACTGGCCGAACTGATGGCCAAGGAAATGGGTGTGAAAATCACCTTCCTCGATTTCGACTGGGATGGTCTGATCCCGGCGCTGCTGTCAGGCAAGGCCGACCTTCTGGTCGCTGACATGACACCGACGCTGGCGCGCGGCATGAAGGTCGCCTTCACCACGCCTTACATGTACACCGGCAGCACCGTCTTCACCAAGGCCGACAGCAAGTTCAAGACCACCGAAGACTGCAAGGCCAAGGGCACCAAGATCGCCGTGCTGCTCGGCGCCACCGGCGAGAAGGAAGCCAAGAAAGCCTTCCCCGACGCCGACATCAAGAGCTACAAGGGCGGCGGTCCGCTGCTGCTCGACGCCGTCAACAACGGCCAGGCCGATTGCGGCGTCAACGACGTCTCGGCGGTCAAGGGCCAGTCGACCGCCTATCCGGCCGGCAGCTTCACCATCATGCCGGACCTTCTGTCGAAGGAGCCGCTTGCCTTCGCCACCCGCTATGACGAGCCGGACCTGCTGGTCTGGATGAACCTGTTCCTCAACCAGGTCACCATCGACGGTCGCCTGCAGAAGAACCTCGACTACTGGGTCAATTCCGACGCCTGGAAGAAAGACCACTAAGCAGCGATAAAACCCAGGCGGTTTCGCGCGCGTCTCAAGCGCCGCGAACCGCCTGGAATTTCGCTTCATCCGTCGTTTCCTGCACTCTGGGGATTGCACCCAACGATGCTCGAAAATTTCAGTTTCCGCACCATCGTCGAATACCTGCCGCTGTTCGGACAGGGCCTGATCACGACCGTCTGGCTGTCGGCGCTGTCCTTTGTAGGGGCGCTCATCGTCGGCATCGTGCTGTGCGCCATGAATCTGCAGCGCGGCTGGCTGTTTCGTGTGCCGGCCAAGGCCTATATCGATGCGGTGCGCGCCACGCCCTTGCTGGCGCAGCTCTATTTTCTCTATTTCGGCCTGCCCCGGCTCGGCTTCGTCCTGCCGGAACTCGTCGTCGGCATCCTCGCGCTGTCGTTGAACAGCGGTGCCTATATCGCTGAAATCATTCGCGCCGGTATCTTGTCGATCCCGCGCGGCCAGGTCGAGGCCAGCGTCGCCTCGGGCATGACCTATGTCCAGCGCATGCGCCTTGTCGTCCTGCCGCAAGCCTTCAAGGTGACGATCCCGCCTCTGCTTGGCCAAGCCATCGTGCTGGTCAAGGATTCCGCCCTTCTGTCGCTGATCTCGGTTGCCGAACTGACGCGCGCCGGCCAGTTGCTCGCCTCCGACCGCTTCATGCCGGCCGAAGGTTTCCTCACCATCGCCGCCTTCTATCTGCTGCTCTATTACGGACTGAAGGGACTGGCTGGCGTCTCCAGCCGCTGGCTCGGCACGGCGGGGGCGCGGACATGATCTGGCAACAACTGCAAAGCCTCGCCGGCTCCTATCCGCTGGCCCTGCGCGGCCTCGGCATGACCGTGATGCTGTCGCTGATCAGCCTTGTGCTCGGCACCTTGCTCGGCTTCGGCCTCGGCATCCTGCGCACCGGCGGCAACCAGCTGATCTCGGGCTTGATCGGGGCCTGGGTCGACCTGATCCGCGGCACGCCGTTCCTCGTGCAGATCTTCCTGATCTTCTTCATCCTGCCGGAGTTCGGCATCGAGCTTGACGCCTTCACCGCCGGCATCATCGCGCTGACCAATCTGGCCGCCTGCTTCATCTGCGAGATCGTCGTCGCCGGCATCCGCTCGGTGCCGACCGGCCAGGTCGAGGCGGCGCTGGCGTCCGGCCTGTCGCGCTGGCAGCGCATGCGCCAGGTGGTGCTGCCGCAGGCGATGCGCATCGTGCTGCCGCCGCTGGTCGGGCAATATGTGCTGCTGATCAAGGATTCTTCGGTCGTCTCCGCCATCGGTCTCACCGACCTCACCCGCGTCGGCTGGCTGGTGGTGCAGCGTGTGCCCAACGGCCTCTTGGTCTTCTTCCTCGTCGGCGTCGGCTATTTCATCGTATGCTATCCGCTGATCATGCTGGCCCGTCGGCTGGAGCAGCGCATGGGCGCGGCACATGGCGAGGTGCAGTTGTGACTTCCAACCCCAAAGGTCCAGAAAACATGACCACAACGGGCCTTGCCAAGACCGGTATGATCGACTTTCGCGGCGTCAACAAATGGTTCGGCTCGCTCAACGTGCTCAAGGACATCACGCTCAGCGTCGAGCCGCGCGAAGTGGTCGTCGTCTGCGGCCCGAGCGGCTCGGGCAAAAGCACTCTGATCCGCTGCGTCAACGGCCTGGAGGCGATCAAGAACGGCGACCTCGTCGTCGACGGCCAACGCCTGGGCGACCCCGCCACCAACATGACGCAGCTGCGCACCGAGATCGGCTTCGTCTTCCAGTCGTTCAACCTCTACCCGCATAAGACGGCACTCGAGAACGTCACGCTAGCCCCCATCCATGTCCGCAAGATCCCGCGTGCCGAGGCTGAAAAAGCAGGCCGTGAATTGTTGGCCAAGGTTGGCCTCGCCGACAAGGTCAATGCCTATCCCGCACAGCTCTCCGGCGGCCAGCAGCAGCGCGTGGCGATCGCGCGTTGCCTCGGCATGCGGCCCAAGATCATGCTGTTCGACGAGCCGACCTCGGCGCTCGATCCCGAGATGATTTCCGAAGTGCTCGACGTCATGGTGGCGGTCGCCGAGGAAGGCATGACCATGATGGTGGTGACGCACGAGATGGGCTTTGCCCGCAAGGTCGCCCAGCGCGTGGTGTTCATGGACGCCGGCGCCATCGTCGAAAGCGGCACGCCGGACGAGTTCTTTTCACACCCCAAGACCGACCGCAGCCGCGCTTTCCTGAGCAAGATTCTCAGGCATTGATGTCACGCCTTATAAGACATGCTTCTTTTTCGGTGTATCGACGAACCTCCGTTTGGGCAATGCGGGGCTTCCGTCATTGACGACATAGCGCAAACGCGCTGCAAGCCGTGCTTCCGCTTCAGGCCAATCCTTGAGACTTACCGGAAGCCGCGCGATGAGCTTCAGTTCGCGATCGTAAAGATCCACATGGACGAAAGGAATGACGACGACAACGACAATGACTTGTCCAAAGCCTGCCAACTCGGAGAGTGGGATCGTTTTGTTTCTGAAGAGACGACGGTAGATGATGTTTTCGCCTTCGATGCTCCAACGTGCCTATTGGACAGCAATCCCGGCCACCATGAGACCGACAAGGAAAACACCGATGACCACTCCGGACCAAAGCTCGGCCGGGGTCTGCGCTTCGGGATGCGTGAAAATACCATAGATCATGGCTGCCAATGCGCCCGCGGCACCCAGACAGACCAACCATCCCAACGTTCGTTTTGCTGACCCGGTCTTGAATACAAAATCATTCTGCATAAGATTCCACTTGGTTCACTGTGACCGCGGGTAGCGGGAACCCCGCGACGCATTGGATGTTGAGCCGGTCTTCCCGGCGCTCCTTAAGAGCCAGGTTTCCGTCGGCAGTACACTGCGGTAGATGCAAAAGGGATTGCGGTCGATCCCCACTCTCAGCGTTCCGGACCCTTTTGCAGACCATCATGATCGGCGCCAGGTGCCAAGTCACGCGAGATGGGTCACGAACGCTGGCAGGCCGCCCCGCCGTCTGAGCAGCACGATGGCGAGGAAGGCGATCACGCCGCTCGCGGCGACGACGACCAGCACCCACAGCGAATTGGCGACGGATGTCCGCGCCATCATGAAGGCGAGCGCGAACGGCGCGAAGGCCGAGGTAAACTGACGGGCAGCGCTCGCCCATCCGAGCCGCGCACCATAGCCCTCGCGGCCGAAGAGTTCGAGCGGCAAGGTGCCGCCAACGATGCTGGTGAGGCCGGAACCGAGGCCGAACAGCAACACGAATACGAAGGCGCCGGGCAGCCATGGCGTGGTCAGCAACAGCGCACACAGCCCGGCTGTGAGCAGCAATGCGGCGATGACGGCGAGGTGCGTTTGCTGAAGCCGCCCGCCAAACAGCATGTTGATCAACCGGCTGGCGACCTGCGCCGGCCCGAACAGGGTCGAGACGAAGAGGCCTGCGGTTCCGAGCCCCAGCGCCGCCGTCAGCGGCACCATGTGGATGAGGATCGCCGACAGCACGAAGCCCTCGGTGGCGAACCCCGCCAGCATGAGCAGGAACGCGGTCCGGCCGCGCCGCGCATCGAGCCGCGTGCCCGCTTCATCGGGGGCGGACCCGCGCTCTTGCGGCATGACTGTTGCATGGCGGCGCGACAGGCGCATCAGCCACGCGTGGATCGGCAGGCATAGGCCGAAATTGAGAGCGGCGAACAAAAGATAGACCTCGCGCCATGTCAGATGCGCATGCAGCGCCGAAGTCAGCGGCCAGAACAGGGTCGAGGCGAACCCGGCGATAAGCGTCAGATGGGTGATGCTGCGCTGCGGTCGGGGAACCCCGATCTGCACGATCGCAACGAAGGCGGCGCTGTAGAGAACGAAGCTGGAGGCCAGTTCCATCGCCAGCAAGGCCACAACGAAGCTCACGCGGTCGGGCGCGACGGCGCACAGCGCCAGCGCCACGGCTGCCGCCACCGAGCCGACGGTCATGATGCGGCCGGCGCCGAAACGGTCGGCCCACCGCCCGGCAGTCGGCGCGAACAGGCTGCCGGCAAACAGCGAGGCCGACAGCGCGCCGAACACCCAGCCTTCCGTGAGCCCGAACTCCCCAGCCATTGCCGGCGCCAGGATCGAGAAGCTGTAATAGAGCGTGCCGTAGCCGATGATCTGGGTCAGCCCAAGCGCCCAGATCGCCTTGCGCAGGACGGATCGTTCAGGCATCGGCGCCGGCCGCTATATTCTCTCGCGTCTCGGTGGCCGGCGCGGTGGCGCAGCCGCAGCCCGATGCGCCGGTTGCCTTGGCGTCCGCATCCCTGACGCAGCAGGCATCGACAGCGGCCGGCGCGGGCCCGCCACAGCAGCCGGCGCTTGCCGCTACCGTCACGACACCGACGGCGCTGCACACGCCGGTCTCCGGCAGCACCAGCCGGACCTCGCGGGCCGCGGCATGGTCTCCGGCAATATCGGCCACCACCGAGCGGACCTGCTCGTAGCCGGTCGCCATCAGGAAGGTCGGGGCACGGCCGTAGGATTTCGAACCGACGATGGTGAAGCCCGGTTCGGGATGGGCGAGCTCTGCAATGCCATGCGCGGGAACCGTGCCGCATGAGTGGAAGTTTGGATCGATCAGCGGCGCCAGTGCCCGCGGCGCCTCGACGGCGGGATCGAGCGCGATGCGGATTTCGCTCAGGAACGACAGGTCTGGCCTGAAGCCGGTGGTGACGACGATGCGGTCGATGGCCAGGCTGAACGGCTTGCCACCCAGGCCGGCGTCGACAACAAGCCCCTCGCCCTGCGTCTTGATGCCGTTGACGGCGAAGGGCGCCAGCATGTTCAGCCTGCCATCCGCCATCGCCTGCCTGGCAGCCAGCCCAAGCGCGCCGCGTTCCGGCAACTGGTCGTTCAGCCCGCCGCCGAGCAATCTCTCGATGCTGGCGTGGCGCAGCGCCCAGAAGATTTCGGTGCCAGGCGCCGCATCCTGCAGCTCCATCAGCGCCAGCGCGACGTTGATGGCCGAGTGCCCGCCGCCGATGACCAGGATGCGCTTGCCCGCATAGTCTTCTCTCGCCTTGCCGAGCACGTCGGGAATGCCATAGGCGATGCGTGCCGACGCCTCGCCTTCGCCGGAAACCGGCAGCCCGTCGACGCCGATCGGATTTGGCTGCCACCATGTTCCGGACGCGTCGATGACGGCGCGCGCGAGAACGCGGTGTTCGCCGCCGGCATCGCGATAGCGGATGACGAAGGGCGCGTCCTTGCGACCATCATTGGCGACCTTGTCGTGTCCCTGACGGGTGATCGCGGTGACCTCGGCGCCGAGCTTCAAATTGGCGGCCATCGCGGGAAGCCGGCCAAGCGGCGTCAGATAATCGCGCACGATCTCGCCGCCGGTCGGCAGGCCCTGGCTGTCCGGCGCCGTCCAGCCGGAGCGGTCGAGCAGCGCCCGCGCCGCCGTATCGATGTTGTATTTCCATGGCGAAAACACCCGCACATGGCCCCAATCGAGCAGCGCCGCACCCACGCTTTCGCCGCGCTCCAGGATCAACGGACGAATGCCGCGCTCGACCAGATGCGCCGCGGCTGCCAGCCCGACCGGGCCGGCGCCGATGACCGCGACGGGAAGGTTTGCCATCATGTCCATAGGTTCGATCCTTCCGGTATGTTCGAATTATAAGTGCAAAAAAATCAAGCCAGCGCTTTGCCGACGGCGGGCGCGCAGACGGCGTCAGCGCAGCACTCGTCGGCGAGATAGCCGATCAGCGCATTCATGCCGGGATAGTTGGCGCGGCAGATCAGCGTCGTCGCTTGCCGCTCCTGCGTGACAAGCCCGGTGTCGACCAGCCGTTTGAGGTGATGCGACAGCGTCGAGGACGGAATGTCGAGCTTGCCCTGGACGCTGCCGACGGCAAGCCCGTCGTCACCGGCGCGCACCAGGATGCGATAGAGCTGAAGCCGCGTCGGATTGCCGAGTGCTTCAAGCTGGGCAGCTGCTTTTTCGAGTTTCATGGAAATAAACTACGCGGCACTTTTCGCGCCGTCAACTTAATTTCGAAAAATATGGAAATAACATCAGCCGGCGCGTTTGCCCGAGGCGCCTGTGACCACCTCGCCATCCTCCTTGGTGAACGCACCGATCTCCGGGTTGGGCAGGACGTCCAGCACCTTTTCCGACGGCCGTGCAAGGACGACGCCGAGCGGGCTGACCACGATCGGCCGGTTGATCAGGATCGGATGTGCCAGCAAGAAATCGAGGATCTGCTCGTCGGACCATTTCGGGTCGGCAAGGCCGAGTTCGGCATAGGGGGTGCCCTTTTCGCGCAGCAGGTCTCGCGGTGTGATGCCCATCGCGGCGATCAGTTCGACCAGCCTTTGTCGCGACGGCGGCGTCTTCAGATATTCGATCACCTCCGGCTCCTCGCCCGACTGCCGGATGATGGCCAGCGTGTTGCGCGACGTGCCGCAATCGGGATTGTGATAGATAGTCATAGTCATTTCGCGGCCCTTTCGCCGGACATGGTGTTGCGAACGGATGTTCCTTGTTCGTACCAGCCCTTGCTGTGGTTCACGATCCACACCACCGACAGCATGACCGGAACCTCGATGAGCACCCCGACCACGGTGGCAAGGGCCGCGCCCGAATTCAGCCCGAACAGCGCGATCGCGGCGGCCACCGCCAGCTCGAAGAAGTTCGACGCGCCGATCAGCGCCGATGGTCCAGCCACGCAGTGCCGCTCGCCGCTGAGGCGGTTGAGCAGATAGGCAAGACCGGAGTTGAAATAGACCTGGATCAGGATCGGCACTGCCAGCAGCACGATCACCAGCGGCTGCGCAATGATCTGCTCGCCCTGGAAGCCGAACAGCAGTACCAGCGTCGCCAGCAAGGCAATCAGCGACAAGGGCTGCAGCGTGGCAAGCAGGGCATCGAGCCCGACCTGTCCCCTCGCTGCCAGCAGCCGGCCACGAACTAGCTGCGCGACGATCACCGGCGCGACGATGTAGAGTGCGACCGACAGCATCAGCGTGCCCCATGGCACTGTGATCGCCGACAGGCCGAGCAGCAGGCCGACGATGGGGGCGAAAGCGACGATCATGATCGCGTCGTTGAGCGCCACTTCCGAAAGCGTGAAATTCGGCTCGCCGCGCGTCAGGTTCGACCAGACGAAAACCATCGCCGTGCAGGGCGCCGCGGCAAGGATGATCAGCCCGGCAATGTAGGAATCGATCTGCACGGCGGGCAGCCATGGCCGGAACAGCCAGCCCATGAAGAGCCAGCCCAGCAGCGCCATCGAGAACGGCTTCACCGCCCAGTTGATGAACAGCGTCACGCCGATGCCGCGCCAATAGGTGCCGACCCTGGCCAGCGAGGCGAAATCGACGCGCAAGAGCATCGGCACGATCATCAGCCAGATCAGCACGGCGACAGGAATGTTGACCCTGGCGATCTCGGCCGACGCGATGGCTCCGAACACGCCCGGCAGCAGATGGCCAAGCGCGATGCCCGTGACGATGCACAGTACAACCCACACCGTCAGATATTTCTCGACGAAGCCGATGCCGGGCCGCACCGCCACAGCTGCGTTCAAAGCATGATCGGTCATGATGGCTTTCCTTGTTCGAACGGCGCGCGGCGGACAGTCACAAGCCCCTCAGCAGTCACAGGTCACGGCATTGATGACGGGACGGCAGAGCTCCGGCGCGCCATTGCAGCAATCTTCCATCAGATAGGCCAGCAGGTCGCGCAAGCCGGTCATATCGGCGACATAGCGCACGGTCCTTCCGTCGCGTTCGGGACGGATCAGCCCGGCATGGGCGAGCACCTTCAGATGCGCCGACATGGTGTTCTGGATCGTGTCAAGCCTCGTTGCGATCCCGCCCGCCGGAATGCCTTCCGGGCCGGCACGCAAGAGCAGGCGGAAGACATCCAGCCGCGTCTCCTGGCCAAGCGCGGCCAGCGCGTTCAAAGTGTGCTTCTTATCCATATATCTGAATCCTTGGATTTATGGATACCTGGATATCGACTTCCCCGCCATCTGTAAAGCCTGTCCGCCGCTACGATGTGACGGCCAGCACCTTTCCCGTATCGTGCTGGCGCACGAAATCCACGCGGGCGCCGTCCCAGTGGTAGCTGTAGTGGCGGCCCTGGACTGGAATGGTAATGACATCGGGCCAGAAGATGCCGATGCAGCCGCCGCCCGGCATGCGCACGCTGTTCCATACCAGTCCGTCGCTGCCTTCGGCCCGCAGCGCCCGCCCTTCCGCCTGCGAGGCGGAATAGTCGTCCGGGTCGAGCACGCCGGGCACGGCGTTGACGTCATCGAGGTCGCGGTCGACGCTGCCGATCAGCACGCGGAAATCCGCCGTCCAGCCCGGCCCCTCGTTGGTGGCACGCATGAATTTCTGGTGGTGGTGGATGGTCTCGGCCAGCGCGACGTCCTCGCTGTCGCCGGCATAGTAGATGCCGTAGCTGCCATCCGAAAAGCGTCCCGGCCGCAGCGTCGAGCAGTGCACGAAGGGCGCCATCACGAAGCTGGCGCCGGGGCCGGAAACCCGCCTTGCGGCCGACACCTTGCCGAGATCGCCGATCTCCAACCTTATGCGCGGGTTTGTCTTCGCCTCGACGGCGGCAAGCGCCTCCCAGTCGCGGGGGTCGGCAATGTCCTCGAAGAGGTCGATGGGCGGATGGATGGAGCGGATGATGCGGAAGGTCTGGTGCCAATGGACGCCGCGCCGGACCGCAAGCCCACTCACCATGCACTACGCTCCGCATCGAGCCATTCGCGCATCGCCGAGAGATCGGAGATTTCGCCGCGCAGCATCAGGTCCAGCGCCGACTGGCCGCCGAAGGTGGCATTGGGCTTGCGTATCCAGGCATAGCCGCGCGCCGGCTCCGTGAACAGATAGCGCAGGCCCTTATGGATGCCCATCAGATGCGCCAAGCGGGTGCGCAGGTCGCGGTCGATCCTGCCGACGCCGCCTTCCTTCGCCCCAGTCTTCCAACGCGCCCAGGTCCGCGCCGACATGCCGCCGAGCAGGATGCAGGCCTCCAGGTCGGTGAGATTCCAGGCCTTGAACAGATTGACCGTGGTGCGCGCCAGCGCGCCAGCTTCTTCATCCGAGATAGCGGCTCCGACCGTGGCCGGCGTGGTGACGATGGACTGAAGCTGCATTTTGTGCCTCGCTGTTGGCAGACATATAGCATGTATTTGCCAATTGGCAAGATAAGTCCAACCGCATCTGATGGGAAGAGGATGGCGGGACGTGGCAGGGTTTGGGTTCCTCGCCCCCACGTGAGTGGGGGAGAGCGACTATCTGGGGTGTCAAGTTGCAATTACGAACTCGTTGCGCGCATCGCGTGCTTTTGCATT
>NZ_JAMYSF010000047.1:0-24368 GCF_040321775.1 Mesorhizobium sp. M0243 | reverse complement strand
GGCGGGCCCCCCCAACCCCCCCCACCCCCCCCCCCCCCAACACCCCACCACCCCACACCTCCTCTCGGCTCGTCTGCTGCGCGCCCCCCCCCCCCGGCCCCCGCCCCCCCCCCCCCACCACTTTAGACCGGCTCCGGCTCCTCGAGAGCCTTCAAACGGGCGAGATTTGTGGCTGACCAGACTTCGACCGCGAACCAGTGGCCGGCAGATGCCGGCCCTTCCGATCTGATCTCTCCAGGCCGCAAACGCCTTGGCTGGGCGCTGATGGCCGTTGCGACGCTTGGCCTGCTGGCGACGATCGTGCTGGAGATCCTCTACAAGGGCAGCGCCGATACGATCGGCTTCGAGACCTGGCGCCCCGTCGTCTATGCCTATGTTCTGTGGGGCGTGGCGATCGGCGCCGGCCAGGTGCTGACGCGCGGCGAGGATGGCCAGCGTGCCCTGTTCCTGCTGCCGGCGCTGCTGTTCACCATCGCCATGGTGATCTTCCCGACGCTGTTCGGATTCTACATCGCCCTCACCGACTGGAACCTCAGTTCCTTCAGTGGCCGCAAGTTCAACGGGCTCGACAATTTCTGGCAGATGCTGGCCGATCCCTACTACCGCAACGCGCTGTTCAACATGGTGCTCTATGTGCTGGCGGTGGCGGTCGAATATGTCATCGCCTTCGGCCTGGCGCTGCTCCTCAACGCCCAGATCCGGGCGCGAAAATTCTTCCGCGTCGTCTTCCTGATGCCGCTGATGCTGTCGCCGGTCGCCGTGTCGTGGATGATCGGCAAGTCGCTGATGGAATACCGGTTCGGACCGGCCGCAACGCTGGCGCGCCATCTCGGCTGGGAAAATCCAGCCTTCTTCTCCGACCCGATCATCGCGCGCATATCGATCATGATACTGGATGCCTGGACCTTCATTCCGTTCATGATGATCATGCTGCTGGCCGGGCTGCAGGCGATGTCGCGCGAGGTGCTCGAAGCCGCACGCGTGGACGGCGCCAGTGCGTGGCAGACCTTCTGGCAGGTCACTTTTCCGCTGATGCTGCCGGTGTCGGTGACGGCGGTGATCCTGCGCATCATCTTCAAGCTGAAGCTTGCCGACATCATCATCACGGTGACGTCCGGCGGCCCCGGCGGCGCCACTGATTCCGTGTCGAGCTTCATCTACCGCGAATATCGCGACCGCTCGAATGTCGGCTACGGAACCATGCTGGCGATGGCCTATCTGGTGATCATCGTCGTGTTCGTCACGTGGCTGTTGAAATTTGCCAACCGTTTTGTCCGAAATGTGAATTGAGCTGAGATGAGCGTTCAGACCACCGAATATGTCGCCTCGGAGATCCGCTCGCCGGCGAGCTTCCTCGCCAGCCGCGTCTTCATCTATGGGGCGCTGGCCTTCTGGGCGTTCATCTGCCTGTTCCCGATCTACTGGACGATCACGACCTCATTCAAAACGGCGGTCGATGTCACGCAAGGCCATCTCATTCCCTTCGTCGACTTCCAGCCGGATTGGAAAGGCTGGCGCTCGCTTGGCCTGTCGCCGGACTCGATCTTCCAGACCTCGACGGTGCGCGAGGAATTCCTCAAGCGCTTCATGAATTCGGTGATCACCTCGGTCGGCGCGTCGAGCCTCGCCATCGTCATCGGCAGCCTCGCCGCCTACGGGCTCACCCGCTATCGCTATCATTTCGCCTGGTTCAAGAACGAGGACATCTCGTTCTTCTTCCTGTCGCAGCTGATCCTGCCGCCGGTGGTGCTCGCACTACCCTTCCTGGTGCTCTACCGCGAGGTCGGCCTGCTCGACACGCGCATCGGGCTGATCCTGCTCTACACGCTGATGGTGCTGCCGATCGTCATCTGGATCATGCGCGACCAGTTCAACTCGATCCCGGTCGAGCTCGAGGAAGCCGCACTTGTCGACGGGCTGTCGATCTGGGGCGCCTTCTTCCGCATCGTCATGCCGATCGCGCTGCCGGGCATGGTCGCCGCCTTCATCCTGGCGATGGTGCTGTGCTGGAACGAGTATTTCTTCGCCGCCCTTTTGACCTCGACCGACGCCAAGACCATCCCGGTCATGGTGGCGAGCCAGACAGGCTCGCAAGGCATCAACTGGTGGTCGATGGCAGCGCTCGCCACGGCGGCTATCGCGCCTCTCGCCGTCATCGGCATAGCGCTCGAGCGCTATCTGATCATGGGCATGACCGCGGGAGCGGTGAAGTAGCAGGGCGGCCTCTTCCCTTCTCCCCATTGTCTTGTGGGAGAAGGAAGACCGCGCTAGGCCCCTAGAATCATCCGCAGGTGATCGAGGATCATAGCCACACCCTTCTGCCCAAGCTCAGCCGAAGCATCCTTGGCGCTCGCCGTATACCAGCTCTTGTTGTCGTCGAAGTGACCGGCGTCCACCGCCTCCGGGCATAGCGCCAGCATCAGCGATGTCTCGCCGATGCCGGCATGGTCGAACGGGTACTTGCCGTTCATGTCAGCCGGCATCAGCGGATGAACCTGTACCCAGTTGAAGAAATTTTCACCCGCGGCGTGCCCGGAATAGTAGTCGGCCATCGCCTGCGAACCCCACCAGCCCTCGCCGCGCTCCTTTTCGAGAAAGCGGAAGATCGCCTGGCGGCCGGCGGTCTTGAACGCCAGATCGGTCGGCATGCCGGCGGCGAAATTCTCGGTCTGGTGGTGGATGATGGCGTGGATGTTGCGAAAGCCGATGCGCAGCAGGCTGTAGAACAGTTCCTCGCCAAACGGCGCCAGCGCAGCGCCGCCGACCTGCACCGAGCCGCTGCCTTCCGGCGGCGCCACCGCGTAGCTCGCCGCACCGTAGTAGAACGGCGGCAGGATGACGACGTCCCTCTCCTTCTCGAACAGCTCCAGCGTCTTGACGACGGCCAGCGTGTCCATGCCGACCGCCATGTGCTCGCCATGGTATTCGAGCACGCCGAGCGGCAGAGCGACCGGCCAATTCTCGGCGATCGCCCTGCGGATCTGGTGTGGCAGCATCAGTTCGTAGCGCATGATCTATTCCATGTTGGTGTGGCGGGCGCGCATTGCTTCAGGCGACGCGCCAATCAATTCCCTGAGCTTCAGCACCATCACCTCGAACAGCAGGAACAGTGCGCCTTCGAACACCGAGCCCATCGGCAGGACCGATGTTTTTTGCGCCCCCTGATCGTTGGCCATGGTCTGCGCGGGAATGAGCAGGGTGAAGTCGGCAAGCCTTGCCGCGCTGGCTTCGGCCTGGGCGGTCAACAGGAGATTGGTTGCACCTGCTTGGCGCGCGACCTGCATCAAGGTCAGCACGGTCGAGGTCTCTCCCGGCCCGGAACTGACCAGGAAGACATCGCCCTGCCCCAGCGGCGGTGTGTTCATGTCGCCGACCACGGAAACCGGCAGGCCCAAATGGTAGAGCCGCATGGCAAAACCCTTGACCTGCAAGGCCTCGCGGCCGCAGCCATAGACGACGATCTGTCGCGCGCCGGCCAGCATTTTGCAGGCGGCGTCGATCCGGCTTTCGTCGATGCGTGCCAGCACGCCGCCGAGCTCCTCAAGCGCGGTCTCGAACAGGCTTTTGCTCTTGTTGCTCACCGCAAACCTGCCATTGAAAATTACCCTGGGATTTGCCGCTCTTGCTGCTACGAACAGCTTGATTTCGTTCATGCTAGCAACCGCGAAAATGCGTGTCCAACGCGCAGCGATGCTTTTGCCGGACCACAGGCATGATAGTGTCATGTCAGACAAATCAAACGAGGCAAACGGCAGCATATGAAGACACGGCATTTCGACCGCATCGGCAATGGCGGCATCAGTTTCACCGAGCTCGGCTTCGGCACGGCGCCGCTCGGCAACCTCTACCGTGCCGTCTCCGACGAGGACGCCAACGCCACGCTGGAGGCCGCCTGGGCGACCGGCTGCCGCTACTACGACACCGCGCCGCTCTATGGGCTCGGCCTCTCGGAAACGCGGCTCAACCCGTTCCTGCGCGGCAAGAAGCGCGAGGACTATGTGCTGTCGAGCAAGGTCGGCCGCATCATGCGTGCCTGCCCGCCCGAAGAGCGCACCGGCATCGGCAAATTCTTCGACACGCCGTCGCGCCGCGAGGTGTACGACTACAGCTATGACGGTGTCATGCGCTCATTCGAAGCCTCGCTTGAGCGCCTCGGCGTCGACCGGATCGACATCCTCTTCGTGCACGATGTCGACATCTTCACCCATGGCAGCAAGGAAGCCTCCGACCGGCGCCTCGAAGAGTTCATGCGCTCGGGCTATTACGGCTTGCTGTCGCTGCGCGACCAGGGCGTGATCAAGGCGTTCGGTGGCGGCATCAATGAGTGGCAGGTCGCGCAGACGCTGGCCGAGCGCGGCGACTTCGACCTGTTCCTGCTGGCCGGTCGCTATACGCTCTTGGAACAGGAGGCGCTGACGTCCTTCCTGCCGCTCTGCCAGGCACGCGGCATCGGCATCGTTCTCGGCGGCCCCTACAACTCCGGCATCCTGGCGACCGGACCGAAGCCCGGCGCCTACTACAACTACTCCGAAGCGCCGAAGGACATCCTCGACCGCGTCGCCGGCATCGAGAGCGTCTGCAAGCGCCATGGCGTGCGGCTGATCGAGGCCGCCCTGCAATTCCCGCTACTGCACCCTTCGGTCGTCTCAGTGGTCCCCGGTGGCCAGCGGCCGAGCGAAGTCGAGAGCAATCGCTCGCTGCTCGATGCGAAACTGCCCGCAGCCCTTTGGGCCGATCTCAAGAAGGAAGGCCTTATGCGCCCTGAAGCGCCGACCGCATAAGCCGGCCGCCGTCGCGTCAGCGTCTGGCACAAAAATGAAAAGCCGGGCAAGCCCGGCTTTTCTGGTCGTGTGTACGTGCGTAGGCCACGAAAATGAAAAGCCGGGCAAGCCCGGCTTTTCTGGTCTCTGAAAAGAAAAAGGCGCTTAGTTGACTGCGTCCTTGAGGCCTTTGCCGGCCGAGAACTTCGGCACGGTACGCGCCGGGATCTTCACTTCGGCGCCGGTCTGAGGATTGCGGCCGGTCGAGGCGGCACGCTTTGACACGGTGAAATTGCCAAAGCCGACAAGCCGGACATCGCCGCCCTTCTTCAGTTCGCCGGTGATGGTGGAAAATACCGCATCGACCGCCGACTGCGCGTCACCCTTCGAAATGCTCGCGGCGTCGGCGACAGCGGACACCAGTTCGTTCTTGTTCATAAAAATTCCCTTCCATGAGAACACCGGAACTATCGACTCATCCGGCAGGAAACGGACTGTAGAAAGAAGCGTTGCCGCAACCAAGCCGAAAAGGCAGGAAAAAAACGGAAAAAGCCCGGAAATGCTGGGTTTTTCACATGAAAAAGCCGGGCGCTAGGCCCGGCTCTCCGTTTGTGCGCTGCAACCTTGACGAAAACCAATGCATGGCCCTGAAAACCGTAGCCGGTTTTCGGCAGGGGCCATGCACAAGTCTGAGCGTTAGAGCGTCCTTTGTGCGTCCAGATGGACGCCCGGAGCTCTAATGCGCCAGGGATTTTCCAGCGTCGTCGGCACTGTCTGTCGCGGCCGGCGGATTGACCGGTTCGACCCATTCGATCGGCTCCGGCATACGCACCAGCGCGTGCCGCAACACCTCGCCGACACGTGAGACCGGAATGATCTCCATGCCGTTCTTCACATTGTCCGGAATCTCCGCCAGATCCTTGGCATTGTCTTCCGGGATCAGCACCTTCTTGATGCCGCCGCGCAGTGCGGCGAGCAGCTTCTCCTTGAGCCCGCCGATCGGCAAGATGCGGCCGCGAAGCGTTATCTCGCCGGTCATCGCCACATCCGCCCGGACCGGAATACCCGTCAGTACCGACACAATGGCTGTCGCCATGGCAGCACCTGCCGACGGGCCGTCCTTCGGCGTGGCGCCTTCCGGCAAGTGCACGTGGATGTCGCGCTTGTCGAACAGCGGCGGCTCGATGCCGAAATCGACGGCGCGCGAGCGGACATAGGAGGCCGCCGCCGAAATCGATTCCTTCATCACGTCGCGCAGGTTGCCGGTCACCGTCATGCGGCCTTTGCCGGGCATCATGACGCCTTCGACCGTCAGCAGTTCGCCGCCGACTTCCGTCCAGGCAAGACCTGTGACGACACCGACCTGATCGTCAGCCTCGACCTGGCCGAAGCGGTAGCGCTGCACACCAAGGTAATCGGAGAGGTTCTCCGCCGTGATGCTCACCGTCTTCTTCTTCGTCTTCAGGATTTCGGTCACCGCCTTGCGCCCGAGCTTCATCAGCTCGCGCTCCAGGCTCCTGACGCCCGCTTCACGGGTGTAGGTCTGGACGATGGCGCGGATCGCGTCCTCACCGACGGAAAACTCCTTCGGCTGCAGCGCATGATCGCGGATCACCTTCGGCATCAGGTGCCGCTTGGCGATCTCGATCTTCTCGTCCTCGGTGTAGCCGGCAATACGGATGATCTCCATGCGGTCCATCAAGGGCGCCGGGATGTTCAGCGTGTTCGCCGTCGTCACGAACATGACGCTCGACAGATCGTATTCGACCTCGAGGTAATGGTCCATGAACGTCGAGTTCTGTTCCGGATCGAGGACCTCGAGCAACGCCGATGACGGATCGCCACGGAAGTCCTGGCCCATCTTGTCGATCTCGTCGAGCAGGAAGAGCGGGTTGGACTTCTTGGCCTTCTTCATCGACTGGATGACCTTGCCGGGCATCGAGCCGATATAGGTGCGCCGGTGACCACGGATCTCGGCCTCGTCACGCACGCCGCCAAGCGCCATGCGGATGAATTCGCGACCGGTCGCCTTGGCGATCGACTTGCCGAGCGAGGTCTTGCCGACGCCGGGAGGGCCGACGAGGCACAGGATCGGCCCCTTCAGCTTCTTCTGGCGGCTTTGCACGGCGAGATACTCGACAATGCGCTCCTTGACCTTGTCGAGGCCGAAATGATCGGTGTCGAGCACGTTCTGCGCAAAAGCCAAGTCCTGCTTGACCTTGGAGTTCTTGCCCCACGGAATCGACAGGATCCAGTCGAGATAGTTGCGCACGACGGTCGATTCAGCCGACATCGGCGACATCGTCCGGAGCTTCTTCAACTCGGCTTCCGCCTTTTCGCGGGCCTCCTTGGAGAGCTTGGTCTTCTTGATGCGCGCCTCGATCTCGGCGGCCTCGTCGCGGCCGTCCTCACCTTCGCCGAGTTCCTTCTGGATCGCCTTCATCTGCTCGTTGAGGTAGTATTCGCGCTGCGTCTTCTCCATCTGGCGCTTGACGCGCGAGCGGATGCGCTTCTCCACCTGCAGGACGGAGATTTCGGCTTCCATGAAGCCCATAGCCTTTTCCAGCCGCTCCTTGACCGAGAGCGTGGCCAGCATTTCCTGCTTCTCAGGGATCTTGATGGCGAGATGCGAGGCAACCGTGTCGGCGAGCTTGGAATAGTCGTCGATCTGGCTGGCAGCACCCACCACTTCGGGCGAGATCTTCTTGTTCAGCTTGACGTAGTTCTCGAAGTCGGTGACGACCGAACGCGCCAGCGCCTCAACCTCGACCTCTTCCTCTTCCGGCTCGACCAGCGCCGCGGCGCGGGCCTCGTGGAAGTCGGGACGGTCGGTGAACGAGACGATTTTCGCACGCGAAGCGCCTTCGACCAGAACCTTGACGGTGCCGTCGGGTAGCTTGAGCAATTGCAGCACATTGGCGAGCGTGCCGATGTCGAAGATGGCATCGGGCTCGGGATCGTCGTCGGCGGCATTCATCTGGGTGGCAAGCAGGATCTGCTTTTCCTGACCCATCACCTCTTCCAGCGCCTTGATCGACTTCTCACGCCCGACGAAGAGCGGCACGATCATGTGCGGGAACACCACGATGTCGCGCAGTGGGAGAACTGCGAAGACGCCGTCGCTGGGTGCCTTGGATACTTTGGCCATTGTCCAACCTTTCATGTCGCGGCCGCCAATCAGCCAACCGCGAATCTTATATTAACGACCGGGGATCGTTCCGCCTACCACCGTTTATGACGGGAGTTTTACAGCACAGAAATCGGGCACCTCGGCCTTCTCCAGTTAGTTGGATGCACGACCCCCAAAGATCAAGGGGCGCGTCCAAATCCGCACTTCCAACCCGTCCGCGAGTGACACATTTGCGACGCCAAGCCGTACGCCGCGCAAAACCCCTGCGCGACAGCAAAACGGCGCCTTGCGGCGCCGTTCCAGAATTTCGCTGCGGGCTCATGTCAGGCGCTGACATTGCCCTTCTTTTCCTTCTGCTCGGAGTAGATGTAGAGCGGCCGGGCACTGCCGGTCACCACCTCCTCCGAAATCACCACTTCGCGCACGCCTTCGAGCGCGGGAAGCTCGAACATCGTGTCGAGCAGGATCGCCTCCATGATCGAACGGAGGCCGCGCGCGCCGGTCTTGCGCTCGATGGCGCGCTTGGCGATCGCCGAAAGAGCGTTCTCGTGGAAGGTCAGGTCGACATTCTCCATCTCGAACAGCCGCTGATACTGCTTGACCAGCGCGTTCTTCGGCTCGGTCAGGATCTGGATCAGCGCCGGTTCGTCGAGGTCTTCCAGCGTCGCCAGAACCGGCAGACGGCCGACAAATTCGGGGATAAGACCGAACTTCAACAGATCCTCGGGCTCGACCAGGCGGAAGACATCGCCAGTGCGGCGATCCTCCGGCGAAGCGACGACCGCGCCGAAGCCGATCGAGGTCTTGCGGCCGCGATCCGAGATGATCTTGTCCAGCCCGGCGAAGGCGCCGCCGCAGATGAACAGGATGTTGGCCGTATCGACCTGCAGAAACTCCTGCTGCGGGTGCTTCCTGCCGCCCTGCGGCGGCACGGAGGCGACGGTGCCTTCCATGATCTTCAAGAGCGCCTGCTGCACGCCCTCGCCCGACACGTCGCGGGTGATCGAGGGATTGTCCGACTTGCGCGAAATCTTGTCGATCTCGTCGATGTAGACGATGCCGCGCTGGGCGCGCTCGACATTGTAGTCGGCCGATTGCAACAGCTTCAGGATGATGTTCTCGACGTCCTCGCCGACATAGCCGGCTTCGGTCAGCGTCGTCGCATCAGCCATGGTGAAGGGCACGTCGATGATGCGGGCCAGCGTCTGCGCGAGCAGCGTCTTGCCGCAACCGGTCGGGCCGATCAAAAGGATGTTGGACTTCGCCAGTTCGACATCGTTGTTCTTGCCGGCATGCGCGAGGCGCTTGTAGTGGTTGTGGACCGCCACCGACAGCACGCGCTTGGCGTAGGGCTGACCGATGACATAGTCGTCGAGAACCTTGAGGATCTCCTGCGGTGTCGGCACGCCTTCGCGCGACTTCACCATCGAGGTCTTGTTCTCTTCACGGATGATGTCCATGCAGAGTTCGACGCACTCGTCGCAGATGAAGACCGTCGGACCGGCGATCAGCTTGCGCACTTCGTGCTGGCTTTTGCCGCAAAACGAGCAGTAAAGCGTGTTCTTGGAATCGCCGCTGTTGTTGCCGACCTTGCTCATTTTCATGTCCTTTCATGGCCGCCCGCCGATGGTCTGGCTGAAAGGGCGCATACTCTATCTATCGCGGGAATCCGCCGCCGCCAGTGTGTCCCGGCTCCCGCAACGCATTCCGTACGAAACACAAATCAGAAAACGTGGCAATGATTCGCGACAACCCCGCATAAAGCTAAGCCGCCGAAACTCAACATAGCCTTAACGTAGGCAATCCTGTCCCCCGAGGGAACAGCCAATTGTGGCCGAAATGCCGCAAGACACACCAAAAGCGCGTGATGCCGCCATCCAACTGCCAATAAGCCCTTATGCCACAGCGCCTTCAGGCGGCTCGCGCGACGAAATGACCTTGTCGATGAGGCCGAAATCCCTGGCTTCGTCAGCGGTCATGAAATGGTCGCGGTCGAGCGTCTTCTCGATCTCTTCGTAGCTCTTGCCGGTGTGCTTGACGTAGACCTCGTTGAGGCGACGCTTCAGCTTGATGATATCCAGGGCATGGCGCTCGATGTCGGACGCCTGGCCCTGGAAGCCGCCGGAAGGCTGGTGAACCATGATGCGGGCGTTCGGCGTGGCAAAGCGCATATCCTTGTGGCCGGCGGTCAGGAGCAGCGAACCCATCGAAGCCGCCTGGCCGATGCAGAGCGTCGACACGGCCGGCTTGATGAACTGCATGGTGTCGTAGATCGCCATGCCGGAGGTGACGACGCCGCCCGGCGAATTGATGTAGAGGTTGATTTCCTTCTTCGGATTCTCGGCTTCGAGGAACAAAAGCTGCGCGCAGACCAGCGTCGCCATGCCGTCCTCGACCGGACCGGTGATGAAAATGATGCGCTCCTTGAGGAGACGCGAGAAAATGTCGTAGGCCCGCTCGCCGCGATTGGTCTGTTCGACCACCATCGGAACGAGGTTCATGTAGGTTTCGACGGGGTTCTTCATCAGTTGTCTCTTATCTCGCGGTGGGATTCCGGCGCCGGGAATGCTGGCGGATCGGGCAGAATCGGTTCTGGATCGTTATTCCGTAAATAGGATGCCGGCTCATCCTTGTGCAAGGCCGACCCCTCCTAGCCATCTGGGTAAGTCGAATCAAGCTTTCTGACCAAGGATTCGCGGCGGCGGATGCTTCCGCGGGTCCGGAGCCGCATGGCCGGCCGCGCAAGGTAGCAGTTTCTTAACCGCGTCACTTAACGAAATGCGCCGAAACCGCTTTTCTCCGAAACGGCTTCCTCTACAATTCAACGTTGAACTTATGCGTGGAGTTCAACAGGGGAGTGTCATGTCCGGGAAGACCGCATGCTTCACCATTGCCGGGCTGACCATGCTCGGCACGATTTCGCAGACAGCGGCCGGCGGCCGGGCCGTCGAATGCTATGAACCTGTCCGCAGTCCGGCCGTCTACGACACGGTCTAGGAAGACGTGCTGATCAGCCCGCCCGGCCAGCAGGTCGACTATACGCCCGCCATCTACGGTACCCGCGAGCGCGTCGTGATGACCGTTCCGGCGCAAGTGACCTACCAGATCGTGCCGGCCGTCACCCGCACCGTCTACCGCACGGTCCGGGTCGATGGCGGCGGCTACTCCTGGGAATGGCGCGTCATCCATGGTCGCAAGGTGCTGTGCAGGGTATGGCACAAGGCGCGCTACGAACGTGTTGCCAAAACCGTGGTGGTCCAGCCCGAACGCACGCGGCGCGTCGTCATTCCCGCACAATACGACAGAATCGCCCAGGAGGTGCTGGTGCGGCCGGGGCAAAGGCGCGTCATCGATGTTCCCGCCTCCTACCAGACCGTCGCGCGCCGCGTGCTGGTTCGCGAAGGTTCATCGGGCTGGCGGCGGGTGCATATTCCCAGGCATTGCCAGGATTAGCGAGCATAGCGTAACCTGCGTCGCAGCGGATCTCCGTAGGGCTGAGGGCATGCGCGACCTGGAAATTTCCAATCAGGAATTGTCAGACCTTGCCGAAGAAGCCTTGGCGCTTGCCAAAGGTTACTGGGCCTCCCTCGAGGAACGTCGGACGTATCCCACGACCAGCGGCAAACAGACGACCGAACTGTTCTCGCGGCCTTGGCAGGAGAGCGGCCGCGGACGGGAAGTCTTGCAGGATTTCAAGTCGATCGCGGAGCATGTGCGGCCTTCAACCGGCAGATTCTTCGGTTATGTCGTCGGCTCCGGCGAACCGGTCGGCGCGCTGGGGGAGCTGCTGGCTGCGGTGCTCAATCAGAATGTGACGTCGTGGCGGTCGGCTCCGGCTGCGACATCGATCGAACGCGCCGTGGTCGGGTGGTTGGCGGAGGCTGTCGGTTGCCCCGGATTTACAGGCAGCCTGTGCGGCGGCGGCTCGACGGCGAACCTCATGGCCCTGGGGATGGCGCGGGAAGCGAAGCTGCCAGCCAACGAAACAGGCGTACGGCCCTGCGTGATCTATGCTTCCGAGCAAGTGCACATGTCCATTCCAAAGGCCGTCGCGCTGTTGGGGATCGGTAGAAAAAATCTCCGTTTGATCCCTGTCGACGACAAATTCAGGATGCGGACGGATGCCCTCCAGGCGGCTATCGCCGTCGACCGCGAGGCCGGAAACATGCCCATCGCCATCGTGGCCACGGTCGGCACCATCATCTCCGGTGCGATCGATCCCCTTCCCGAGATTGCAGACATCGCCCGGAGGGAGGCGCTGTGGATGCACGTCGACGGTGCCTACGGAGGGCTGGCGGCTCTTGCGGCGCCGGAAAAGTTCCAAGGGTTGTCTTCGGCGGATTCGCTGTCACTGGATGCGCACAAATGGCTCTATCAGCCACTCGATTGCGGCTGCCTGCTCTATCGTCACCCGGACATTGCGCGAAAGACTTTTTCGCACAGCGACGACTACGTCAGGATACTGAGCGATGACCCTACGGAAGCATTTGCGTTCTTTGAGGAGTCGATCGAACTCTCTCGACGCTTCCGTGCGCTGAAGCTCTGGATGTCGCTGCAGTATCACGGACGCCGTGCCTATCGCGAAGCCATCGCCCGCGATCTCAACCATGCCCAGATGTTGGCGCAGGCAATCGCGTCGCAGCCGGAGTTGGAACAGCTTGCACCCGTATCGCTAAGCGCAGTCTGTTTCCGCCACCGCTCAAAGAACAATGAAGCGATCCTGCGCCGCGTGATCGCGCGCGGCCGGGTGTATCTGTCGAATGCGACGATCAACGGCCATTTCGCGCTGCGCGCGTGTTTCGTCAATCACCGAACGACCCCAGATGACGTGCAGGCGATTGTGTCCGAAGTCATTGCCGCCGCAGACGAAATCATCGCTGAGTGAGTCTTCAACCTGGCGGCGTTCAGGCCACTTCCGCCCGCAGCCATGTCTTCAGGCCGGCGATGTCGCCGTCGCCCACCGCGGCCGCAACGCGCCGGCCGACCGCAGCGCCGAATTTGTAGCCATGGCCGGAGCAGGCCGAGACGATCAGGCATTTTCCTCGCTCGTGAGCGAAGAACTTCTCATCTTCGGTGAAGGTGTAGGCGCAGGTGACCACCTCGGTCACCCTGTATTCCTCGATGCGCGCGATCGGCGGCGAAAACAGGTTGCGGATCGCCTCGCCCTCGCCCGCCACCGGCTGACGGTTCCAATCGGCGTCGCTGGTCGGCACCCTGTGCAGCCCGGACCCGAATTTCATGCCGGCGCCGCCGGAGGGCGGGATCACATAGCCGTCGATCGCGCCGCCGACATCGAGGACAACCGGTGCCACCCGCCAGGCGGCCTTGAGGTCGGCCGGCGGTTCGACATAGGCGAGTGCGGTTCGATAGGTCTTCAGCTCGCCGTCCAGTTCCGGAAACAGTTTCAGCACCCAGGCGCCGGCGGCGACAACGATACGGTCGGCCTGCATCGTCTCGCCGCTTTCGAGCACGATGTGGCCGGCTTCGGCGTCGACTTCGATGACCTTGCTGTTTTCGTAGACATTGGCGCCGTTGGCGCGCAGCCAGTTTGCCATGCCGGAGGCTATCTTGCGGCAATGCAGGGCGCCGCCTTCGGTCGAGAAATAGGCGTAGCGAAACGAGCCGGCTTCGAGAAACGGCCAGCGTTTCACTGCTGCATCGGGCTCCAGCAATTCGAACGGAAAATTGCCTTCTTCCAGGCCCTCGCGATATTCCTCGGCCTCGTCGCCCGGTTCGCGCGAAACGCAGACAAATCCGCGCGCATCAAGATGGCTTTCGCCGAGATCGGCCCACATCTCGTCCCAGGCCTGGTAGGCTTCGGTGATCAGCCGGCCATAGCCGGTCCCCGCGCGGTAAGCGCGGCGGATGATGCGATGATGGTCGCCCGACGCGGCCATCGGGTTTGGGATCGGCCCTTGCTCGACGATCGAAACGCTGTGGCCGGCCTTGACCAGCGACCACGCCGTGGAGAGACCGGCAATGCCCGCGCCGACAACGATCACATTCATCAAATCAGACTTTCCGCAGCCGGTCGGCTGGCTCAACGTATTCGATTGCGGGCGCCAACATACGGTCTGGAACCAGGCTGGCAAGCCGCGCTATTGGTCTGGCATGAGCAAATTGACGCCACCCGCCCTGGTCTTTGATCCAGCCACTCGACGCCTGCGGCTCGACCCGCACGAGCCGGCCTTTTTTCAAAACCCTTATGATGCCTATCCTTTCCTGCATGGCGTATCGAATGCATTCTTCTGGGAAGAATTCGGCTTCTGGTGCTTTGGCGGCTTCGACGACGTCAACCGGCTGCTGCGCGACCGCCGCTTCGGCCGCCAGAACCCGGCCGGCATTCCAGACAGCCGCGGCATTGGACAGGACCGCAGCCATCTCAGGGCCTTCGACGGGCTCGAAGCCAATTCGATGCTGGAACTGGAGCCGCCGGTGCACACGCGTCTGAGAACACTGGTCAACCGCGCCTTCGTCTCGCGCCAGGTCGAAAGGCTGCGGCCGCGTGTCGAGGCCTTGGCCAACGACCTGATCGACCGTTTCGAACCAGGCAAGACGGTCGACCTGTTGCCTGCTTTCGCGGCGCCCTTGCCGATCACCATCATTGCCGAAATGCTCGGCGTGCCGGTCGAAATGGGGCCGCAACTGCTCGACTGGTCGCACCAGATGGTTGCCATGTATATGCATGGCCGCACCCGCGAAATCGAAGAGACGGCCAACCGCGCCGCGCGCGAATTTGCGGATTTCCTCCGTGGCTACGTCACCGAACGACGCAGGAATCCCGGCGACGACCTTTTGTCGCTGCTGATCTCGGCGCAGGAGGATGGCCAAAAGCTGTCGGAGGACGAGATGGTGTCCTCGGCGATCCTGCTGCTCAATGCCGGCCATGAAGCGACCGTGCACCAGACCGGCAATGCCGTCCGCTCGATCCTTGCGCAAGGGGGCGATGTCAGCCGCTTCTTCGGCTCGCCCGAGACGACCGCGGCAACGGTCGAGGAATGCCTGCGGTTCGACGCGCCGCTGCACATGTTCACGCGCTACGCCTATCAGGACATCGAAGTCTCGCCCGGCATCGTCGTGCAGCCGGGGCAGACGATCGGGCTGCTGCTTGGCATGGCCAATCATGATCCGCGCGCCTTCGCCGATCCCCTCGCTTTCCGGCCCGACCGTGCCGACCAGAAGAACGTCTCCTTCGGCGCCGGCATTCATTTCTGCATCGGCGCGCCGCTCGCCCGGCTCGAATTGCAGGTGTCGCTGAAAACCTTGTTCGAACGGCATCCGAAGCTGCATCTTGCTGAAGAGGCGCGGTTCCGCGACACTTACCACTTCCATGGGCTGGAAACGCTCGCCGTCGGCTTTTGACGATCGCGAACCTGGGGCTGCCTCAGCCAGTTTCCGGCAAAATAGGACGGCGACGCTTTGCCTGACATGACCGAGTTGAAATTCGCCTTCCTGGAAGAACCGCCATTTTGCTTCACCGGCGCATCGGGCGAGGTCTCAGGCTGTGACGTCGAGCTTGCGCGCAGGCTCGGTGACATGCTCGGATTGGCGAGCTTTAAGCCGATCGAAACCGAATTCGCTGAGCTGCTGCCTGGGCTGGTCGAGGGCCGTTGGACCATGACGACCGGCCTGTTCGTCTCCGAAGAGCGCAGGCAGCTTGTCGACTTCACTCGGCCGATATGGGCGTTGCAGGATGGGTTGCTGGTCGCGGCGGACAATCCGTGCGGCTTTCGCGGCTACCAATCCATTGCCGAGGACCGGACCGCGTTGATTGGGGTCATAACCGATCAGGTTCAGCATCTTACGGCATTGCACAACGGAATAGCGCCTGGGCAGATCAGGATGTTTGCAACGCAGGCGGATGCGGCGGACGCAGTGGCCAACGGCGTCGTGCACGCCTATGCCAGCGTCGCCATGGCGCATCGAGGCTATCTGACCCGGCGGCCCGAAATGCGGCTTGGACTTGTCGAGGTTCCCCCGGTTGAAAAGCAGCCGTCGGCCGGTGCCTTCGCGATCGCCAAAGGCAATTCAGCCCTGCTCCGGCGCGTCGATGCTTGCCTCGATGAATTGGTGGGCAGCGACTGGCACCGACAGATGATGGCGCGATACGGATTCTCGGACAGCGATATCGATCGCATCGTTTGATCCGCGCATCTTTTGTTGTTCGACCATGATCTTTACCCGAAAACCGGCCTCCACTTTTCGGGATCATGGTCTACAGCTTGATCACATACTCCTTGCGAGTCGTCTCAAGCACTTCCCAGCTGCCTTTGAAGCCGGGCCTCAGCACGAAGCTGTCGCCGGCCTTGACGGTGCGTGCCTGCCCGCCGTCTTCCGCGATCACCGAAACGCCAGACAGGATGTGGCAGAACTCCCACTCGTCATAGACGATGCGCCATTTGCCCGGGGTCGATTCCCAGATGCCGGCGTAGAGGCCGCCGTCGCGCTCCTCGACATTCCAGGTGCGGAATTTGGGATCGCCCGAGATCAGCCGGTCCGGTGCCGGCGCGCCCTGTTCGGCGTCGACAGTGTCGACGCCGATGGCAAGAATTTTTGACTCGCTCATGATCGGTCAGACCTTGGCAAGCGCCTGTTCGAGGTCGGCGACGATGTCGTTAACGTCCTCGATGCCGATCGAAAGCCGCACCGTGTCCGGTCCTGCGCCGGCCTTGACCTTCTGCTCGTCGGAAAGCTGGCGGTGCGTGGTCGAGGCCGGGTGGATGACCAGCGACTTGGTGTCGCCGACATTGGCCAGGTGCGAGAACAGTTCGAGCGCCTCGACGAATTTGACGCCGGCGTCATAGCCGCCCTTGAGAGCGAAGGTGAACACGGCGCCGGCGCCAAGTGGTGAGTATTTCTTCTGCAGCGCGTTGTTCTTGTCGCTGGGCAGGCCGGGATAGTTCACCGAGGCAACCTTGGGGTGGTTGGACAGCCAGGCAGCAACCGTCACGGCGTTGTCGCAGTGGCGCTGCATGCGCAGCGGCAGGGTTTCCAGGCCGGTCAGGATGAGGAAGGCGTTGAACGGCGAGATCGCCGGGCCGAGATCGCGCAGGCCGAGCACACGCGCGGCAATGGCGAAAGCGAAATTGCCGAAGGTTTCGTGCAGGACGAGGCCGCCATATTCGGGGCGCGGTTCCGACAGCATCGGATATTTGCCCGACTTCGACCAATCGAAGGTGCCGCCATCGACGATGGCGCCGCCGATCGAATTGCCGTGACCGCCGATGAATTTGGTCAGCGAATGGACGACGATGTCGGCACCATGCTCAATCGGCCGGATCAGGTAGGGCGAGGCCAGCGTGTTGTCGACGATCAACGGCAGGCCGTGCTTGCGTGCGATGTCGGCGATCTTCTCGATATCGACGAAGGTGCCGCCCGGATTGGCCAGGCTCTCGATGAAGAGAGCCTTGGTCCTGTCGTCGATCTGGCTTTCGAAGGTCGAGATGTCGTTGGTGTCGGCCCAGCGCACCTCCCAGCCGTAATTCTTGAAGGCATGGCCGAACTGGTTGATCGAACCGCCATAGAGCTTGTTGGCGGCAACAAAATTGTCGCCAGGCTGCATCAGATTGTGGAACACGATCACCTGCGCGGCATGGCCGGAGGCGACCGCAAGAGCCGCCGTGCCGCCTTCGAGGGCCGCCATGCGCTCTTCCAGCACCGCCTGGGTGGGGTTCATGATGCGGGTATAGATGTTGCCGAAAGCCTTCAGTCCGAACAGTGAGGCGGCATGGTCGGCATCGTCGAAGACGAAGGAGGTCGTCTGGTAGATCGGCGTGGCGCGAGCGCCGGTCGCCGGGTCGGGCTTGGCGCCGGCATGGACGGCGAGCGTGTTGAAACCTGGCGTGCGGGTCACTGAAAACCTCCCTGAAAAACCTTCTGAAATTCGCCGGGCATTCTTGGCGAAGCCCGGCCTCGAATGCAAAGAAGAAAATACCCTTCCGTGCAGGACCTTCTATCAAGCGGCAGGAAAATACGGCGTTTGCCGGAATAATTTTGCGCTTTCGCCCCTCGCCTATTTCTGGCGGACGCCAAAACTCTGGAAGCCAGAGCGCATCAGCGGCTTCTTCGACGACAGCACGCCGGAATTGACGCCGGTCCAGCCGATCTCGCCGGACAGCTTGCCATATTCGATTTTGGGGCAGCGGTTCATCACCACCTTGATGCCCGCGGCCTCGGCGCGCGCGGCTGCCTCGTCATGGCGCACGCCAAGCTGCATCCAGATGACTTTCGGCAGGGGATCGAGCCGCAACACCTCGTCGACGATGCCGGGCACTGCCGCCGGCGCGCGAAAAATGTCGACCATGTCGACCGGCTCCGGAATATCGGCGAGCCTGGCATAGGTCATC
Source organism: Mesorhizobium sp. M0243 (assembly GCF_040321775.1). Classification (NCBI taxonomy): domain Bacteria; kingdom Pseudomonadati; phylum Pseudomonadota; class Alphaproteobacteria; order Hyphomicrobiales; family Phyllobacteriaceae; genus Mesorhizobium; species Mesorhizobium sp. M0243. The sequence continues at coordinate 6,132 of NZ_JAMYSF010000047.1, read as the reverse complement.
CGACCGAGTATCTCCTTGCCGGCCTGGCCGGGATTGATCGGGAACACCGAAAAGCCCTTGGCCAGCAGATATTTCAGCACGAAATAGCTTGGCCGCACATCATTGGCGGACGCGCCGACCATGGCGACGGTCTTCACCGAATTGAGGATGCCGGCGATGTAGGTGTTGTCGTAGCTATCGTGGATCATGCCTCGTCCTCATACAACGCCTCGTCGAGAAAGCCATCCGGGTCATTGCTAAAATCGCGCAGCATGCGGAAGTGGTCCGTGTCGCGAAAGTCGGCGGGTTCCAGCCCGAACCGGCTGATGCGGAACAGCCGCGCGCCGGGACAGGCCATCAGCAGCGGCGAATGCGTCGCCATGATCACTTGCGCGGTGCCCGACTGGTCCATGCGCCGCAGCATCTTGAGCAGTTCGATCTGGCGCGTGGGGGACAGTGCGCTCTCGGGTTCATCGAGGATGTAGATGCCTTGCCTGCGGCAGCGCTCCTCGAAAAATCGGATAAAGCCCTCGCCATGCGACCAGGACAGGAAGTCCGGCGGCGCCCCGCCAGACTCCAGCGCTGCCTGATCGAGATAGCGGGCCACGGAGTAGAAGGATTCGGCACGAAAGAACCAGCCGGCGGTGACTTTCGGCAGCCAGTGACCGCGGAATGTGTTGGCCAATGCAGCACCACTCTTGTCGATGGCGCTGGAATGGTCCACCGGCCGATAGCCCTTGCCGCCGCCGGCCTCATCATAGCCGGCCAACGCGCCGATCGCCTCGAGCAGCGTCGATTTGCCGGTGCCGTTCTCGCCGACAATGATGGTGATCGGCGTGGTGAATTCGAGCTCGAACTCATGGCCGCGAAACAGCGGCAGGTTCCAGGGATATTTTTCCCAATCCTCGACCCGCGCGGGATCAAGCAGGATACGCTTGAGGTAGGGAGCTTTGAGCCGCGTCAGCTGCTTGCGATGGGCCATCAGCCGGGGAGCGAAATCGTGCCGTCTTCCGCGATCGGAAAGGCCGGATTGTGCGCCACTTCCCAGACATGCCCGTCGGCGTCGGCGAAGTAGCCGTACCAGCCGCCCCAAAAGGCCCGGCCGGCCGGCTTGACGATGCGGCCGCCGGCTTTTTGCGCCCTGGCGAGCACGTCGTCGACTTCGGCGTCGGAGCGGGTGTTGTAGGCGAGGTAGACCGCCGATGGCGCCGCGGCGAAGGCAATGCCGGAATCCTCTTCTGCGCTGGCACGTGGGAACAGGCCAAGAATGACGCCGCCCATCTGGAAGAAGGCGACACCGTCGGTGATACCGGCATGCCGCTTCAAGCCCATCGCCTCGTAGAAGCGCACCGCACGGTCGAGATCGTCGGTAGCAATGGTGATGATGGAGATGCGCGGTTCCATGACGTTCTCCTTACTCGTCCTTCCATTCCGGCTTGCGCTTGCCGATGAAGGCACCGATGCCCTCCTCCGCGTCGCGTGCCAGCATGTTCTCAACCATGATCCGGCCCGTATAGGCATAGGCGTCCGCCAGGCCCATCTCGGCCTGCGCGTAAAAAGCCTCCTTGCCGGTCTTGACCACCAAAGATGATTTGGAAGCAATGGTTTGCGCGTATTTGGTGACAATCTGATTCAGATATTCGCGCGGCACGACACGGTTGACCAGGCCGAATTCCTTGGCGGTCGCCGCATCGATCGTCTCGCCGGTCAGCAGCATCTCCATCGCATGCTTGCGCGAGACATTGCGCGACAGCGCCACCATCGGCGTCGAGCAGAACAGGCCGATGTTGACGCCCGGCGTGCAGAAAGTCGCCTCATGCGAAGCGATCGCCAGGTCGCAGCTGGCGACCAGCTGCAGCCCGGCGGCGGTGGCCAGGCCGTCGACTTCGGCGATGACAGGCAAGGGATGGCGCACGATGGCCTGCATCAGCGTCGCACAAGCGGCAAACGTCTCCGCGAAGAAGGCCTTGCCATGATCGGCGTCAGTGCGGCGCGCCGTCATTTCCTTGAGATCATGGCCGGCGCAGAACACCTTGCCGGCTGCCGACAAAACGATCACGCGAGCCGCCTTATCGGCCTTGGCGCGCTCGAGTTCGGCCGTCAGCGCCGCCATCACCGCCAGCGACAGGGCGTTGGCGGGCGGATTGGTGAGTGTGAGGCGCAGCACGCCCTTGTCCAGTCGTGCAACAACCGGACCCTCAACGGCGGCAGGCTTGATGGCAAGGATTTCGGCCATGGATAAGGTCTCCGCGATTCCGCTGGGGCTGCCAGAGTATCTAATACCGGATCAGGTTTCGTCCAACACCGATCGCTTGCACCAGGGGACGAAGATTGTCAGAAATGCCGCGCCGCGCCCATACAGGTGGGCCAAAAACGAGAGACCGACATGCCCGCCCAAACCAATTTGAAGCCGGTGCTGACCGCGCAACAAGTCAATGCGCTGATGGAGACCGTCTATCCGCAGCTCAATGAGCAGTTCAAATATTTCGAGGCGATCGACGTGTTCCCCGGCGGCTGCACCGTGCGGCTCAACGCCGGCGAGCGGCACTTGCGTCCGGGCGGCACCGTATCCGGCCCTTCGCTGTTCACGCTGGCCGACATTGGCGGCTACGTCTGCGTGCTCAGCCATGCCGGGCCGGATGCGCTTTCCGTTACCGTCAACCTCGACATCAATTTCGTGCGCAAGGCCGAAGCCGGACCGATCGATGGCCATTGCCGCATCCTGAAGCTGGGAAAAGCCTGATGGTGTTCGATATCGACATCGTCGCCGGCCCGGACGGACACACGGTGGCGCACGCCACCGGCACCTATTCGATCCCGCCAAAGCGAAATGGCGATGTGGTAAAATAATACCTTTCACCTAAACTATTGTTTTTGCACTACTTTACCTGCTATCGACCGTTTCGTGCACCTTGACGCCACAAACACCCTCGCCTATAAGCCCGTCACGAAGCAGCGGCCCGCAAAGGCCGCCGCTTTGTTATTGGCGGCGGGCAGCGTCCTTCCGACAATCCAAGCAACAAGAAACGCCTTCTCTTATGAAGGTCAGAACCGAGAGCAGAAAACATGACAACCTTTTCGCAGAAGCCTGCGGATGTGGTGAAGAAGTGGATCCTGATCGACGCCGAAGGTCTCGTCGTCGGTCGTCTGGCCACTGTCATCGCCAATCATCTTCGCGGCAAGCACAAGCCGACCTTCACCCCGCATGTCGACGACGGCGACAACGTCATCGTCATCAATGCCGACAAGGTGGTGTTCACCGGCAAGAAGTTCACCGACAAGGTCTATTACTGGCACACCGGCCACCCAGGCGGCATCAAGGAGCGCACCGCGCGCCAGCTGCTCGAGGGTCGTTTCCCCGAGCGTGTCGTCGAGAAGGCCGTTGAGCGCATGGTCCCGCGTGGCCCGCTCGGCCGTCGCCAGATGAAGAACCTGCGCGTCTATGCAGGTGCCGAGCATCCGCATGTCGCCCAGCAGCCCGTCGTGCTCGACGTGGCCAAGCTGAACGCCAAGAACAAGAAGGTCGCATAAGATGGCTGAGCTTTCCTCGCTCGCAGAACTGGGCGCCGCCACCGGCAACACCAACACCCAGCCGGCGGCCCCCGTCCATGTCCAGAAGCTCGACAAGTCGGGCCGCGCCTATGCCACCGGCAAGCGCAAGAACGCCATTGCGCGCGTCTGGGTGAAGCCGGGTTCCGGCAAGATCATCGTCAACGACAAGGAATTCGCGACCTATTTCGCGCGTCCTGTCCTGCAGATGATCCTCAACCAGCCGATCATCGCCTCCAACCGCGCCGGGCAGTACGACATCGTCGCGACAGTTGTCGGCGGCGGTCTCTCCGGCCAGGCTGGCGCCGTGCGTCACGGTATCTCCAAGGCGCTGACCTACTACGAGCCGACGCTGCGCGCCGTGCTCAAGAAGGGCGGCTTTCTGACCCGCGACAGCCGCGTCGTCGAGCGCAAGAAGTACGGCAAGGCGAAGGCCCGTCGTTCGTTCCAGTTCTCGAAGCGCTAAACGCTCCGCAGCTTCAGACCATCGAAAGGCCGCCTCCGGGCGGCCTTTTTGTTTGCGGCTCGGCAGTCACCCCATCCGCGCCTGCGGCGCGACCTCCCCCCGATGGGCAGGTCGGCGCGTAGTGCCGGTGGGGTGATGGCGCCGTCACAAAACAGGTCAGGCCTTGCCGCCCTTGATATAGTCGATGAACGCCCGCAGCGGGGCCGGAACCAGGCGCCGGCCGGGATAATAGAGGAACGGTCCGGGAAAACTCGGCCACCACGGTTCGAGAATGGGCTCAAGCGCGCCGCTTTCGAAGTAAGGGCGAAGCCAGCCCTCGAAGAGGCCGATGATGCCGGTGCCCGCGATGGCCGTATCGACGGCAAGATCGGTCGCGCCGCCGATGCGCACGATCAGCGGCCCTGTCGGATCGACCCGCACCACCTCACCGTCGCGCTCGAACTCCCAGGGCAGCATCGCACCGCTGGCAAAGCGCCCGCGCACGCAAGAGTGGCCAAGCAGGTCGCTCGGGTGTTGCGGTCGCCCATGGCGAGCAAGATAGGCAGGGCTGGCGGCGGTGGCGAAGCGCTGCACGCGCGGTCCGATCGGCACCGCGATCATGTCCTGCTCCAGCCGCTCGTCATAGCGGATGCCAGCGTCACACCCGGCCGCCAGCACATCGACAAAGTTCTCATCGGCGATCACTTCCAGGCGGATGCCGGGATAGGCGGCGAGGAAACCCGGCACGATATCGGGCAAGATCAACCGCGCGGCGCTGACCGGCACATTGAGACGCAGCGAGCCCGCCGGCCTGTCGCGAAAGCCGTTCACCACGTCCAGCGCCGCCTCCACCTCCGACAGCGCAGGGCCAAGCCGCTCCAGCAGGCTGAGGCCCGCCTCGGTCGGGACAACGCTGCGCGTCGTGCGGTTGAACAGCCTGACACCGAGCTGCACTTCCAGGCGACGCACCGCCTCACTCAAGCCGGAGGCGCTGCCGCCGCTCGCACGCGCGCCATCGCGAAAACCGCCGGCGCGCGCCACCGCCACGAAGGCGTTCAGATCGCTGAGGTCCATCATTGTTCGCCATTCCGCACGGCCTGTGTGGATTGTACCGGATTATCACGAGGTTGGGCAGTGCCTATCTCTGCCTCCTCAAAGGAGATCAATCATGTCCAACATCCAACAATCCGGCACCTTCAAGCTCGGCAGTCATACCGTGAAGCGGCTCGGCTACGGGGCCATGCAACTCGCCGGTCCCGGCGTTTTCGGACCGCCTAGGGACCATGACACGGCATTGGCCGTGCTGCGCGAGGCGATTGCGCAAGGCATCGACCATATCGATACCAGCGACTTCTACGGTCCGCACGTCACCAACCTTTTGATCCGCGAAGCACTGGCACCTTACCCTGACGATCTCGTCATCGTCACCAAGATCGGCGCCCGGCGCGGCGCGGATGGATCGTGGTTGCCGGCCTTTTCTGCCGAAGCGCTGACCCAGGCGATGCATGACAATCTCAGCAATCTCGGGCTCGATGTGCTCGACGTCGTCAACCTACGCATCATGTTCGATACCCATGGTCCAGCCGAGGGATCGATCGAAGCGCCGCTCACCGTGCTGGCCGAGCTTCAACAACAGGGCCTGGTCAGGCACATAGGATTGAGCAACGTGACGCCGGCCCAGATCGCGCAAGGACGCGGGATCGCCGAGATCGTCTGCGTGCAGAACCAGTACAATCTTGCGCATCGCGGCGACGACGCCCTGATCGACGACCTTGCCCGCGACGGCATCGCCTATGTGCCGTTCTTCCCGCTCGGCGGCTTCAACCCGCTGCAATCCTCCACCCTGTCGGAAATCGCGGCGCGCCTCGGCGCCACGCCAATGCAGGTTGCGCTCGCCTGGCTGCTGCGCCGCTCGCCCAACATCCTGCTGATTCCCGGCACATCGTCGGTCGGACATTTGCGGGAAAACCTCGCTGCTGCCGAACTCAAGCTTTCGGACGATGTGCTGGGGGAGTTGGATGGGATGGCTAAGGCGGCCTGAGGCTAGCCAATCTCCCCCCTTGTGGGCCCGTTGCGTTATTAAGTTATAGGGGCAAGGAGGGAGGGTCAGGCCAATGTGGGGTGCCTTGCGGCTCGGGTTTGAGGCCGGATTGGCTGGG
>NZ_JAMYSF010000046.1:0-25043 GCF_040321775.1 Mesorhizobium sp. M0243 | reverse complement strand
GATCCCGCCGGCGGTCTTGGATTCGGATTCGACCCGGCGAACGACCACGCGGTCATGCAGCGGCCGGAAATTCGACTTTGCCATTTTTGGATGTCTCTGGTGCGGAGGTTGAACGGTTGCCCGTTGCCGGAGCGTCGTTAGCACTCGCAAGTGGGCGAGTGCTAACGACGCTGTCGGGTAGGCTGTAAGCTCATACTAGTCAAGACGAAAGAGGGACGGGCGAAGTGCAAAAATCGCGTGGCCCTGCGAGCGCAAGACGCCCTCGCTGTTCGTGACTGCCTGTGACGGGCCTTAACACGCAAGCAAGTTGTAACGGGCTTGCAAAATTCGCAGAGCTTGGCCACAGCGCGCTTCGCTAAATGGCCGGAGCTCGGAGAGAACATGGTTTCCGACTGAAGGAGCTGCTCGGCAAAAGGTTTGATCAAGAGGTGCAATTCTTCAAAGGCTGACAGAAGGACAAGAAGGGCGTAGGAGCCCTCATCCCCACTTCGATTTATGCGGCGCGCCGGATGGCAAGCGTCGTCAACCCGCGGTCTGGAATGCCGATCCTGGAGCTTGGCGCGGGAACCGGCGTCATCACCAAGGCAATCCTGGAGAGGGGCATCAAACCGCATCAGTTGGTGTCGGTCGAATACTCCAGGAATTTCTACGACGGCCTGGTGCAACGCTTCTCGGGCGTGGACTTCAGATTGGGCAACGCATTCCAGTTTTATGAATGTCGCCTCCGCCTGTCGTCCAACCGATGCGCCCATTCCGGAACTTTCTTACCGCCGGCGAGCAATCCTGCAAAAGACACTTGCAAGCCTTTTGCCATGATCTGCAGCGTCGTCAATGTGACATTATTTTTCTGACGCCCAGTCCGAGGCGATCCTGCTCTTTCAGGGTGGTGAACGTTGACCGCGGCATCAGATGCTTGTCGATCGGCCGGAAGGATCGGCTGCCATCGACCCAAATATCTGCGGATCGCAGCCGAATTCGCAAAGCCGCTAGCGTTGCAATCTCATAGAGCCGGCGCTCGGGCTTCTCCTGCCCGAAGATGAGTTTTCGATCGGTCTGGTGAGCAACCTTGCTTCAATGTCGGAGGCGGCTGGCCGCTATGCCCTTGCCCATGTCCACGTCATAAGGGGGAGCGCGGGATTTTCGGCAAGGCGAGCGGCCGTTCGACTATGTATCGTTCAAGGCCGGCTATGGCGACGCTGTCAGCAACGGTGCCTGGCTGGTCTACAATGGCTATGACGGCAAGCTTGCTAAGACGGTGTTCGCGGAAGGCGGGCCGACCTGGTGGCCTTCGGCAAACTCTTCCTTGCCAATCCGAATCTCGTGCGCAGGCTCTGGGAAGGAGCCGAACTGAACACACCAGACAAGTCCACGTTCTATGGCGGCGGCGCCAAGGCCTATATCGACTATCCGGCATTGGCGTGAATACGACCATATCCGCGCGCAGGGCAGGGCGCCTGCGCCTCCTGCTGGATGGGTTTTCGTCGTGGCTGAAATTCGATCGCTCTCGGATCGACTAGCAGCGCCTCCTCGGGATCAAACACCTAGCAGCCTGCTTTGTGCCGCGTGCCTTTCCAAAGTGCTATGTCGACGCGCCGAAGTGTGGCCGACGTTCGAACGATATGCGATGCTCCTTCTCGGTCAAGAACCGGCGTGCCAGATCAGTATCGCGTATGCCTACCCGTGACACCCATTCAGAAAACAGGCGAACCGCGCGTCGGTTCATATGCCGCGAAGGACAGACCAGCCAGTATCCCGGAAACTCGATGACCTCGAACTCGGTCGATACCGGAACCAGAGAGCCCGACGCCAGGTCCTCGAATGCGATGGAAGTGCTTTCCAGGACCACGCCTGCGCCATCCTTCGCCAGTTGAACCGACATCGATGAACGGTCGAAGCGATAGGGATACGTCATGCGGGCGCCCAGGATACCGTTGCGCGGCAGCCAATAATCCCACCGGAAATAGGCCTTCACGCTGTCGATCAGTCTCGCATGGCGAATCTGTTCGCGCGGATCGGCCGAAAGTGCACGCAGTTCGGCAAGGTATGAAGGCGAACACATCGGCAGGATCAGGTCATTGATGACGCAGTTCGAGTAGAGATCGGCCCAGCCGCCGTCGCCATAACGCAGATCCAGATCGATAACCTCCGTTTCGAAGTCCGAGAAATTGGGCGTGGCGTCGATGCGCAAATTCCAGCTTGGATAGTCCTTGCTGAATTCGGCCAATCGAGGCGCCAGCCACTTCTCGCCAAAAGAAGGACTGACGCGAATGCTGAGCTGGGAGCTTTCATGCTGCCGCACGATGGCGTTTCGCACCTCGCGTATAGATTCGAACGCCTGGGTGGTGGTCTGGTACAGCCGTTCGCCGTCGATCGTCAGGGAGAGATGGCGCTTTTCGCGCTGAAAGAGCCGCACCCCGAGTTGGTGTTCAAGCAGCCGCAACTGCTGGCTAACCGCCGATGGTGTCACCCGCAATTCTTGCGCAGCCTTGGCCACGCCGCCAAGCCGCGCAACCGCCTCAAAATGGGTCATCGAATTGAACTTGAGAGTTGACATCGATCCGGTCAGTTAAGCTCAGCTACACAGAATGTTAAGAAATGAGAATTGAGCCGAATGTCAATCGGTCGCATGATCTGGTGGTCTCGGGAGGAGATGCAGAATGGAAGCGGGTTCAGCCCAAAGCTTGGGTAGTGCCGGCAATGTGCCGGGAGTTGGACAGGCATTGAGCAGGAAGCTCCTGATCGAAGCTTCCAATGTCGAGAAGAACTACGGCGCGACACAGGTCCTTCGGGGGTGAGTTTTCAGGTTCGGGCTGGCGAAATCCACGCGCTCCTAGGCGGCAACGGCGCCGGCAAAAGCACTCTCATCCGCATCATCACGGGGCTGACCTCACGCGATGCCGGCGACATTGGCTTTGCCTCGTCCAAGGCCGGCCACACCAGCCCGATCATCGCGGTGGTGCATCAGGAGCTGGCGCTGTTGCCCGAGCTGTCGGTCGCCGAAAACATCGGCATTGTGCATGCAAGGTCGGGCTGGTCGCAGATCAGCCGTCGCCGCATGCGGGAAATTGCGCTTGATGCCCTGCGCCTGATCGACCCGGCGATCGGCGAAGAGATCATTGATCTGCCAGCACGCAAATTGTCCCTCCACGAAGGCCAGATCGTCGAGATCGCTCGTGCCCTTTCCACCGGAGCCGAAGTGCTGCTCCTTGACGAGCCCACGGCCAATCTCACCGCCGGCGAGACGGCCAAACTCTTCTCGGTATTGAAGCGGTTGGTGCGCGAGGAAGGCATGGGCATCGTCTTTGTTTCGCACCGTATGCGGGAAATCCGCGAGCTATGCGATGTTTGCACGATCTTGCGCGATGGCGTCACGATCGCGAATGCAACGCCCCTTGCCTCGCTTAACGACGCCGAGATCGTCCGGCAGATGGGACAACCCGCGCAGCGTCCGGCAACGCACCGAAGCCCACAAAAGGGCCTCCAGCAGGGCGCACCAATCGAGCTGCTGGGTCCCGACAACGTCAGGATCGCGATTTCGTCCGGCACCATCCTGGGATTGGCCGGCGCACCCGCGGGTCCGACCGGTCTCATAGCTCCCCTTGTCGGCGCGGGACCCGGAGCCGGTTGGCGCCTTTCCGGCGAGGGTTTTGCGGACCGCTTCTCGTCTCCAGCGGCAACGGCGCGCGCTGGTATCGGCTTCGTCTCAGGCGACCAAGCTACCAAGGGCATCCTTTCGCAGCTTCCCATCGTCGACAACGTGCTTGCAGCGCGCAGGGTGCGCGAGAAGCGGCGCATCGTTGCGGCGGCCGAAAGGCAGGAATGTCGTGATCTCGTTTCGGCGCTGAAGTTGAAAGCCGGCTCGATCTGGGATCTGCCGGCTTCGCTGTCCGGCGGCAATCAGCAGAAGCTTCTCGTCGCACGCTGGCTTGGACTGCCGCTCAAGATGGTGGTGCTGGAAGAGCCGACCCGAGGCGTCGACATCGGCACCAAGCACGACATCTACGCCTTGATCCGGGAGATGGCAGACGCCGGCGCGATCGTCATCTGGTGGTCGACCGAGAACGCCGAACTGCTCGAGCTTTGCGACGCCATTTTCGCCTTCGACACCGATGGGCGGCCAAAGGGATTTCTGCCTGAAGAACGCTACACCGAAGGCGGGCTCGCCGTGACGGGGATGGCGGCATGACCGACGCAACCAACGGCGCCACGACAAACGACAAAGGCCGGGCCACCAGGTCCCGCGTCCCAGCAGTTCTTTTATCCTATCGCACGGAAGCCGCGATTGCCGGGGCAATCGTTGTCCTGCTGCTGGCCGTCGGCATGTTCGTGCCCGCCGCACTCAGCATGGGCAACGTCCAAAACATCATCCAGGCCGCCGCGCCTCTCATCATCATGTCACTCGGAGTTTTGCTGGTCGTGGTCACGGGCGGCATTGATCTTTCCGTCGGCTCAGTTTTCTCCCTAACCGGAATGGTGACTGCGCTGGCGATGGCCAGTGGCGCTGATGGACTGACCGCGAGTGCTGCCGGCCTGGCGGTCGGTCTTGTGTTTGGTTCGATAAATGGGCTTCTGGTCACGGTCGTCGGGCTCGCGCCTTTCGTCGTCACGCTCATCACCTACGCGGTGGCGGGCAGCCTGGCCTTCATCGTCACCAATGGTCGTTCGATGCCGATCGGCGCGCCGGATTTCTGGCTCCTGAATTCGGGCGAAATCATTCCCGGCATACCCAACCATCTTCTGTTCTGCATTATACTGATGGTCGTGCTGGAATACATCCTGCGCAAGGTCGTGGTGGGACGCTGGTTCTATGCCGTCGGCTCGTCGGCAGTTGCAGCCCGGCTGCTCGGCATCCCGGTGCTGCGCATCAAGTTCGCGGCCTATGTAGTATCCAGCCTGCTTGCTTCTTTCGCCGGGCTGTTGACCGTCAGCTACATCCTCAACGCCGAAGCGATGGCAGGGGCCAGCCTTATGCTGCAGGCGATTGCCGCCGTCGTCATCGGCGGGGCCAGCCTCTTTGGCGGAACAGGCAGTGCCATTGGCGCTGTGCTGGGCGCTCTGATGATCACCTGCATCCAGAACGGCGTGAATCTCATCGGCGTGAACAGCTTCTGGCAAGGCTCCGTCACAGGCGCCGCAATCCTGCTCGCGGTTCTGATCGACCGCTTCAGCAACAAGAACCGCATCTAGATCATCAACGGGAGGAACCAAGATGAAAATGAAGACCATCCTGCTTGCGGCAATGGCCGCGGCCGCACTAAACAGCGCGTCATACGCTGAAGACAAGAAGACCGTAGCCTACATCGCCCCATCGCTGGATATCTCTTACTGGCAATGGGTCGGCTACGGCGTGAAGGAAAAGGCCAAAGAACTTGGCATGAACTATGTCGAGTATTCGTCGGAGAATTCACCCGCCAAGCAGATGGACAATGCCAGGACAGCCGTCACCAAAGGTGTCTCGGCCATTGTGATCGGGCCCGTCAGCTCGACGTCGACACCGCCGCTGCTCGACTATTTGGCGAAGCAGAAGGTGCCGATCGCCTTTGCCGGCATCGGGCCACAGCCGGGCCTCACGAACTATACGTCCTCGGTCACCGCGAACAACTATGAGACCGGCAAGGCGCAGGGGAAATTCACTTGCGACCTCGCCAAGGAGCGTGGCGGCAACAAGGTTGGCATGTTGTCCCTGCCGCAGGACCGGGAGAATGCCCAGAAGTATCTCAAGGGCGCCAAGGAGGCGTTTGCAGCCGACGGCTGCGACCTCGTCCAGATGCTAGAGACCCGGGGCCTAACCATAAACGAAGCCGTCACCCAGGCCAACGACCTGTTGACCGCCAATCCCGACGTCAAGGCCATCTATGGGATGTATGACGAAGCCGGGACCGGCGCCGCCAAGGTGGTCGAGACCCGGGGGCTGACCGGCAAGATCGGCATTACCGTCGCCGACGGCTCGCCAACCACGATCGCGCTGCTGAAGAAGGGAGCGATCCAGGGCATCTTCTTCCGGGAGGCGGTGGGACAGGGCATCGACGGCACCCAGCAGGTCTACAATGCGCTGGCGGGCGCGCCGGTGACCCAGGACATGGCCTTGGTCATGCCTCTCGTGACTGCCGACAAGGTCGACAGTCCGGAGGCCAAGAAGGTCATCGCTCGCGTGTTCCCGCCCAGCAACTGACCGCCACCTAATGGACCCGCCGGCAATGCCGGCGGGTCCAGACCCGAGCGAGGAATACCGACCGTGGCCGAGCTGCCGTTTATCGATCCGCACCATCATCTGTGGGACCTGGAGGCCAATTATTATCCGTGGCTAACCGACGGGTTAAGCCGTCGGCCTTCGGCGACTACGAGGCGATCCGCAAAAGCTACCTTCTCGACGAATACCTGGAAGACGCCAGGAACCGGAACCTGGTGAAATCTGTGCATCTGGATGTGGGGTTCGATCCCAGCGATCCGGTCGGGGAAACCCGCTGGCTGCAAGAGATCGCGAACAAACGGGGCTTCCCCCACGGCATCGTCGGCTATGCCGACCTCTCGAAACCCGATTTGGGCGACCTTCTCGATCGGCACATGGAGTATCCGAACTTCCGGGGCATCCGGCAGTCGATGAACTACCATCCCGACGCCGCCAAGACCTATCAGGCGCGGCCGGACGTGAGCCGGATCCCACAATGGCGACGGGGGTTTGGCGAACTGGCGAAACGCCGGCTGAGTTTCGACCTGCAGCTCTACTACCCACAAATGGGCCAGTTCCTCGAGCTCGCGCGCGACTTTCCCGACGTCCAGATCATTCTCAACCACACCGGCATGCAGGTCGACGGCCCCGAGCATTTTGGCGCCTGGAAAAAAGGCATGCACCAGTTGGCGCAAGCGCCAAATGTCGCGTGCAAGATATCGGGCCTGGGCATGGGCGACTGGAAATGGACCGTGGCGACGATCCGTCCCTATGTCGAGGAAGCGATCGCAGCCTTCGGCGTCGGCCGCTCGATGTTCGCGACGAACTTCCCGGTCGACAAGCTGTTCTCGAGCTTCGACGCCATCGTGAACGCCTTCAAGGAAATCACGATCGCCTACCCGCACGAGGAGCGGCTCGCGTTGTTCCATGACAACGCCGCCCGGTTCTACCGACTCTAGATCATCGCCAAATAGAAATAGCAGGAGAGTTCGACATGTTGCTGAAGGGCAAGGCCGTGGTTATTTCGGGCGCCGCGAGCCCTCGGGGGATAGGCCGCTCCACGGCAACGCTGATGGCGGAGCACGGGGCGCGCGTTGCAATACTCGACCTCGATGAAGGGCAAGCGCGTGACGCCGCCGCGTCACTTGGATCCGAGCATATCGGCCTTGCCTGCAACGTCACCGACCTCGACGCCTGCAACAGGGCGGCGGCACAAGTGACAGAGACCTTGGGCAGGATCGATGTGCTCTGCAACAATGCGGGCATCACGCAGCCGGTCAAGACGCTGGAGATCAGCCCGGCGGACTGGGACCGTATGCTTGATGTCAATCTGCGCGGGGTCCTCTATCTCAGCCAGGCCTTCATCCCGCATATGCGCGAAAATGGCGGCGGCTCGATCATCTGCATGTCGTCGGTTTCCGCGCAACGCGGCGGCGGCATCTTCGGTGGCCCGCACTATTCGGCTGCCAAGGCGGGCGTGCTCGGGCTCGCCAAGGCCATGGCGCGCGAATTCGGACCCGACGGCATCCGCATCAACTGTGTCACGCCCGGCCTGATCCAGACTGACATCACCGGCGATAAGCTGACCGACGCCATGCGCATCGACATCATCAAGGGTATCCCGCTCAGCCGGCTGGGCGACGCGCGCGACGTCGCTGGCGCCTATCTCTTCCTCGCTTCCGATCTGGCCAGCTACATCACCGGCGCCGTGATCGACGTCAATGGTGGGATGCTGATCCATGGTTGAGGGGACGACGGATCTCGAGATGCCTCGCGCCGGCAGCAACGTCAGCCTCGCCGAACGAGCCTACCGAATCCGCCGACATGCCGTGCGGATGGGTCAAGTCCAGGGCCAAGGTTATGTCGGACAGGCGCTGGGTGTCGCCGACGTGCTTGCCGTCGCCTATTTCCATGCGCTTCGCTACCGGCCGGACGACACGCTGTGGGAGGGACGCGACCGCTTCCTGCTGTCGATCGGACACTACGCCATCGCGCTCTACGCGGCACTGATCGAAGCGGGCGTCCTGCCGGAGGAAGAGCTCGAGACCTATGGCAGCGACGATAGCCGCATGCCGATGTCCGGCATGGCGGCATACACGCCCGGCATGGAGATCACCGGCGGCTCGCTCGGCCACGGCCTTGGCATTGCCGTCGGTATGTGCATGGGGCGCCCGAGTTGGCCGACGTAACGCCTTACGACGTGGCGCACCTCCCGATTTACGCCGTCCTGCTGATGGCCGAGGCCAAGGGCGCCGACTGGCGCATCGTGGCACGAGCCACCCTGAACATCGACCCAGAGCGCCAGCCGGAACGGGCACGTCGCGCCTGGGCGTCGCACCTGGCGCGGGCGCGGTGGCTGGCGACGAGCGATTTGTTGCAATAGCCGCCGCCGTGGACACGGCAGAAGGTCGCATGACCAAGGCAGCTGTTGCCAAAGGCGAACATGGAACTTTTCTAGCGGCGGCGCGTCGAGACTACAAGCCATTTTTCAATGATGAGGGGCGTGTATAGGCGTTGGTCCACGGATCGTTTTTAAGGTTTGCCGATAGGCGGGTGAGATCGCAAACGGAGCTATGATCTTCGCCGAATGCCCTTCAAACACAATGCCACCCGGCGTCACCGAATACCGAAGATGAAGTACAAGGTGACGAATTGGCCGGAGTACGAGGCGGGCCTTCGACGGCGCGGCAGTCTGACGCTGTGGCTGACAGAAGAAGTCTTGGCCGGGTGGCAGGCGCCTCGACGCACGACGCGTGGCGGCCAACCCCGCTATTCCGATCTCGCGATCGAGACGGTCCTGACGCTGAGTTGCGTCTTCGGGCTCCGTCTGCGCCAGAGCGAAGGACTGATGCTCTCGCTGCTTGATCTGATGGGTCTTGATCTCCCGGTTCCTGATCATACGACGCTGAGTTGGCAGCGACATCCGCAGCACGGCCCGCTGCATGTGCTGGTCGATAGCACCGGCTTGAAAATCTACGGCGCCGACCAATGGCTGGAAGACAAGCATAGCGTCAGGTCGCGCCGCACTTGGCGGAAGCTGCACCTCGCGCTAGATGCCGACGCGGCGAGATTGTCGCCCATCGGCTGACCGATCAGGACACCGACGACCGCTAGTGCGACGCGCCGCATCGCGGCGCCGACATCCGATCCCGTGAAGATGGTCGCCATCACGCTCTCCACAAGGGACATTGGGCAGGAGCATTCAACAAACCGAGCAGTTCATCGTCGACCTGCATAACGCTCACCGAGGCGCCCGCCATTTCCATTGAAGTCACGTATTCACCAGCAAGTGAGTAGGCGATTTTCAGACCCGCCGCCTCAAGCAGCTGGGCCACTTTGCGGTACACGATATAAAGTTCTTCCAGCGGTGTGGCGCCAAGACTGTTGACTAGTACCGCTACCTTGGTCCCCGCTACGGGTTTGAGATCGTCCAACAGTCGCTCGACCATCTCTGCGGCAATTTCGTCAGCGGGTTTAAGCGCCCCGCGCCACAATCCTTTCTCACCATGAATGCCCATACCCATTTCAATGGCATCTTCTTCAAGCTCAAATGTCGGTTGGCCCGCCTGTGGTACTGTGCAGGCCGATAGCGCTACTCCTATGGACCGGCAACCAGCCATGGCCTTTTCAGTCACGGCTTTCACCTCAGGTAGACTAAGTCCCCTTTCCGCCGCGGCTCCAGCAGCTTTGAATGCGAATATGATTCCAGCCACACCACGGCGCGTCTCTGCTCGATCCTTGTCTGCACTTGCAACGTCATCGGCCACAATTACGGTGGCGCAGTCCTTGCCCTCAGCGGTCAACATGTCATTGACCATGGCAAACACCATGGTGTCGCCGCCATAATTGGCAATGACTGACAGTACGCCCCCGCCGCAGTCAGCCGCGTTCAGGCACTCGGATATATCGTCGTACGACGGGCCGGCGAACACATGCCCGACAGCGCAGGCATCCAGCAGTCCTTCTCCGACATATCCGGCAAACAACGGCAAGTGCCCGAAGCCACCGCCGGAAACAACTCCAACTTTGCCTCCGGCCTTTTTCTTAGCCCGTTCAACGACACGGCCGTTGCTGCCTGAAATCCTGTAGGCACCCTGGTGCGCCAAGCTCATCCCCGCCAGCGCTTCATCCACATATTTCTCAGGACTGTTGATCAGCTTCTTCATGTTCTCGCTCTGCCAGTCTATCGCCTCGGTTCTTATCCGGTGGGGCCCCAAGCCACTGCAGTGTTTTCAAAAGCCCTCGCAATCCGTTGGGCTCGGCATTGGCATAGGTAAATGCGGAGGGTTCGCCGGGTTGTGGAACTCAGCCGTGTACTTCATTGGGCCTGCAGCCCCGGCGGCGGCACAAACAGGCTACCGCGCTCACGTTCCAACGTGCGGCCGATGCGAAGTGCCAAGGCATCGTCAAATTTTCTGACAACAATCTGCAGGCCAGCTGGCAGGCCATTTGATGTAAATCCGACCGGAACCACCAGGCTGGCGAGATCGAGGTAGTTCACCAGTCTTCCAAAATGATTGGGGGGCTGGCTTTCGTCTACCTCGGCAAGTGGTACTGGACTTCGATGCGAGCCAGGCGCGACGAACGCGTCAAATCCTGCTGCCGCTTCCTGAAAGCCGATCTGCGCCAGGCGGCGGGTTTCGAGAAGGCGGTAGTAAGCTGGTCCGCTGATGTCGCGGCCGCGGCTGATGCGTTCTGCAATGACCGGATCCACCGGGCTGTCGGGATGGTCGACATAAGCGCTGAGAAGGCCATAGCTCTCGACGCTCATGATTTCGCCGCCACGGCCGAGATAGTCGCTGATGGACAATGGCAGAGCGATTTTCTGGAATTGGGCGCCAAGAGCCGTCAGATCGGCGATGGCGCGATCATGCAGCATCCGGATGTCGGGCTCGACGCCGGCCAAATCCCGCTCGTGGAGCATTCCGATCCGCAGGCGCTTCACGCCGTCCTCGATCGTGGCAAGGGAACGGACGGAGGGAACGTGCCACGTGGCGACATCGCGAGGATCTGACCCCACCATAGCTTCCAACAGAAGCGCGGCGTCTCGGACGGTACGGGTCATCGGCCCGACGCTGTCATGTGTCGGGCATAGCGGCACGACGCCGCCGCGCCCAACTAGCCCGACTGAAGTCTTGAGGCCGACGATTCCGCACCAGGCGGCAGGCGTTCGGATCGAGCCGCCAGTATCGGTACCCAAAGCGGCTGGGGCGAATCCACCAGCGACCGCTACTGCCGAGCCGCTGCTTGACCCCCCTGCAACGACATGAGTGTCCAGACCCCAGGGATTGCACGGCGCGCCCTGCACTTGGTTTGTTCCCCATCCGCCATAGGCGAACTCAACCATGTTGGTGCGGCCGATGGCCACCATACCTGCGGATTCGAGCTTTTCGACGGCATTTGCCGAGCGGGTTGGCAGCCTGTCATTGAGAGCGTTTGAGCCGGCGTTCGTGTAATGGTCGGCCTGATCGAAGATGTCCTTTACGGCTAGCGGCACTCCAAGCAGGGGGGAGGTGGAAGTTCCTCTTGCTCGTGCTGCGTCCGCAGCTCGGGCGCGTGCCAGCGCGCCGTCCTCATCGACCTGACAAAAGGCGTGCAGCCGGCCATCCAATGCCGCTATGCGCCTGATGAGTTCGGTCACAGCTTCCACGGACGACAGTTCCCGCCGAGCGAAGCGATCCGACAGTTGCTCGATTGACCAGAACGGGTCAAATGTCATTGAACAAATCCTTTGTGCTGCTAGGCAGCCGATCCGCGACTTCCAATCACTGCGTCAACGACCAAGACTGCCGCTACGTTGACGACGACGATGACCGACGACACGGCAAAGACCGCCGGGCTAAAGGATGTATTCGCCTGTTGGAAAAGCCAGATGGAGAGCGGGAAGACATCGACGGAGTAGAGAAAATAGCTCAGCGTGAATTCGTTGAAAGACAAGATGAAGACGAGGATGGCGCCGGATGCGATACCGCCGCTGGCAAGCGGCAAGACGATCTGCCGAAAGACCTTCGGCGCGGAAGCACCAAGCGTCATCGCAGCCTCCTCCAACATGGGATCAATGCCCCGCATCGCCGCCATGCAGTTGCGCATGAGGAACGGCAGCCCGATGATCGAATGAGCGACCACGATCTGAAAAATACCAAAATCGAGATCGGACGCGCTTACCAGCACCAGCAAGGCAATTCCAAGAACAATGGCTGGAAATACCACCGGCAAGCCCATCAACTCTTCGATAAGTGTCTTACCCGCGAAACGATATCGCACCAGCGCATAGGAAGCCGGGACACCAGCAAGCACACACACAAGCGAAGTGAGAGCCGCGATTTCCAGGCTGACAAGCAATGACTCCCGCAATCTTCCGATGCCGGCGTCCGGACCGACCAGCATTGTCCAGACCTCCTGATACCAGCGCAGTGAAAGCGCCGGCGGCGGAAACTGCAGCGTCTCGCCGCTGGTAAATGAAATCACCAGGACCATGCAGATTGGTGCAAGCATCAGCGCCAGCAGCATGCAAGTAATGCCTTTGACGAGCTGCCACTCGATTCCGAAGCGCCCGGTTGCGGTCGGCATGCTCATCGCTTGATCTCCACGTTAGTGCGGACGATGAGGCGGTTGAGCGACTGCACGGCGAGTGCCAAAAGGATCAGCAAGACCGAAAGCGCTGCACCGAGCGGCCAGTTAGAAAGCGAGCCCATCTGATCGCGGATTACAACCGCAATCGTCGTCACCTTCAACCCGCCAAGCAGCAACGGCACGACAAACGCACCCGTATTGAACCCGAAGACAAGAATGGCGCCCGCAGCCATGCCCGGCCAGGCCAACGGCAGAATTATGTGGCGATAGGTTCTGATCCGGTTTGCCCCAAGAACATTTGCTGCCTCTTCAAGCGATAGAGGAATTGAGCGCAGCGCGGCGGCGGCGGGCAAGACGGCAAGCGGGATGCTCGTCTGAACGAGTCCGAGCATGACACCCGTGCGGTTGAAGAGCAGCGAGAAGGGCCGTTCGGTTCCCGTTACGGCTGAAATTGCTTGGTTTAGGAGCCCATTCGGCCCGAGAATAGCCATCCAGCCGAAGCTTTGCACGAGCAGGCTGATGATCATCGGCAACAGGATTGCAATTAGCACGAGCCGTCGGGCGAATGCTGATGTCGTCCGTGTCAGGAAAAGCGCGATGGGGAAGGCTACGAGGGTTGTTATCAGAGCACTCAGCAGTGCCATCCAGATTGTGTCTACTATGATGCCGATGTTTCTGGCGCTGGCCAATTGCGTGTAGGCCCTCAAACTCCAGCCTGTCCATTCGGCATTCCGTTCTCCGACGCTCATGCGCAGGACGACCAGGGCGCAGACCAACAGGAGACCGATCAGCGTGCCAGCCGGAAGAAGAAGAAGCCTGATCGGCGGCTTGCGGATCGGCGCGTCTTTTTCCATCGACGGAAGCGGAGCGATGGGGTTCTCGATCGCGGTCATTGGCTAACGATTCTCGCTTTGCCGGAGTCGATCGTAACCCAAGCGGTATCGCCGGCAGATGAGGCAAGTCTGTTTTCGGTCGACTGCGCAATAAGCGTGTTGCCGCCGGGGAGCACGATCTGCCAGCGGTGGAGACCGCTGCGAAACTGTGACGACACCACCTGGCCCTCAAAAGCGCCGCCGGGGTCGGCGGAATGAACGATTGTCTGCTCGGGTCGAAAAATGACAAACGCTCCTTCACCTATGTCGGTGCAATTTGCGACACGAATTGCGAGCCCGGCGTCGGTCTGCACCAACGATGTCCCGTTCGCCTGGTCGAGTACGCGCGCGATCCGAAGGGTGTTGGTGTCGCCGAGAAAATCGGAAACGAACCTAGAGTTCGGTGCGTCGTAAATTTCCTCCGGCGTCCCGGCTTGAAGGATCTTGCCAGCATTCATGATGATGACGCGGTCCGACATCATAGAAGCCGTTTCCTGATCGTGCGTAACGTAGACGGCCGCAATGCCGAGCTGCTTTTGGATAGCCCTAAGTTCGACGGCCATATAGTCGCGAAGGCGCCGGTCGAGTGCCGCCATCGGCTCGTCGAAAAGGACCAGCGCCGGTTCAGTCACCAATGTCCGTGCCAAGGCCACCCGCTGAAGCTGCCCTCCGCTCAGTTCGCTTGGTCGTCGTTCCGCAAACTTTTCGGGCGAAAGCTGTACGAGTTCCAACGCTTTGGCGACTTTGGTTTCGATCAGGTTGCTGGCCAGACCCTGCATGCGCAGGCCAAAGGCGACATTTTGTTTGACGCTCATGTGCGGAAAGATTGCCAAGGACTGGAAAACCAAACCGACATTACGCTTGTGCGGCGGCTTTCCCGCAACGTCTTTGCCGAGAATGCGAACCTCTCCAGAAGTCGGCGAATCCAATCCCGCAATAATGCGCATGATCGTCGTCTTACCGCAGCCGGAAGGACCTAGGATTGACATGATCTCGCCCGGTTGCACGTCCAGATCGATATGGTCGACAGCCCTCACAGCACCATGAGCGAAGGTGCGTGAAAGGTTGCGGATCTCAAGGACAGGATTCTGTTCCATGTCACCTCAGAAGGTAGCGTTTGTGAAAGATGATGCGCACCGGTGTTGGGCCGAGTGGCCAGCCCAACACCGAACGTGATCTTACATCACTGCGTCTGTGTAGCGCTGGATCCACTCGTCACGCACGGACGCAAGGAAACCAGAATCCAGTCGGTTGGCGCGTTCCTTGATCACTTCGGGGCTTGGAATGAATGGGCTCTTCTTTGCCTTCTCCGACAAGATTGCATCTTGGTTGATTGGACCGTACCAGACCTCCTCGGCCATCTTCCCTTGCACCACTGGATCAAGAGCGTGATTAAGGAAGGCATTCACGGTCGCAGCATCGCCTGGGTGACCTTTCGGGACAACCATGTACTGAAGATCCACGAAGAAACCTTCGGCCAGATCGTACATGCCACCAATGTTGAACTCCGGATTCGGGATGAATGTCGAGAACGTTAGAGGGGACATTACACCTGCTGCATTCACAGCGTCCGAACGGAACAAGTCGGCGATTTGGTTCGAGTTCGTCGTGATGGCCAAGGCCTTACCCTTCATCTTTTTCAGCAGTTCGAATCCGGGGGCAGGATTCTTGAGGTCACCGCCAGCGGCCTTCGCTGCGACAATTATCAGCTCAAGCGCACCGAGATTATCCGGTGTGGGAAGTACGATCTTACCCTCATTGGCCGCGTCCCAGATTACATCGTAGGATTTCGGTGGGGTGGTATAGCGCTTCGTATTGTAGATAAGACCATCGCTCCAAAGGAAGTAGCCGATCCCATGACCATTGGCACCGGTTTGATACTTGGGATCAACCCCGGAAAGGTTGGCGATTGCGCTAGTATCGGGCTTTTCTAGAAGCCCGGCATCGGCCAAAGAGTCCGCGCCAAACCCCGATAGGACGACGACATCATATTGCGGCTTGGATGCGGACGCCTTGATCTTCGCAATCATATCTGATGTGCTGCTGGTCAGGTCGGCAATGACCTTGGCGCCGGTCTTTGCCTCGAAGGTTTGCATAATGTTCTTGACGGCAGCCTGGCCAGTCGGATCGGACCACGTAAGGACCCTGATCTGCTTTCCTGCAAACTCCTGTGCAGAGGCTGATCTGATCAGAGGTGATGGCAGCGTTGAAGCTGCAATTGCAGCCGAGCCGGCAAGAAAGCTTCTGCGGTCAACGCGGATATTAAAGACTTTGTCCGTCATGCTCTTTACTCCCTTTGTTAGGACCCCTCTTAATTTCTGATCACTTGATCAGAAGTGCACGCCCGTTCGAACCGGTGAGGCGCTCAACCCCATTGCTCGTCACGACGACAGTTTCACTGATGCCAAACCCACAGGCCAGCGCCAGCATGTGGAAGGCCATACCTTCCTTTAGTTCCCAATCTTCTTGTTCGTTGAAGTCGAGCGCTTCCCATTCGGCGGTCTTGGGCGGGAAGCCGATGCCGGTCGAGTAGCCACTGCGGTTGTAATAATCGGGCCGGATCTTGCGGATCGGCTTTCGCACCAGTGCATCGACTTCGCGGGCTGAGGCACCAGGCTTCATAGCCGCAATACCAGCATCCTGAGCGGATACAACAACGTCAGCGGCCCGCCTTACCTCATCCGACGCGTGGCCGATGGCCACCGTGCGCATCTGTGTTGCATGATAGCGTTCGAGACAACCGTAGAGCTCGAAAAGCACCAATTCACCACGCTGAATGATCTTCGGGCTCCAGTTCGCATGGCAGACGTTATAGCGGTATCCGGACATGATATGGTGCGGTAGGCCGGTATACTCGCACCCGGCGTTGACGCCGGCCGCGAAAACCGCAGCAGCAACCTGGGCCTCCGTGGCCCCATCGCAAATGGTCGCAAACGCGACCTGCTGCTCGATTTCGGCGATCTGTGCTGCACGTCGGATGTAGCCCACCTCGGCGGGTGATTTGATCACGCGAACGCGATCGACAAGCAAGCTCGCATCCACAATCGTGGCATCGCTAAGTCCATTGGTCAGCGCATCTGCGATTGCAGACGTCAAAAACCAGGACCTTTTCTCCAGTCCGATGCGTTTGCCGGCGGTACCGAAACCGCGCACCAGGGCGAGCGTTTTTTGGATGAGATCGTCGCCCTCTTCCAGGTGGAGGCGTCCGGGAGCCACGAATATTCGTCGACATTGCCCTTTTCCAGAAAGCGCAACAGCAGTTGCGGGTCACCGGTCTGAGCGAGCACGACGGTCTGATAGGCGAAATAACCCGATGTCTGGTGTCCCGTGAGGTAGTAGATATTCTCCGGTGCGTGCAGCAAAAGAATATCGATGCCCCGCACCGACATTTCTGACTGCACCTGCGCTACGCGCGTCTTGAATTCTTCAGTTGTAAACGCTTGCCGGTTGCCGGTCATGTGCTCATCCCATGTATGTGCATTTAAAGTGCCGAAACAGAGAGTCGAAAGTGGCGGCCTTCGCGGAACGGGGCGCAATCGGCGGGAGGGTGCCGTCTTGACCACGCGATCCGCGAAGGCCGCCTGACCCGCTGCTCGTCGCCGACGAGCACCCGGCCTGATCCCGGATCCACGACTTGGGGTAAACTAGTCGTCCGGGTGTCTCAACTTGATCAATGATAACCGGACACTGCCCAGAGGCAGCAACGGTTGCCAGGACCCCTTCCGACTGACTTAAAGTGCGATCTGCCATTGGTCTCAGCCTGCCGACTCGACATCCACGCATAACCCATACTTCCATATTATGGGATTTACAAGAGCTTCTTTTCATATAATGATAAAAAGCATCGAAGATGCCTTCAATACCGTTCACAGGTGACAACCCCTCCATGACCATTGCCCGACACTTTGCAGATTTCCTTTTCGATGTCCGCGAGATCAACGGTCCCGCTGCTGAACAAGCGAAAACGGCGGTTCTGGACTTGACGACAGCCGCGCTCGCCGGCGTCAATGAAGATGCTACGGTCGCAACGCGAAAGGCGGCCCTGTCCGTGTGGCAGCATGGAAACTCGCCGATTTGGTTCACAACGCATCGCACCAGCGCGGCCGGTGCAGCTCTCGTCAATTCTACAAGTGCGTCGAGCTTGGATCTGGATGATGGTCATCGCGCGGCGGCCGGACATCCCGGGGCATCGATCATTCCCGCTGTTATGGCCATGGCAGCCGAATGCAGATGTCCAACCAACAGGATACTACCCGCGATCGCGCTCGGCTATGAGATCGCCGTCCGCGTGGCTGCCTCGCGGGATTTTGGAACTCTGACGACACTCGTTTCAGGCCCATGGGTTGGCTACGGCGCTGCCGCAGCGGGGGCTTGGTTGCGCGGCCTAGAGCCGCGTGCAATCGAGCAGGCCATTGCCATCGCCGGCTCGACTGCGCCGAACCTTTCCGCGGTCGCATACTCGAAGGTGATGGGCAATCACTTGAAAGAAGGCATCCCCTGGGCAACCGCGACAGCTCTGGTTGCCGTCGAACTCGCGGCCCAGGGCTTTACCGGGCCAGTCGATCTTCTTGACAACGAAAGCATCTTCCACCGTGGTCGCCTGCTCGATGGGCTTGGAACCGAGTGGGCGATCAACGGCATTTATTTCAAGCCTTACGGCTGTTGCCGTTGGGCGCATTCGGCAATTGATGCTGTCTTGGCCCTTAAGGCGCAGCATGGGATGAATGTCACCGAAATACATGCGATAGAAATAGAAACGTTTTCATGGGCACTTCGTCTGAACAACGAAGTGGCGCCGCGCACAACGGAATCCGCCCAGTATAGCGTCCCATTCTGCGTGGCCATGGCATTGACAAAAGGAGCCGAGGCGCTTTTGCAGATCACGAACAGGGACTTAGCTGATTCCGGGACCATCGCACTTGCCAGGCGAATTCAGTTGCGGGTTGATCCCGATTTTGACGCGGCATTCCCTCAGTCTGTTCCAGCACGCGTGGTAATAAGGACGAACAACGAGCGGCTGTCTAAGGAGGTCCTCGCCCCAACGGGTGAGCCCACAAACCCGATGGGCTGGGCTACTTTGGAGAACAAATTTCGAAACGTGGCAGAGCCCAGGCTGGAAGAGCAGCATATGGAAATCTTTCTCGCAGCATTCCGGGATCTTCGACAGGGCGAGCTTGGCAGGCTGATTGAAACTTTGCAGCGACCAATTCCGCGCCTTTCGTCGATAGACGAGCCTGCATTCGAGGCAACGAGCTGTTAGTCCCGTGTAGCTAGCCTCGTTGAGAGCTGTCGTGATAATGGGGCGACGACCTTATGGATCGTTTTGATCCGCCGGCTGGTTGATCGAGGTGCACGTGAAGACGACGACCGAAAGCGAGGAGAAGGCGACGGGAACGCAATTGCTCGATCGTTCCGTCGCTATCTTGAATCATCTTGGAGAGCTCGGCCGTGGCGGTGCGCGGGTTTCCGAGATTGCCGAAGCCTTCGGCCTAAATATGTCGACGGCACATCGAATCATCACCGGCCTTGAGCGGCATCGCTACATCGAGCGCGACGAGACAACAAAGCGGTACAGACTAGGGCTGGCCCTATTTGCTCTCGGAGCCAAAGCCGCGGACACGACGGGTATGCGGCGGGTTTGTCATCCTGCTTTGATGCGTATTGCGGCCGAAACGGGTGATACTGTTTTTCTTATGGCTCGCAACGGCTTCAACACCGTCTGCGTCGACCGACAGGACGGTGGCTACCGGATCGACAGCCTCACGGGACAGGTCGGTGGCCAGATACCCCTTGGGGTTGGCCCCGCTAGCCAAGCGATCTTGGCCATGCTGCCACCAAACCAAGCCGAGGTCATTCTAGAAACCAACGCACCACAATTCGAGCGCTACCATGGATTGACAGCGGACGAAATCAGGCATGCGCTGCCAGAGATCCGCAGGCGCGGCTATGCCGTCGATGACGGGCACCTTGTGGAAGGAATTTCCGCGATAGCGGTGGCAATCATCCTAGAAGGCGGAAATGTAGCAGGCGCGCTCGCCATCAACATGACTAGCGCAAGGCTGCGGAGGAGCAGCGTAGGCGACTTCATTCAGATTCTGCGACGTGAAATCGACGAAATCGAACGCACGATGAACCCACACGATGTTTCGATTGCCACCTAAGCTGGCAACCTTGTGAGAGCAGAGAGCTATCGAGACGGAAGCCCCTGTCAACTGAAATTTGATCGGAGACACAGGATCGCGAGCTTCTACAGTGCAATAAGGCTGCGCGGTCGGCAATCACCCAGCCCTGGAGCACGAGCCCGGTCGAAGGCCAGATCAACCGCCTCAAGACGAAGCGCCGGATGTACGGGCGCGACGCCTATCCACTCCTAAAGAGCCGACTGCTGAATGCAGCTTGACCTAACCGGACGCAGGGACACCGAAAAAGTAGTCCCTGCACCAAATATGCGGAAGAACCCAGAATTGTCGGGCCATAGATCCGGCGGAGCTATATCGTTGCTGGGCTTAATTCGTGACACTGAAACGCAGCGCGGAGATGCTTCACAATGATTTTGAGCACACATGCAGTCGTTGGCGGCGCGATTGCCAGTCTATTTCCTTCCGATCCCATACTGGCAGCCGTGGCTGGCTTTACGAGCCATTTTGCGATCGACGCCATTCCGCATTGGGACTACCCGCTTCGGTCGATCTCAGTTGGGGAGGGTGCCGACAATCGGCGCCTTAGATTGAACCGAGACGTAGCAATCGATCTGATCTGCATTGGTGTTGACGCCTGCGCAGGCCTAGCACTCGCGATGTGGCTGTTTGCTACACCTTCTTCAGCTTGGGTTGTCTCGCTCGGCGCCGTCGCTGCAATCTCGGCGGATCCCCTGCAGTTCGTGCATAGCATCCATCCACGAGAGCCCCTTGTGTCACTCCAGCGCTTTCATGAGTGGATCCACTCCAACCGTAAGTTGGGTTGGAGGTTAGGGGTCAGCTCTCAGATAACTTTCGCCGCCGTGGTGTCTTCGGTGGCGCAAGCCTTCAATTGAACAAGCAGTTCCTTTAATCGGCAAGTAGATTCCGAAGTGAAAGGCCAGCGGTCACGCCGCCGGCCTTTCATGGCTCGGGAGCGAGAACCATGAGCGCTGTCTTTGACGTCGGATCCACGATCGATCGTATCCGCCATGACTTGGTTGACTGAAGATGCCGCGCTCTGGAGGCGCTCGGTCATGTCGTACGTCGTCTCGACCAGGAATTCTTGGCCTCGGTGGCCCTTGACATCCTGCCATCCGAAGAACTGGCACTGCGCGACAAGGGCGAACAGCCGAATCAGGGCGGCACCGCGGATGAGCCGCCTTGCCGCCATCAAAACACTTATAGGCCTCGTTTTTGCCTTCATGCGACTGCGAGTTCATCCACATCCTCGCCCAGTCCGCTTCCTTGGGTCGGCCGGAACCGGCAGGAGGCACTTGGGCGACAGCCCGCGGCATCGAGGCCGTGTTCCTTTGCTCATGCCGATCCCAAGCGGCTGGCGCTCCGTGGCTAGGGCATGGGCCAATCGATCCACACGGCTAAAGACAACTGTATTCTGCTTTTGTCGTACGCCTCCGAGGAGGGCCGCCTTGTCGGCGAAGGGAGGATGTAGCTGACTGTCGCTATGGATATCGCTACTGACAGTCGCCAAGTCACTCGTCTCGAGATTTTTGACACTGGTCGCCGGCGTCGCTGGTCGGAGGAGGAAAAGCTGCGGATCGTCGAGGAGAGCTATTCGGCTCCGCGGCAAGCATCCGCGACAGCGCGGCGTCACGGGATTTCCAACCCACTGCTGTTTGCTTGGCGCAAGGCGCATCGCGAGGGTCGGCTCGGCGAAGGTGGCGTCTGCGGTTTCGTGCCGGCGATGATCCTACCGGAGCAGCCAAAGAAGGGTCCAGAACCGGCTGGCGGGCGCATGGAAGTGGTGAGCGTGAATGGCCGCAGGGTCATCGTCGAGCCCGACGTGGACGTGGAAGCGCTGCTTCGGATCATGCGCGGCCTGGAAACGCTGCGATGATCCCGATTCCGACGGGGGTGCGGGTGTGGCTGGCGACGGGACACGCCGACATGCGCTGCGGCTTTCCCAGCCTTGCTCTACGCGTGCAGGAGATCTTGAAGAAGGATCCGCTGAGCGGCCATATTTTTTGCTTTCGCGGAAAAAGAGGCGATCTCCTGAAGGTCATTTGGCATGATGGGCAAGGATCGTGTCTGTTTACCAGGCGTCTTGAGCGCGGCCGCTACATCTGGCCATCTCTGGCAGACGGAAGCGTTACGATCTCGACGGCGCAGTTGAGCTATCTCCTGTCCGGGATCGATTGGCGCAACCCTCAGGAAACCTGGCGTCCGACGCGGGTCGGCTAGCATTTACATTTTGAAATTGCAGGCAAAATCTGATTCACTGGCCTCATGACGTTGAAGCCGGATGATCTTCCTTCGGACCTCGCGAGTGCCCTAGCGGCGCTGCGGGCTGAACGCGAAGCACGGTTGCGGGTCGAAGCCGAGCGCGACGTGGCGCAGACGGAGGCCTCCAACTGGCAGGCCGAAGCGGCCAATGCGCAAGCCATGCTGTCCGACACCGAGGCGCGGATCGCGCATCTCGAGCTGCGTATCGAGAAGCTGAAACGCGAACTGTACGGGCAGCGCTCCGAGCGCACGGCGCGGCTGATCGAGCAGTTGGAATTGCAACTCGAAGACCTCGTGACCGCGGCGAGCGAGGACGAGCTTGCCGCGGCCGCTGCAGCGGCGAGGACCCAGAGCGTGCGTTCCTTCACGCGCAAGCGGCCAGTGCGTAAACCCTGGCCAGAAAATATCGAGCGCGAGCGCGTCGTCATCGAGCCTCCCACCACCTGCGCTGCTGCGGCGGATCGCGGCTGTCGAAGCTGGGCGAGGACGTGACCGAGACGCTGGAAGAGATCCCACGCCGCTTCAAGCTGATCGAGACGGTGCGCGAAAAGTTCACCTGCCGCGATTGCGAGAAGATCAGCCAGCCGCCGGCGCCGTTCCATGTCACGCCGCGCGGCTTCATCGGCCCGCAGCTGCTGGCGACGATCCTGTTCGACAAGTTCGGCATGCATGCTCCACTCAACCGCCAGAGCACGCGCTTCAAGGCCGAGGGGATCGACCTGCCGCTGTCGACGCTGGCCGATCAGGTCGGCCACGGAACCTTCGCCGTCATGCCGCTCTTCCAGCTGATCGAGCGCCATGTGCTCGCGGCCGAGCGCCTTCATGGCGACGACACCACCATCCGCATCCTGGCGAAGAGCAGGTGCACGACCGGGCGGATCTGGACCTAGTGCGGGACGATCGGCCCTTCAGTGGGCTTGCACCACCGGCGGCAGTCTACTACGCCTCGAGCGACCGACGAGGCGAGCACCCGCAGAAGCATCTGGCCGCCTTCGCCGGTATCTTGCAAGCCGACTGCTACAACGGCTTCGAGCCGCTGTTCGACCCGCAGAAGAAGGTGCTGCCGATCACGCCGGCATTTTGCTTCGCCCATGCGCGGCGGGGCTTCTTCGAGCTGGCCGACATCGCGAAAAATGCCCGCGAAGGCAAGAAGGGCAAACCGGTCTCCCCGATCGTGCTGGAAGCGGTCAGGCGCCTCGACGCGCTGTTCGAGATCGAGCGCGCCATCAACGGCCGCAGCGCTGACGAGCGGTATGCCGTGCGCCAGGAGGAGAGCAAACCACTTCTCGACGACACGCACGCCTGGTTGCTCCGCGAGCGCGATACTCTCTCGCGCTCTTCCGAGGTCCTGAAGCCGATCAACTACATGCTCAGGCGCTAGGCCGACTTCGCCCGCTTCATCGACGACGGCAGGATCTGCCTCAGCAACAACGCGGCCGAAAGAGCGTTGCGCGGCATTGCAATGACCGATTCATACTGCACCTCCTCTTCAAACGTCCGGAAACAGGGACTTTTGGCTTTCCATTTTGATGCGACACGGGCCTCTGTGACGCGGAAACTGGGTCACTTGATCCTTTTCCAGGTCCGCAGCTCGTATTTGGTGCGGTGCATCGGGTACCACCTGCTCGGTAGGGAGCACGCCCTCCTTGATCAATCGACGGACCCGATGGGCAGTAACCCCAAGCTTTTTGGCGGCTTCCGTCAATGTGAGCCACTCGCCATTCTTTTCGGCGGATCGGTAGCCGTGGATTTTATGGACCGTGCGCAGTGCCCCGACACGGCGCCCAGTCCAGGTTTTGCCTTGCCCGGTCTGCATTCCCATCCGGTTGAGAGTGGCGGCAATGTCTGTGTCGGACCACCGGGTCGCCATAGACCGCATGACTGCAAGGGCGGCCTCCGGAGTACTCTGGCCATGTTCGCCAGCTTTGGGTTTGCGAATGCGCAGCTGGGAGTGCTGGCCGCCTTTCCAGTGGATCGTCAAAATGACTTCACGCTGCTCTTCATCGATGTCAGCAATGATATCAGTCACGAGAGCACGAAGGAGTTGCTGACGACATCGCATGTCGACGTTAGGTGCGCGCCAGGCGGCCTCCAGATCGGTGGCAATGCCAGCAAATTCGGGGACTGGGGTGACAAGATCGATTTGTCGCGCTTGGGCCAAACCAGCTTCACAGGATTCCACGCGCCTG
Source organism: Mesorhizobium sp. M0243 (assembly GCF_040321775.1). Classification (NCBI taxonomy): domain Bacteria; kingdom Pseudomonadati; phylum Pseudomonadota; class Alphaproteobacteria; order Hyphomicrobiales; family Phyllobacteriaceae; genus Mesorhizobium; species Mesorhizobium sp. M0243. The sequence continues at coordinate 820 of NZ_JAMYSF010000046.1, read as the reverse complement.
AGCGCTGCCTCCCAGCTCTTCTCCAGTTGGGCAGCGATCAGCCGGTTGTCAGGGTCGCAAGCAGCATAGCGACGTTCAGCGAGAGAGGCCTCGTATCGGGCTTGCTGCAAGTCCAACTCCACCATGCGGTGTCGTTCTTCCAGATTATCCCGATGCGCCCGATCAGCTTCCATTGCGGCCTCGATCGCCATCGGCGTCACGGCCCTCAATATCTCTTTGCCGATAGCAGGGTCGATGCGAGATGCGCCAAAAGTCATGCATCGTGGCTTGGCCAGCATCTGATTGATACGTTCGCAGCGGTAATAGGGATGCCCCGGAGGCCGCCCCGAGTAGACAACGCCCAACCGCCTTCCGCATCGGCCGCAGGCGAGCAAGCCCGCGACAATCTCGGTTCGCTTCTCGCTTTTACCATAGACATAGACCCCAGCGTAGAAGGGGTTCTTCAGGATCGAAATAACGCTTCGATAGCGAACCGGCACCCAGTCGAAGGACACCGTTTTGCGCCCGTCAGAAGGGCGAGGAAAATGGAAATTATCAGCCGTCAGCGAAATCAGCACCTGGCGGGCGCTGCCAAGCTCGCGGAAGCGCGAAAAGATGAGGCGGATCGCCTCTTGTACCCGCAAATCGGGATCAAGCCCCAGCCCATAGTCGCGGTGCCAGATATAACCGATCGGGACACTGAGACGCAGCTCCCCCCGCCGCGCTTTGGCGCGAGCCGCGTCAAGTGCGGATTCCGACGTGAAGCCGGCCGCCATTCCGATCAAACACCGGCCACCATTCCGGTATGAAGCCGGCCACCATTCCAACCAAAGACCGGCCA